>NZ_JBQOIF010000013.1:0-121561 GCF_052665395.1 Stenotrophomonas sp. 3(2025) | reverse complement strand
GGGCCCACGCCACGCCGAACGCCCGGCCGTGTTGGCTCGAGCCCGCCACCCCGGGCGCCCCCCCCCCCCCCCCCCCACACCGCCCCACCCCTGACAGTTTTCCGGTGACGGTAGGCAAATCGCGATTTCCTGTAGCTGTCGACCTTGGGCGACACGCTTGGTCCACGCTCTGCGTGGATGCGAGCGAAGCGACCGGCGTTTGATTTTGATTTTGATTTTCTTTTTTCTTTTCCGTGGCTGGACGCCCACGGAAACTGTCTAAGGCCGTGCGGGGTGGGTTCGCAGGATCGTAGGCGCCATGGATGGCGCCATCGAGCCCCCATGGACGGGTTTACGGCGTGCCCTGCGAACCCACCCCGCACGGCCAAGCGCATGATCTGCTTTATGCGTTCAGCCACGAGGGGCTGCGCCGTTGGCTGGAACACCCTGTTACCCGGACGGGGAATGTCACCGCCACCACCGCATGCGATGCTGACCGCCTTGATCCCTGCCAGCGAGAACGCCCGCATGACCACCATCATCGCCCCGCGCGTACACGACATCGGCGGCCTGGAAGTGCGCCGCGCCGTGCCCACCCTGCAGGCCCGCAGCATCGGTTCGTTCGTGTTCGTCGACCAGATGGGCCCGGCACTCATGCACCCTGGTACCGCCATCGACGTGCGCCCGCACCCGCATATCGGCCTGGCCACCGTCACCTACCTCTGGTCCGGTGCCATCGGCCACCGCGATACGCTGGGCTCGGACCAGGTGATCCGTCCCGGTGACGTCAACTGGATGACCGCCGGCCGCGGCATCGCCCATTCCGAGCGCACGCCGCAACCGGACCGCGACCATGACAACCCGATCCACGGCATGCAGACCTGGGTTGCGTTGCCGAAGTCGCATGAGGAAATCGAACCGGCCTTCTACCACCATGCCGCCGCCACCCTGCCCGAGCAGCGCCGCAACGGCGCCTGGCTGCGCGTCATTGCCGGACGCGCCTATGGCGAGGAGTCGCCGGTCAAGGTGTTCGCCGACACGCTCAACGTGGCGATCGACCTGGACCCGGATGCAGAGATCGACATCGATGATGGTCACCGCGAACGTGCGCTGTACATCCTCGAGGGCGAAGCGCAGCTGGATGGTGTGGACATTCCCGCCCAGCACCTGGTGATTCCCGAGGCCGGTGCGCGCGGCCGCCTGCGTGCGAAGACGCCGGTGAAGGCGATGCTGTTCGGCGGCGAACCGCTGGATGGCCCGCGCCATCTGTGGTGGAACTTCGTTTCCAGTTCCAAGGAACGTATCGAGCAGGCCAAGCACGACTGGGAAGCCGGACGTTTCGGCACCATTCCCGGCGACGACAAGGAATTCATTCCCCTGCCCCAGTACTGAGCATCGCGTGTTGCACACATCCGAAGGTGTATCCCTGCACCCGGCGTTGACGCTACAGTCACCCGCTGATCACTGAAATGTGACATAAATCACACTTTAGACCGTCAAAGGAGTGCAACACATGAGCATGGGTAAACGCTTGTCCGCCGAGTTCCTCGGCACGTTCTGGCTGGTTCTGGGTGGCTGTGGCAGTGCGGTGCTGGCCGCCAAGTTCGGTGGCGACGGCAATCCGCTGGGTATCGGTTTCCTCGGCGTGGCCCTGGCCTTCGGCCTGACCGTGGTGACCGGCGCCTACGCGTTCGGCCATATCTCCGGTGCGCACTTCAATCCAGCGGTCAGCGTGGGCCTGTGGGCCGGTGGGCGCTTCCCGACCCGGGATCTGGTGCCCTACATCATCGCCCAGGTGGCCGGCGGCCTGCTGGCCGGCTTCATCCTGCTGCAGATCGCCTCCGGTGCCAGCGGCTTCGCCATTGATGGCAGCCAGGCCGGTGCGTTCGCCAGCAACGGTTATGGTGCGCTGTCGCCCGGCGGCTACAGCGTGGCGGCCGCATTCCTGTGCGAAGTGGTGCTCACGGCCGTGTTCCTGATCGTGATCATGGGCGCGACCCATGGCAAGGCGCCGGCGGGCTTCGCGCCGCTGGCCATCGGCCTGGCCCTGACCCTGATCCACCTGATCAGCATTCCGGTGACCAATACGTCGGTGAACCCGGCCCGCTCCACGGCGGTGGCCTTCTTCGCCGGCAGTGGCGCCACCGGCCAGCTGTGGCTGTTCTGGGTCGCCCCGCTGCTGGGCGGTGCGATCGGCGGCATCACCTACAAGTGGATCGGCAACGACCGCTGAGCCATGACCGTGCCATTGCGGCCGCCCCTCGGCCGCAATGGTTACGGATGTAACCGCGATTTGTGCGATCGCTCACGTTCCGTTAAGGTCTGGTCATCCGCCCGTGCTTTCGCCGGGCAGGACGGCATCCGGGGATGGGATGCCTCGACCGCCGGTGTCACCGGCGGTGCCAACGACACGCCACCTTGGGGGATGCATGAAGTTCGCGCCTGTTGTTCTGTCGAGCCTGTTGTTCGTTGCGTCGTCTGCCTGCGCGCAGGCCCCGGTCGACTGTCCTTCGTTGCCCGCCAGCAGCGGCCTGCAATGGCAGCAGCAGGCACAGTCCGGCTTCCTGGTCTGCCGCGCGGCCACCAGTGACGGGCGTGAGGTACTGAGCCTGATGCTCAGCCAGCGCGATCCGGGCATTCCGCTGACCCGCTCGCTGCGCCAGGAAAAAGGCAGCTTTGCCGGTGAATCGTTGTACTGGTACCAGCCGGATCTGGGCGGCCAGCAGCCGCCGGGCTATGCCGAGCGCCGCATCAGCGTGGTCAAGCTGGACAAGGGCCGCTACGCGCAGATCGCGCTGTATCCCGACAGCCCCCAGGAACTGGGCACGCTGCAGCAGCTTGCGCAGGGCATGAACCTGACGCCCTCTGCCGTGGCCGACGGCCGCTGAGGCGCTGCGGGGATGACTGCCTTGCAGCATTCCCGCACTTCCACCCGCTCCATCGGTAGCGCCGGGCCATGCCCGGCGGCTTTCAGCCGTGTCGGCTCTTCTGGACATCCGCCGGGCATGGCCCGGCGCTACCAATGTACTGTGGGCATGGCCCGGCGCTACCAATGTACTGTGGGCATGGCCCGGCGCTACCGATGCGCTGTGGGCATGGCCCGCAGCGCGACCTCAGAACCTGCCTTCCTGGAAATCGACGAAGGCCTGCATCAATTCCTCGCGGGTGTTCATCACGAACGGGCCATGCCGCATCACCGGCTCACGAAGCGGACGACCTGCCACCAGGATCAACCGCGCACCGTCGCTGCCTGCCGACAGATGCAGCTGCTCGCCGCCGCCCAGCACCGCCAGTTCCTGCCGCGCCACGTCGCGCGCCGCATCCTGCTCGCCCACCGTCAACCCGCCTTCGAATACGTAGACGAACGCGTTGTGGCCTTCGGGCAGGGAATAGGTCCAGGCACGATCGGCCTCCAGTGCAATGTCCAGATACAGCGGATCGGTCGCCGGCTGCGCGATCGGCCCCGCCGTGCCCTCGACCGTGCCGGCGATCACCTTGACCTGCACGCCTTCGGCCGGCTGCACCACCGGGATCTTCCCGGGAGCGAATTCCTGGTACTTCGGCGCGGTCATCTTGTCGCGCGCCGGCAGGTTCACCCACAGCTGGAAGCCGCGCATCTGCCCGCTTTCCTGCTCGGGCATCTCCGAATGCACCAGGCCACGGCCGGCCGTCATCCACTGCACGCTGCCCGGGGTCAGCAGGCCCTCGTTGCCGTGATTGTCGCGATGCCGCATGCGGCCATCGAGCATGTAGGTGACGGTCTCGAAACCACGATGCGGATGCTCTGGGAAACCGGCGATGTAGTCCTCGGCGCGATCGGTACCGAATTCGTCGAGCAGCAGGAACGGATCGAGGTCGGGCAGCGAGGAGCCGCCGATGACCCGGGTCAGGCGAACACCGGCACCGTCGGAGGTGGGCATGCCACGGATGGTACGCAGGACGCGGACCGGCTCGGGAAGGCTCATGGTGACTCCTGTTGGATGGATGCCGGTAAAAATGGACGCTGCAGCGCGCAACGCCAATGGATGCCGTCGCAACCGATTGTTCCATTCCTGATGTTCGTTGCACGTCATGTCCGCACGCCGGCAGCGCCTGCGTTGTCGGCTGCGAGGGAACATCGCCACCTGCCACACACATGTACGACCAAAGTACTACCGCACAATGGTCCCGTGCACATTGACCCTGCCAGGGGCACGCGGGACTCTTTGCCTGTCTTTCCGGGAGAGAGCACCTCATGAAAGGTTTTTCCAAAATAGGCTGGGCGGCCCTCGCCCTGCTCGGCGCGTTCTGCCTGGGCACGGTGGCGCTGCGGCGCGGTGAGCACATCAACGCGTTGTGGATCGTGGTCGCAGCGGTATCGCTGTACCTGGTCGCCTACCGCTTCTACAGCCTGTTCATCGCCGACAAGGTGATGCAGCTCGATCCGACCCGGGCCACCCCGGCGGTGATCAACAACGATGGCCTGGACTACGTACCGACCAACAAGCACGTGCTGTTCGGCCACCACTTCGCCGCCATCGCCGGTGCCGGCCCACTGGTCGGACCGGTGCTGGCCGCGCAGATGGGCTACCTGCCCGGCCTGCTGTGGCTGGTGGTCGGCGTGGTGCTGGCCGGTGCGGTGCAGGACTTCATGGTCCTGTTCCTGTCCAGCCGCCGCAACGGCCGTTCACTGGGTGACCTGGTGCGCGAGGAGATGGGCCAGGTGCCCGGCACCATCGCGTTGTTCGGTGCCTTCCTGATCATGATCATCATCCTGGCCGTGCTGGCGATGGTGGTGGTCAAGGCACTGGCGGAAAGCCCGTGGGGCATGTTCACAGTGATCGCGACGATGCCCATCGCGATCCTGATGGGCGTGTACATGCGTTACATCCGGCCGGGCAGGATCGGTGAGATCTCGGTGGTGGGCCTGGTGCTGCTGCTCGCCGCGATCTGGTTCGGTGGCAAGGTGGCGGCAGACCCGACCTGGGGCCCGGCGTTCACCTTCACCGGCACCCAGATCACCTGGATGCTGATCGGCTACGGTTTCGTCGCCTCGGTGCTGCCGGTCTGGCTGCTGCTGGCACCGCGCGACTACCTGTCGACCTTCCTGAAGATCGGCACGATCATCGCGCTGGCCATCGGCATCCTGGTGGTGATGCCGGAACTGAAGATGCCCGCGCTGACCCAGTTCGCGGCCAGCGGCGACGGCCCGGTGTGGAAGGGCGGCATGTTCCCGTTCCTGTTCATCACCATCGCCTGCGGCGCGGTGTCGGGTTTCCATGCACTGATTTCCTCGGGCACTACGCCCAAGCTGCTGGCCAATGAAGCGCACATGCGCTACATCGGCTACGGCGGCATGCTGATGGAATCGTTCGTGGCCGTGATGGCGCTGGTGGCGGCCTCGATCATCGATCCGGGCATCTACTTCGCGATGAACAGCCCGGCGGCGGTGATCGGTGCCGATGCCGCCTCGGCCGCGCACTACATCACCAACACCTGGGGCTTCACCATCACCCCCGAACAGCTGACCGCCACGGCAGCAGCGATCGGTGAGCCGACCATCCTGCATCGTGCCGGCGGTGCACCCACCCTGGCGGTGGGCATCGCGCAGATCCTGCATGAAGCGATCCCCAGCAGCAGCGACGCGATGATGGCGTTCTGGTACCACTTCGCCATCCTGTTCGAAGCGCTGTTCATCCTCACCGCGGTGGATGCGGGTACACGCGCCGGTCGTTTCATGCTGCAGGACCTGCTTGGCAATTTCGTGCCGGCGCTGAAGAAGACAGAGTCGTGGACTGCCAACATCATCGGCACTGCCGGCTGCGTGGCGCTGTGGGGCTACCTGCTGTACACCGGCGTGGTCGATCCGTTCGGCGGCATCCAGACGTTGTGGCCGTTGTTCGGCATCTCCAACCAGATGCTGGCAGGCATCGCGCTGATGCTGGGCACGGTGGTGCTGTTCAAGATGAAGCGTGACCGCTACGCGTGGGTCACCGCGGTGCCGGCGGTGTGGCTGCTGATCTGCACCACCTATGCCGGTTTCATCAAGATCTTCGACAGCAATCCGGCGCAGGGCTTCCTGGCACAGGCACACAAGTTCCAGGACGCGTTGGCCAGCGGCACGATCACCGCACCGGCCAAGTCGGTCGCGCAGATGCAGCAGATCGTGGTCAATGCCTACGTCAACACCGGTCTGACCGCGCTGTTCCTGCTGGTGGTGGCGTCGGTGCTGGTGTATTCGATCAAGACGATCGTGGCGGCGCGCCGCAATCCGCAGCGCAGCGACCGCGAGACCCCTTACGTGGCGCTGAAGCCGCATGAAATGGTGGACCTGTAATGAGTACACAACTGGTTCCGGTGGGGCAGTACCAGGCGCATCGCCGGATCTGGCGACGCCTGGTGCAGACGGCGCGGCTGTGCTGCGGCATTCCCGACTACGACAACTATGTGCGGCATGTGCGGGAGAAGCATCCGGACCGCGAGCCGATGGACTACAAGACGTTCTTCCGCGAGCGGCAGGAAGCGCGGTATGGCGGGCGCAACGGTGGTCGCTGCTGTTGAGGTTTCCGGTGGGTGCCGGGCTTGCAGCCCGGCGCCCGCAGAGGCAACGGCAACGGCAACATCAACTGCAACCGCAACTGCTGGAGCGTCGGCTCTGGGGTTCTGTGGGTTTGGCGGGGCGGTGTGGGCTTGCAGGACACGCCGTAAACCCGTCCATGGGGGCTCGATGGCGCCATCCATGGCGCCAACGGTCCTGCAAGCCCACACCGCCCCGCCTTTGACAGATTTCCGGTGACGGTGCGAATCATCCGGGGCCTGATCCGTTTTCCCTGGAGAACGGATCAGGCCCCTTTCTGTTCGTGGATGCCGGCAGTTGCGGGCCCCGCCCGGCGGGACTACTCCGTGAGGGTGATCGGGGTCAGGGTGACCTTGGCGTTGTTGGCCGCGCCCATGCGGTCCTGGTAAGCCTGGCCGCGCTGCAGCAGGTAGTAGCTGTCGAGATAGTCGATGTCATTGGCAAACCACGACGTGGGCATGGCCTTGAGGATCGCGCCTGCGATGTCGGCGATGACGGCATACTCAGGGGCGAAGGCGCCCAGCGCGGCTTTGACGCCGTTGCTCAGCGCCACCAGCAGTTCCTGGTAGTTGGTATCGCCATCATCTTCGAACAGCTGCACGTTGGCGGCGTTGAAGCGATAGTTGCCCCAGATGATCAGCGGTTGCTGCGGGGTGTAGTCGGTACCGTCGTAGTCCAGGTACGGCATGTCGACGGTGACCATCTCCGGTGCGGTGGCGCCCACCTGCAGACCGGAAACAACAGCGAACACCTCGGCTGCCCCCAGCGCCCACGGCTCCTGGTCGTCGGCCAGGCGGATGCGGTCCAGGCGGGTGATATCCAGCGACGCCTGCGTACCGTCAGCCGACAGCTGGATGCGTTCAGGCGATTGCAGGCCGCGGGCCTTCAGCCCCGCATTGACCAGGGCCATGCCCTCCTGCACGGCACGCCGCGTGTCGACGTCGACGATCAGCACCGGAAAGTCCGGGGCCCGTTTCGCATCCAGTACATGCGCGCGGCCCTGCGCATCGTAGGCGGTGATCGTGGTCCAGTCGCGATCATTGCCACGCGGCAGACTGGCCACCCACAGCGGATGCACATTGATGGCCGCCAGCGAGTGACCCTCGGGCACGTACGCACGCAGCTGCAGCAGCCCCTGCCCCTGTGCCGGGAGCCCCTTGCGCTGGCGCAGCTGGCGATCGCCGGCAGCCAGCGATGCACTGGCCAGCGTCTGCGCCTGCGGATCGAAACGGCCCATCAACGATTGCACCGGCACGCCCTGCTCGGGCGCCGCATGCAGCGAGCTGCGCACTGCATCGGCGAACCCTGGCTGGGCGATCAGTGCCGCCACCTCGCGCGCACCGGCATCGGTCAGCACCTGCACATCGGCGCCGCCGGCCCTCACCTGTCCCTGCGCGAAGGCCCCCGTGCTGGCCAGCAACAGCACCAGTGCGGAAACCCGAAACCTCCATTGCTTCGTCATCGACGGCCCCATCGAACGTCGCCGGCAACCCCGGCAGGAGCTTCCCACGCTACGACGCACGCGCCATACGTTCCGGTATGTGCCGCACAGTTCCGGCAGTGTGCGGCGAAAAGCAGCCGAGCGTGGGCTCGGCGCTGCCCGTTCCTGATTTCCGTCGCTGGCCGCGAGGGGGCTCAGCCGTTGGCCATCCACTTCAGGATCAGCCCGGTCACATACGCCAGGCCGGTACCGGTGGCATAACCGACCGTACCGAGCAGCACGCCCACCGGCGCCAGCGTCGGATGGAATGCTGCCGCCACCACCGGTGCCGAGGCGGCGGCGCCGATGTTGCCCTGCGAACCAATCGCGAAGAAGAACAAAGGCGCACGCACCAGCTTGGCCACGATCCACAGCACAAGCACGTGGGTGGCCATCCAGATGGCCCCCAGCAGGAACAGCCAGGGACGATCCAGCAGCGACAACAGGTTCATCTGCATGCCGATGCAGGCGATCAGGAAATACAGGAACACGGTGCCCAGGCGCGAAGCGCCTGCCGCTTCCAGCCGGCGTGCACGGGTGAAGCTGAGCGTCAGGCCCATCGCGGTGGACAGCAGGATCACCCACACAAACTGGCTGTCGAGGCTGAACTGGCTGGCCCAGCTGACATTGGCCTTGAACCAGCCCGACAGCGGTGCGGCGATGGCATGGGCCAGGCCGACGCCGCCCAGTGCCACGCCGACGATCACCATCAGGTCGGTCATGCTGGGGATGCGCGCGTTCTGTGCCTCGTAAGCGCTGATGCGCGCCTTCATCTCATCGATGGCGCGGGTGTCGGCACCGTTGCGTGCATCGATCTGCTGGGCGCGGTTGGCCATGAACAACAGGATCGCCATCCACAGGCTGGCGCAGGCCACGTCGACCACCGCGAACTGGCCGAAGGTGGTGGCATCGGTACCGAACACTTCGCGCATGGCGACCATGTTGGCGCCACCGCCGATCCAGCTGCCGGCCAACGCGGCCATCCCGGCCCAGGTGTCGCCAGCCACGGTTTCCGGATGGATCAGCTTCATCACCTGGAAGGAGACGATTGCGCCGAGCATGATGCCGGCGGTGCCGGCGCAGAACACCAGCAGCAGCTTCGGCCCCAGCTTGGCGATGCCCTTCAGGTCGATCGACAGGGTCAGCAGGACCAGGGCCGCCGGCAACAGCACATCGCGGGCGACCGGGTTGTAGAGCGAGGTGTTGTGGCCATCGATGACACCGGCGGTGTTGTAGATGGCGGGGATGAAATAGCACAGCAGCAGTGCAGGCACCCAAGCGAAGATCTTCTTCAGCAGGGGCGTCGGGCCACTGGCGGCCCAGAAGATCAGGGCAAGGGTGGCGGCGATCAGACCAAGCCCAACGATGTCGTTGCTGATCAGGGCAGTAGCGGGTTCGGTCGGCATGGGATCCTCTGTCGATCGAAAGAGCGGAAAAGAAAAGCGCCGCATAAGCGGCGCGGGTCGAAATTAACATAGTCTTCACGCAGGGTCATGCTGCGCTGCTTGCGGCAGCGCGTGGGCCTGCCGAGAATCGCTGCATTCCTTACTGGAGCCTGCCCCATGCAACTCGGCGCTTTTTCAGTCAGCCTGGCGGTGAAGGACCTGGCCACCTCACGTGCGTTCTACGAAGCGCTGGGGTTCTCGGTGACCGGTGGTGATGCGGCGCAGAACTGGCTGGTACTGCGCAACAATGGCATCGTGGTCGGCCTGTTCCAGGGCATGTTCGAGGGCAACCTGCTCACCTTCAATCCCGGCTGGGACCAGCACAAGCAGGAACTGGCGTCCTTCCAGGACGTGCGTGAGGTGCAGGCCGAGCTGGACGCCAAGGGCATCGAGCTCACGGCGCGTGCCGATCCCGATGGCGAAGGTCCGGCCTATCTGCAGCTGACCGATCCCGATGGCAACGTGATCCTGATCGACCAGCACGTGGCGCGGCCAACGGGGCGGTGACACGGCCAGCGTGCCAACCAGGGTTGGCGCCTACCAGAACGCACGCGGCCATTGCCTGGTAGGCGTCGACCTTGGTCGAGGGACAGGTCAGCCTGGCCGCGATGTACCAAAGTCGAGCGAGGCCAGGGTACCGCGCGGCTGGCAGGGCTGCAGCTGCAGGGTCCAGCCCAGGTGCTCGCACAGCCGCGCAATCAGCTCCAGGCCGATGCCGCCGCGGTCGCCGCGCCCACCGCGGGCCATCCGCGCGTGGATCGCTGCGATCTCCTCCGGGCTCATGCCATGGCCGGGATCCTGCAGGGTCAACACCGCTGCCGAGGTCAGGCGCAGCTCGATATGACCGCGGCCGCTGTTCTCGATGGCATTGCGCAGCAGGTTGCCGATCGCTGCCTGCACCACCGCCAGCGGCGCGACGATGTCGACCGGCGCGGCCTGGATGCCGATGCTCAGGTCCTTGTCGCCCAGCAGGTGGCGATGGTCGTCGACGATCTCCGGCAGCAGCTGGTCCAGCGCGATGCGCTCGGCACGGGCAGCCAGGCGAGCGGGATCACGCGCCAGCACCAGCAGCAGCTCGATCAGCTGCTCAACGCCCTGCGCGGTACGCAGCACGCGCTGCATCTGCTGTCGTGCGCGCTCAGGCAGGCCGGGCTGCTCCAGCGCCAGTTCGGCGGCACCGGTCATCACGGCGATCGGCGTGCGCAGTTCATGGCTTGCGGTACTGATGAACACCCGTTCGCGCTCGACGAACTGCTCGTTGCGATCAAGGTAATCGTTCAGCGCATCGGCGATGGTGTGCAGCTCGGAACTGCCACGCGGATCGACGTCAATGCGCTGGCCCTGCACGCCTGGCCGCAGTGCACCGATGTGCTGGGCCAGCAGGCTCAACGGGCGCACCATGCGCTCCATGCCGAAGGAGGCCATCAACACGGTGACGAAGATCATGATGATGCCGGCCAGCATCACCCAGCGCGTTGCGAATTGTTCCAGATCGTGGAAATCGGAGATGTCCAGGGCCAACGCAACCCGCCCCATCGAGCCGGTATCGCGCACCATCACCGCCGTCTCGCGCTCGCCGATCATCACCCCGTCATGCAACCCCGGATGCAGGGTGCGCAGGCTGGCGGGCAAGTTGGCCTGGTTGAAGCGGAACAGGCTCAGCGTGTCCGAGTCCTGCCAGCGATAGTGCGGCTCGTGCTCGGTGTGCTCGACGATGCTGTCCAGTTCGGAATTGAGCAGCGCGCGCCACGCCGCGTGCTCGGCGTGTTCGTGCACGTAGTTGCCGACGCTGAACACCGCCAGCGAAATCAGCGCCAGGTAGCCCAGCAGCCACCACACCACCCGGCGGTAGAGCGGCCCGGGCTTACGCGCCATCGTCATCGTTCCGTGCGTCCGCGCCTGCGGTGGACGCCAACCGGTAGCCCACCCGCGGCAGGGTGTGGATCAGCTTGTCGGCAAAGGGGCCGTCCACGCTGCGGCGCAGTTCGTACACATGCGAGCGCAGCAGGTCGCCGTCCGGTGGTTCGTCACCCCACAGGGCAAATTCCAGCTGCTGCCGGGTGACCGCGCCCGGGCTGGCGCGCATCAGCACTTCCAGCAGCTTGCGGCAGGCCGGGTACAGGTGCAGTACCTGGCCGGCGCGCTGCGCCTCCAGGCTGGCCAGGTCCAGCACCAGGTCGCCCACCTGCAGGCGCTTGCGTGGATTGCGGCCCTGCGCGCGCAGCAGCAGCGCCTCCAGGCGCACTTCCAGCTCGGGCAGTGCGAACGGCTTGGTCAGGTAGTCATCTGCACCGGCCCGGAAACCGGCGATCTTGTCCGGCAGTTCGTCGCGTGCGGTCAGCATGATCACCGGCACTTCCGAGGCGTGCTCGGCGCGCAGCCGGCGCAGCACCTCCGGGCCTTCCATGCGTGGCAGCATCCAGTCCAGGATCACCGCGTCATACGGGTGGCTGCCGGCCAGGTGCAGGCCGGTGATGCCGTCCGGGGCAACGTCGAGCACATGCCCGCGCGACTCGAAATAGTCGAACAGGTTGGCCACCAGCTGGCGGTTGTCCTCGATCACCAACAGGCGCATGCACGAAACATCCACGGGAAGTGCCACCATGGTAGCGCCGTGGATGTCGGAATGCGGTCGCCTTCACGGCGGCTCCGACGGCTTTCCCACGCCCCTCTCATCAGAATGGCCGTTTTGCTCCTGGAGCCTGCCGTGCCCGTAGCCCTGCCCCGTCGCTGGCACCTTCCCCTGCTGTGGCTGCTGATCGTGATGGCGCTGGCGGCCGGGCTTGGCATGCGCCAGCCGCAGCCACCGGACGAACCACGCTTCGTGCTGGCCGCACGCGCCATGGTGGAGAGCGGCGAGTGGCTGCTGCCACACCGGGGCAGCGAGCTGTACGCCGAGAAGCCGCCGGTGTTCATGTGGCTGCAGGCCGCCGCCCACCAGGTGGTCGGCAGCTGGCAGTGGTCGTTCCTGCTGCCGTCGCTGCTGGCCGCGCTGCTCAGCCTGTGGCTGGTGTCTGACCTGGCACGCCGTCTATGGTCGCCACGGCATTCGTTGTACGCGCTTGGCGCACTGTTCTGCACCCTGCAGTTCGGCCTGATGGCCAAGCGCGCGCAGATCGACATGGTGCTGGTGGGCATGACCACGCTGGCCCTGTGGGGGCTGCTGCGCCATCTCTGCGAGCGCCGCAACCTGCCGGCCCTGTGGCTGGCGGGCTTCGCCGCCGGCGTCGGCACGGTGACCAAGGGGGTGGGCTTCCTGCCCTTGCTGATGGTGCTGCCCTGGCTGGGCTGGCGGCTGTACCAGCGCCGTCGCGGCCAGCGGGTGGACGGCCCCCACCCCGCCAGCCTGCTGTGGCTGATTCCGGCCTTCCTGCTGGGCACGGCGGTATGGCTGGCGCCGCTGGGCTGGGCGCTGCTGCACGAACCCAGCGCATCGCTGCAGTCGTACGCGCACGAGCTGCTGTTCAAGCAGACCGGCACCCGCTATGCCAACGCCTGGCACCATCGCCAGCCGGCCTGGTACTACCTGCAGGTGATCGCCACGCTGTGGCTGCCAGGTGCGCTGCTGCTGCCGCTGATGGTCACGCCGTGGTGGCGCCGGCTGCGTCGCGGCGACCAGCGGCAGTGGCTGCTGCTGGGCTGGGCCGCGCTGGTCCTGCTGTTCTTCACTGCCAGCCCCGGCAAGCGCGAGGTATACGTGCTGCCGATGCTGCCGGCGATGGCACTGGCGGTGGCGCCGCTGCTGCCCGGCCTGCTGCGTCGCCCGTGCGTGCGCCGCTACCTGTTCGGCTACAGCCTGCTGCTGATGCTGGCCACCGGCGTGCTTGGCGTGATGATGCTGACCGACAGCCCCTGGGCGCAGGCGCAGCTGGCACGGCGGGCGATGCCCGACACCCTGCTGCCCGTATTCGGCGATGGCCTGCTGACCTTCGCCATCGCCGTGGCGACGCTGGCGGTGTGGCTGCGGACACGACGCGCGGCCACGTTGGTGCTGCTCACCCACGGCCTGCTGTGGATGCTGTACGGACTGGTGCTGATACCGGCGCTGGACCCCTACGCCTCGGCGTCGGCGGTAATGCGCCGGGTGGGCACGCGGATCGGTCCCGATGCGGAGCTGGCGCTGGTGGCCTGGCGCGAACAGAACCTGCTGCAGGCCGACCGGCCGGTGCGCGAGTTCGGCTTCAAGCGGCCGTGGGCAGAGCAGTGGCACGACGCCGGTCCCTGGTTGGCCGAGGCGCCGGACAAGCGCTGGTTGCTGGTGCTGGACAAGGCCATGAGCCCCTGTGTCGATCCCACCCAGGTCATCGAGATCGGTGTTGCCAATCGCAATCGTTGGCAATTGCTTCCGGGCACCGCCTGGAATGCGGCCTGCCATGCCGAGCGTGCAGGCGCCAACGACGAAGAAGACTGAATGATGATTCGCGCCGGGCACGGATTAACCCGGCGCGAACGCGTGTACGACCCTTCTCCGACATGCCAGTGACGAGCATGGCTGCGGATTCCCGTAACGGCCCCTTCCCTGCATGCCCGCTCGCCCTCTTGTCTCGGCAGTCTCCTTTGCGCCCTCGCTGCTCGCGTCGCGTTTTGCCGTTACCCATCTTTGGCTGCCCTCTGCTATCGGCGTTGCGGTGTTCACCGTGTTGATGGGCCTGGGGGGCGACCAGTGGCTGGCCGACCACCTGTTCCGGCTGGAAGGCGGGCGCTGGGCGCTGCAGGATGCGTGGCTGACGCGTTCGGTGGTGCACAAGGCCGGCAAGTGGCTGAGCACCGCTGCAGCACTGGTGGCGATGCTGCTGTGCTTCCACCACTGGCGCCGCGGCCGTGATCGCCCGCTGCGGTGGGCGCTGTTGTACGTGGTGGTGGCCGTGGCACTCGGCACCGGGCTGATCTCGCTGCTGAAGTCGCTGGTGCCGATGGACTGCCCATGGGATCTGCTGCGCTATGGCGGACACGACCCGTTCGTCGGCCTTTTCAGCAGCCGCCCGGCCGGCATGGCCGCCCGCGCCTGTTTCCCCGCCGGCCACGCAAGTGCGGGATACGCGTGGATGTGCCTGTACTTCTTCGCGCTGCTGTGGCGCCCGGCCTGGCGTTGGGCCGGGCTGTGGATCGGCCTCGGCAGCGGCCTGGTGTTCGGCATCGGCCAGCAGCTGCGCGGCGCCCACTTCCTTTCGCATGACGTTGCCACCGCCTTGATATGTTGGCTGCTGTCGCTGGGCCTGTACCTGATGGTCCGCCACCAGTTGGATCGCTCGACCCGCCAGGAGGCGATTGCATGAACGCAACGGTCCAACGCTCCTTCCGTCTACCCACGCTGGCCAGCATCCGCGCATGGCGGCCGCAGCTGTCCACCGAAGCACTGATCGTGCTGACCAGCCTGTTCTTCGCTGTGGCCGGCAATGGCCTGTTCTGGCACAGCGCCATGGCCAGCCATCCGGGCAGCCTGCGCTATGCACTCTCGCTGCTGTTGCTGCTGCTGGGCGCGCACGGTGTGCTGCTGGGCATCCTGGTGTGGCGCTGGAATGCCAAGGTGGTGGTCAGCGTGCTGCTGCTGGTCACCGCGTTTGCCGCGCACTACATGAGCCGTTACCACATCTATCTGGATGCGGACATGCTGCGCAACGTGCTGGCTACCGACCCCAAGGAAAGCCGCGAGCTGATGACGGTGTCGCTGCTGTGGCCGGTCCTGCTGCTGGCTGTGTTGCCGATGGTGGTGCTGTGGCGCGTTGACCTGCGCCGCCGCAGCTGGGGCCGCAGCCTGCTATGGCGCATCGGCTTCCTGCTGGTCGCTGCGGCCACCGCACTCGGCGGCGCGCTGGTGTCCTTCCAGGATGTGTCGGCGCTGATGCGCAACCAGCGCGAAGTGCGCTACCTGGCCACGCCGGCCAATGTGCTGCTGGGGCTGCCACGTGCGCTGCGCGGCGACAACCCGGTGCAGCGCGCGCCGAAGCTGCCGATCGGTACCGATGCCAAGGCGACCCCGCGCGCAGCGACCAGCAAGCCACGCCTGCTGGTGATCGTGATGGGCGAAACGGTGCGTGCGCAGAACTGGGGCCTGAATGGTGGCCGAAATACCACGCCGGAGCTGGCCCAGGCGGCGGTGGTCAATTTCCCGGACATGCACTCCTGCGGTACCAGCACCGAGGTTTCGCTGCCCTGCCTGTTCTCGCCTTGGGGACGCCACGAGTACGACGAGAAGAAGATCCGTGCGCACCAGTCGTTGCTGCATGTACTGAACCGCGCGGGCATCGCGCCGCTGTGGCGCGACAACCAGTCCGGCTGCAAGGGCGTATGCGAGGGCCTGGACTTCCAGTCGCTGTCGGACGCGACCACGCCGGGGCTGTGTGCCGATGGCCGTTGCATGGACGAGATCCTGCTGCAGGACCTGGCGACGCAGGTGCGTGCGCGCCCGGGTGATCGGGTGGTGGTGCTGCACCAGCTGGGCAACCATGGCCCGGCCTATTTCGAGCGCTACCCGCCCGCCTTCCGCCGCTTCACCCCGACCTGTGACACCCAGGACATTGGTCGCTGCTCGCGCGAAGAGATCACCAACAGTTACGACAACGCCGTGCTGTACACCGATCATTTCCTGAGCAAGACCATCGGCACGCTGCAGGGCCTGCAGGACTACGACACGGCGATGATCTACCTGTCCGACCACGGTGAATCGCTGGGCGAAAAGGGCCTGTACCTGCACGGTGTGCCGTACGCGATCGCACCGGCCGAGCAGACCCGGGTGCCGATGACGATGTGGTTCTCGCCGGGCTTCGCCAGCAGCCGTGGACTGGACCTGCAGTGCGTGCGCAAGCGCTCGGCCAGCTACACCGACCACGACAACCTGTTCCCGTCGGTGCTGGGGCTGATGCAGGTGAAGACCTCGCTGTACGAGCGCGATCGCGACCTGTTCGCCAACTGCGAGAGTTAGAGTTGTTCGGCAGGGCTTGCAGCCGTGCACCTGCTGCAAGCAACAGCAACAGCCGAAGCAGACGCAGAAGCGGGTTTCCTGAGGGATGGCGGGGTGGGTCCGGTGGCGGGAGACGCCGTAAACCCGTCCATGGGGGCTTGGCCGCGGCATCCATGCCGCGGACACTCCCGCCACCGGACCCACCCCGCCTTCGACAGATTTCCGCTGCTGTTGGTGGGTGCCGACCGTTGGTCGGCACGGGGTCGGATCCGAATTTGAGTCTCGATTTCTGACAGGTCTCATCCACGCATGGCGTGGATCTACTGCCATCACCGAATTGCGTCTGGGGCAAAGCCCCCTGAGTCAGGGGGCGGCCGCGAAGCGGCGGGGGTCTGGGAGCGGGTAAGTGGGGCCCACGTTTCGCGCAGCGAAGCGTGGGAGCGACAGCGCGCATGCGATGTCGCGGTCCCCGGGCGCCGCCCGGCCGACTTCCGCCACTTGCGGTGGCAACGCCTGCCCACTAGCCTTCGGCGGTCGTTCACCACCCAAGGACCGCCCGTGAAACACCGTCATCTCCTGCTGGCCTCGGCAATCGCCGCCGCCACGCTGGCCCTGGCCGCCTGCAAGAAGGAACCCACCCCAGGCGCCGAGACCGCCAGCAGCAGCGCACCGGCCGGCGAAACCGCTGACCAGTTCGTGGCCCGCATCAATGCCGAATTCAAGGCGGCCTACCCGGAGATGACCTCGGCGCAGTGGCTGTCCTCCACCTACATCAACAGCGATTCAGAGCGCATCGCGGCCAAGGCCAACGAGCGTTCGCTGACCCAGCTCAACAGCTGGATCGAGCAGGCCGGCAAGTTCGATGGCAAGCCGATGAGCGAAGACAGCAAGCGCGCGATCCATCTGCTGAAGCTGATGTCGTCGATGCCGGCGCCGCGCGACCCGGCCAAGCTGGCCGAGCTGACCCAGATCGCCACCCGCATGGAAGGCAGCTACGGCGCAGGCAAGTACTGCACCGACGCCAACGATCCCAACTCCTGCCGCCAGCTGGGCGAACTGGAGCAGGTGCTGGCGCGCAGCCGCGACTATGACCAGCAGCTCGATGCCTGGCAGGGCTGGCACAGCACCACCAGGAGCATGCGCGGTGATTACCAGAAGTTCGTCGGCCTGGTGAATGAAGGTGCCAAGGGCATGGGCTTCACCGATGCCGGGCAGATGTGGCGCAGTGGCTATGACATGCCGCCGGAGCAGATCGGCCCGGAAACCGATCGCCTGTGGGAGCAGGTCAAGCCGATGTACGAGCAGCTGCACTGCTACGCGCGCGGCAAGCTGGACAAGACCTACGGCAAGGACAAGGCCGAGGTGGGCAACGGCCTGATCGCCGCGCACCTGATGGGCAACATGTGGCAGCAGGACTGGTCCAACCTGTGGGACCAGCTGGAACCGTACCCGGGCGCCGGCAGCCTGGACATCACTGCAGCGCTGGAAAAGCAGTACCAGACCAACCTGAGCGCGGCGCTGGCCAAGGCCGGCAAGGATGCGAACGTAGCCGCGCAGTACAAGGCGCAACGCGAGGCCGAACTGCGCACCGCCAAGCAGATGACCGAGCGTGCACAGGATTTCTACGTCTCGCTGGGCATGCCGTCGTTGCCGCAGTCGTACTGGGACAAGACCCAGTTCATCAAGCCCGATGACCGCGACGTGGTCTGCCACGCCAGTGCGTGGGACATGAACATGGAAGGCGATGTGCGCACCAAGATGTGCATCAAGCCCAACGAAGAGAACTTCACCACCATCTACCACGAGCTGGGCCACATCTATTACGACCTGGCCTACAACCCGCTGCCGCCGCTGTTCCAGGGCGGCGCCAACGATGGCTTCCATGAAGCGATCGGCGACACCATCGTGCTGGCGATGACGCCGAAGTACCTCAGCTCGATCGGGCTGGTCGACGCGCCGACCGAGAGCCGCGAAGCGGTCATCAACAACCAGATGCGCATGGCGCTGTCGGGGGTGTCGTTCCTGCCGTTCGGCCTGATGATCGACCGCTGGCGCTGGGGCGTGTTCGATGGTTCGATCACCCCGGACAACTACAACAAGGCATGGTGGGACCTGAAGGCCAAGTACCAGGGCGTGGCCCCGGCCAGCGCCCGTGGCGAGGAATTCTTCGACCCGGGTGCCAAGTACCACGTGCCGGGCAACACCCCATATACCCGCTACTTCCTGGCGCGCATCCTGCAGTTCCAGTTCTACAAGGGCCTGTGCGATGCCGCCGGCTTCAAGGGCCCGCTGCACGAGTGCACCTTCTACGGCAACAAGGAAGCCGGCCAGAAATACTGGGCGATGCTGAGCAAGGGTGCCAGCCAGCCGTGGCAGGCCACGCTGAAGGAACTGACCGGCTCGGACAAGCTCGATGCCGGCCCGATGATCGAGTACTTCAGCCCGGTCAATGCCTGGTTGAAGCAGCAGAACGAAGGCCAGATGTGCGGTTGGCAGGCCAGCGCGGCACCGGCAGCGAAATGAAAAAAGGGCGGATCCGCGAGGATCCGCCCTTTCCCTTTCGGTAGCGCCGGGCCGTGCCCGGCGAGCGCAGCGGCGTAATGAAAAGCCACCAGGCATGGCCCGGCGCTACCGCAATGAGGATCAGTTGCTCTTCTTCGCCGCCAGCTGCGCAGCCAGTGCGGCCTTGAATTCCTCGAAGGTCTGCCCCTTCTCGTTGGCTTCGGCCTGCGCCGCATCGCGCAGCGCATCCGAGTAAATCAAGCGCACGGGCGTGCCCTGCCGTTCGTGCAGCTCACCGGCCTGCATGATCAGCGCCAGCACCTGGGCCGCACTTTCGCTCTGGCCGGCGATGCGGCCATCCATGCCCAGCACCCATTCGCCGTCGCGGCGGACGATGCCGGCCAGCAGCGTGCGCTGCGTGTCGCGCAGCTCGGCGTGCGGCTCGACGGGCGAGGCAGTGGCGGCGGCCTTGTTGGCAGCCTGCTGTTCCTGGCGACGGCGCTGGTCGCGGCGGGATTTGGAAGAGGTCGACATCAGTGGGGCTTGCATTGCGGGGGCGCAAGGATAACCCACACCCCCTGCATGCCGGTTCACGCCGATGCGGTAGCGGCTCAGTCCAGTACCCGCCCCTGGCGCCAGTACCCCATGAAGGTGATCGCGCGGCGATCCAGGCCGCAGTCTTTCAGCAGATGCCGGCGGATCGCCATCACCGCGCCGGCCTCGCCCGCTACCCAGGCATACAGCGCGCCGTCCGCGCTGGCGTCCGCTTGCTCCCACAGGATCTGCGCATCAACGTCGATGTCGTCCAGCTCGGCAGCCCCGGCGACGGTCGCGGCCGCCGCCAGCCGCGCCTGCACCGCCTGCAGCAACCGCTGCCCATGGGCCTGCTCCCCGCGTGGCAACCACACCAGTTCGGCCGTAGCCGGGGCCTTCAATGGCACCGCATCACCGGCCTGGGCGATCTCCAGCAGGGCCAGCGTGCGCGGCGGATCGGCCAGCCCGGCCAGTTCCTCGAGGATGCCGGCCACCGCCGGCAACGCGGTCTCATCGGCCACCAGCAGCACCTGGCCTACCCCGGCTGGCGGCTTCCATTCCCAGCCCTCGCTGCTGTCCGCACAGTCGGCATCGGGGGCCAGCAGCACCACGCGGTCGCCCGGCCGTGCATGCGTGGCCCAGCGCGAGGCCGGTCCGGTCTGGCCATGCAGCACGAAGTCGACGTCGACCTCGCACTCGCCGGCACGCAGCTGGCGGAGAGTAAAGGTGCGCATCGGCGGCCGCGCCTCATCGGGCAGTGCCCGGTAACGGTCATACCAGTCTTCGCCGCTGGGCACGTCCGGCGCGTCCTGGCCGGGCAAAGGGAAAAACACCTTGATACGCTGGTCCGGGCCTTCGGTCTTCATGTGCGCCACGTCGGCGCCGGTGAACACCATGCGGTCCAGGGAAGGAGAAAGAACGCGGCGCTCCTTCAGCGCCACCTCGAACAGGCGGTAGGTCTGCTGCGCAGCCATGCGGGTACCTCATGCGACGACATCGGAATGGCTGGCTGTCGTGCACCCACGAACCGGCTCGCTGGAAACCCCAGCCTAATCCCTGGCCGCAGCGCCGCAACGGATCCGCGCGTGATGACGCGCCCTACCCCTGCACGACGCTCAATGCGCCGTGCTGGCTGCCTCTGATGCGCGCTCGCGCTGGTGCTCCCAGTACCAGAACACGAAGCCGGCCGCGAAGAAGCCCGCCTGTCCCAGTGCCAGGTGCAGCGGGTTGTTGTGCAGCAGCGGCGATACCACGCCGGCCACCACGGTGCTGATCATCAGCTGCACGAACGCCTGCAGCGACGACGCCAGGCCGCGCTGCAGCGGATACATGTCCAGCACCGCCAGCGCCAGGATCGGGAAGATCAGCGCCATGCCCATGCCGCCAAGGAAGATCGGCATCACCGCCCACGGCAGCGCGAACTGCGGCGCCAGGGTGACGTAGCCGATGTTCAGCACGGCAGAGACCGCACACAGGCTGAAACCGAGCGCGACCTGTCGGGTCGGTGTGCTGTGCCCGGCCATGCGCCCGGACAGGAACGAACCGGTGGTCATGCCGCCAATGGTGGGAATGAACAACCACGCAAAGCCACCTTCACCCAGATGCAGGTGCTGCATCACGATGGCCGGCGCCGAGGAGATGTACAGGAAGATGCCGCCGAACCCGATGCTGCCGGCCAGGGCCAGGCGCAGGAACCGCGGGTTGAAGCCGATGCGCACGTAATCGCGCAGCAACGTGCGTGGCGACAGGGCGATCCGCGCCTGCACCGGATGGGTTTCCGGCAGGAAGCGCGCGGTGGCCGCCAGCAGCACCAGCGCGAACACCACCAGGAACCAGAAGATCAGCGGCCAGCCGGCACCGCTGAGCAGGATCCAGCCACCGATGATCGGCGCGATGGCCGGGGCGATACCGAACAGCATCGACACCTGGCTCATCAGCCGCTGCGCGTCGTGGCCGTGGTACAGATCGCGGATCACCGCGCGGCCAACGATCATGCCCACGCCGGCGGACAGGCCCTGCAGTGCGCGGAACGCCAGCAGCGTGGTCAGGTCGGTAGACAACGCACAGCCCACCGAGGCGCCGACGAAGATCACCAGACCGCCGAGGATCACCCGCTTGCGTCCCCACGCATCGGACAGCGGGCCATGGGCCAGGCTCATCAGGCCGTAGAACAGCAGGTAGACGCTGATGGTCTGCTGCACCGCCACTTCGTCCACCGCCAGGCGCTGGGCCAGCTGCGGAAACGCGGGAAAGATGGTGTCGATCGAGAACGGACCGAACATGGCCAGGCCAGCGAGCAACAGGGCCATGCGGCGGGTGGAAGGAGCAACGGCGGCGGTCATCGGGCAAGCGTCCGGCAGGGCCATGCATGACACGCACGGCGGGCGCCGATCCCCTGCAGCAGGGACGGCGCCAGATGAATACGAGAATCCCACCATCATAGGTGGGGAATGCGCGCGATGCCATGCAAGGATGCACAGAACGCACGCCCGGGCCATCGGCCATTCAGCCCCGTGAGGCCAGCCCGGGCCACCGTCAGGCGCCGGCAACGAGCTATAATCGGCGGGCAACACGGTGGGAGAAGCAGGTCACCGCTGCCGAAGGCGCAACGCCCGTAATCGCTCAGGCCCGATACCACCCGTAACAGAACTCTGGAGAGACCGGTTCGATCCGGCGCCGAAGGGGCACGAAGCTGCGGTTTTCCGCGCTTTTAAACTCTCAGGCAAAAGGACAGAGGGGCGCCCGCAGACCGCCGACCGGCGGCTTGTGCCCGTGCGTGTGCCCTTTCCTGACGGATCCTTCGCCATGTCCCAGAACACCCCTTCCCTGCGTGAGCTCGAGCACCATTCGGCGTTCGTCGAGCGCCACATCGGCCCCAACGATGCCGAGATCGCGCAGATGCTCGGCGTCATCGGCCACGCCTCGCTGGATGCGATGACCGATGCCATCGTGCCGGCCAAGATCAAGTCGCCGGCACCGCTGGCGCTGCCGGAGTCGATCACCGAAGTGCAGGCGCTGGCGAAGATCCGCGCGATCGCCGACAAGAACACCGTGCTGCGCAGCTTCATCGGCCAGGGCTACTACGGTACCCACACGCCGAACGTGATCCTGCGCAACATCCTGGAAAACCCGGCCTGGTACACCGCCTACACCCCGTACCAGGCGGAAATCTCGCAGGGCCGCATGGAAGCGCTGATCAACTTCCAGACCCTGTGTGCCGACCTGACCGGCATGGAAATCGCCAACGCCTCGCTGCTGGACGAAGCCACGGCCGCCGCTGAAGCGATGACCCTGGCCAAGCGCTCGGCCAAGTCGAAGTCGGACACCTTCTTCGTGCACGACGCCGTGCACCCGCAGACGCTGGAACTGCTGCGCACCCGCGCCGAGCCCATGGGCATCGTGCTGCGCGTGGGCACCCCGGCCGAAGCGCTGGAAGCAGAAGCCTTCGGCCTGCTGCTGCAGTACCCGGACACCTTCGGCCAGGTGGGCGACTACAAGGCGCTGGTCGATGCCGTGCACGCGCGCGGCGGCCTGGTGGCCGTGGCCACCGACCTGCTGGCACTGACCCTGCTGGCCGCCCCGGGCGAATGGGGTGCGGACATCGTGGTCGGCAACAGCCAGCGTTTCGGCGTGCCGTTCGGCTTCGGTGGCCCGCATGCGGCGTTCATGGCCTGCCGTGACGCCTACAAGCGTTCGATGCCGGGCCGCCTGATCGGCGTCTCGATCGACGCACAGGGCAACCCGGCCTACCGCCTGACCCTGCAGACCCGCGAACAGCACATCCGCCGCGAGAAGGCCACCTCCAACATCTGCACCGCACAGGTGCTGCTGGCGGTGATGGCCTCGATGTATGCCGTCTACCACGGCCCGGAAGGCCTGACCCGCATCGCCCGCCGCACCCATCGCCTGGCCGCCATCCTGGCCAGCGCGCTGCGCACTGCCGGTGTGCAGGTCGGTGCCGACTTCTTCGACACGCTGCACGTCACCGGTGTCGACGCCGACGCGATCCATGCCAAGGCCCGTGCCGCCGGCTACAACCTGCGTGCGATCGACAGCAGTTCGGTCGGCATCAGCCTGGACGAGACCGCCACCCGCGCCGACATCGTCGCCGTAGGCGCGCTGTTCGGTGCCACCGTTGATGTGGACGCGCTCGATGCCAGCACCGCCGATGCGCTGCCGGCCGGTCTGCTGCGCCAATCCGCGTTCCTGACCCACCCGGTGTTCAACACCCACCACAGCGAGCACGAACTGCTGCGCTACCTGCGTTCGCTGGCCGACAAGGACCTGGCGATGGACCGCACGATGATCCCGCTGGGCTCGTGCACCATGAAGCTCAACGCCACCGCCGAAATGATCCCGGTGACCTGGCCGGAGTTCTCGCAGATCCACCCGCTGGTGCCGGCCGAGCAGGCGCTGGGCTACAAGGAACTGATCGATTCGCTGGAAGCGATGCTGGTCGAGTGCACCGGCTACGACGCCGTCAGCCTGCAGCCGAACTCCGGTGCGCAGGGCGAATACGCCGGCCTGCTGGCGATCCGCGCCTACCACCGCTCGCGTGGCGAAGATCACCGTGACATCTGCCTGATCCCGGATTCGGCGCATGGCACCAACCCGGCCTCGGCGCAGATGTGCGGCATGAAGGTCGTGGTCACCAAGACCGATGCCAACGGCAACGTCGACGTTGAAGACATCCGCCTCAACGCCGAGAAGTACAGCGACCGCCTGGCCGCGATCATGATGACCTACCCGTCCACGCACGGCGTGTTCGAGGAAGAGGTGGTGGAGATCTGCGAGATCATCCACAAGCATGGCGGCCAGGTGTACACCGACGGCGCCAACATGAACGCCCTGGTCGGCGTGGCCAAGCCGGGCAAGTGGGGTTCGGACGTTTCGCACCTGAACCTGCACAAGACCTTCTGCATCCCGCACGGCGGCGGCGGCCCGGGCGTTGGCCCGTGTGCGGTCAAGTCGCACCTTGCCCCGTTCCTGCCGGGCAAGCTGGGTGACAACGGTCCGGTCGGCATGGTCAGCGCCGCCAGCTTCGGCAGCGCCTCGATCCTGCCGATCAGCTGGATGTACATCGCGATGATGGGCACCGAGGGCCTGCGCAAGGCCACCCAGGTCGCCCAGCTCAACGCCAACTACATCGCCAAGCGCCTGGCCCCGCACTTCAAGACCCTGTACACCGGTCGCAACGGCCTGGTCGCGCACGAGTGCATCCTGGACGTGCGTCCGCTGGAGAAGGCCAGCGGCATCGGTGCCGAAGACGTGGCCAAGCGCCTGATCGACTTCGGCTTCCATGCCCCGACCCTGAGCTTCCCGGTGGCCGGCACGCTGATGGTCGAACCGACCGAAAGCGAATCGCTGCACGAGCTGGACCGCTTCATCGACGCGATGATCCAGATCCGCGAAGAGATCACCGCGATCGAAGACGGCCGCCTGGACCGCGAGGACAACCCGCTGAAGAATGCTCCACACACGGCCACGGCCGTGACCGCCAGCGAGTGGACCCACGCCTACCCGCGCGAGCTGGCCGCCTTCCCGCTGCCGAGCCTGAAGCTGCAGAAGTACTGGCCGCCGGTGGCCCGCGTCGACAACGTGTACGGCGACAAGAACGTGATGTGTGCCTGCATCCCGGTCGATGCCTACAAGGATGACGAAGTCGAGGCGTAAGCCATCGCGGCATCGGAAATGAGAACGGCCCGCGCAAGCGGGCCGTTCTTGTTTTCCGGTAGCGCCGGGCCATGCCCGGCGAGCACAGCGGCAGAACGCATCATGGGTCGGGCATCTGTCCCAGGCTCAACTGCCACGACACGCCGAAGCGGTCCTGCACCCAGCCGTAGCGGCTGCTGAAATCCTGCTCGCCCACCGGCATCAGCCAGTGCCCGCCGTCACCCAGCACGCGCGCGGCACGCTCGAATGATTCGGCGCCGGAACACTCGACGAACAGCGACATCGAGGGCGTGAAGGTGAAGTCGTGCACATCCAGGCTGTCAAAGCACAGGTAGTGGGTGCCGCCGAGCAGGAAAATGGCCTGGCGAACCTGCCCGGGCACGCCCGCAACCGCTCCGTCCGGGTGGCGCTGCAGGGCCAGCAGGCGGAATTCGGCGAAGGCTTCGGCATACAGGGCCAGCGCCGCTTCGGCCTGGCCGGTGAACATCAGGAAGGGACGGCTGCGCAGCATGCGGTGCTCCCGATCGTCGGGCCGGTGATGGCCCACCCGATCAGGATGGCACGGCGGATGTGCAGCCCCCGTGGTAGCGCCGGGCCATGCCCGGCGGCCCCATCACGCCTCGCGCATGCGCCGGGCGATGGCGCTGCTGGCCGCGATGGTCGCTGTCAGTGCCACCATCGACAGGAACTGCAGGCGCGTATGCGCTTCACTCAGCAGCAGGCCGAAGATCAGCGCCAGGATCGCCAGCGCACAGACAGTCAGCCACGGGAAGCCCGCCATGCGGAACGGCAGGCGCGTGCCCAGGCGGTCGGCGCGACGGCGCAGCACCAGCTGCGAGACCAGCGACAACGTCCACACCAGCAGGCAGGTGGAGCCGACGATGTTCAGCAGCACCGGCAACACCTTGTCCGGGAACAGCAGTTCCATGATGGTGGCGGCAAAGCCGAACAGGACGCTGGCCAGCACCGCGATCACCGGCACCTGGCGCGGATCGGTCCAGCCCAGCACGGCCGGTGCTTCGCGGCGTTGCGCCAGCGAATACATCATGCGCGAGGCGCCGTAGAGGTTGGCATTGAGCGCTGACAGCAGGGCGATCACCGCGATCAGGGTGATGGCGGTGGCCGCGCCCGGAATATTGGCGACATCAAGAACCGCGGCAAACGGCGACTTCAGCGCTTCGCTGGTCCACGGCACCACGGCGATGATCACGCTCAGCGAACCGATGTAGAACACCAGGATGCGCCAGGCCACGGTGCGGATGGCACGGGCGATGCTGCGCTCGGGGTCTTCGGTCTCCGCCGCAGCGACGGCCACGATTTCGGTGCCACCGAAGGCGAACACCACCACCAGCAGCGCCGCGCCGATGCCGGCCAGTCCCTTCGGTGCGAAGCCACCGTGCTCGGTGAAGTTGCTCAGGCCTGGCGAGGCCACCTGCGGCAGCCAGCCCATCAGCAGCGCCACGCCCACGGCGATGAAGGCCAGGATCGCCGCCACCTTGAGGATGGCGAACCAGAATTCGAACTCGCCGAAGTTCTTCACCCCGAGCAGGTTGATCGCGGTGAAGAACAGCATGAAGGCCAATGCCGCCATCGGTACCGGCACCACCGGCCAGACCGTGGCCAGCAATCCGGCCGCACCCACCGCCTCGGCGGCGATCACGATGACCAGCTGCACCCACCACAGCCAGCCCACGGTGGCGCCGGCGGTGGCGCCCATGGCATCGGCCGCATACACCGAGAACGCACCGCTGGTCGGCTTGGCCGCAGCCATTTCCCCCAGCGCGTTCATCACGATGATCACCAGCGCGCCGGCCACCAGGTAGGACACCAGCACCGCCGGGCCAGCCGCCTGCACGCCCACGCCGGAGCCGAGGAACAGGCCGGCGCCGATGGCGCTGCCCAGCCCCATCATGATCAGCTGGCGTGGCTTGAGCGAATGGCCGAGGCGGGAGGGCGAAGCGGTGGTATCGGGGGTGGCGGGCATCGGCAGGGCTGGCGGCGGCTACAAGGGCGACACCTTACCGTGTCCAGCCGCCGCGGGGATAGGCACAGCGCAGCAGGAAACTCAGGCCGGTACCGGCTCGCCGACATTGCCGCCGATGCGGGCGCGGTAGGCACGCGGGGAGAAACCGGTTTCAGCCTTGAACTTGCGGGTGAACGCGCTCTGGTCGCTGAAACCGCAGGCCTGGCCGATGCAGGCGATGCTCTCGTTGCCATGCAGCAGGTGCATGGCCATCTGGATCCGCAGCCGGGTCAGCACCTGCTGCGGCGTCATCTGGAACACCTTGCGGAAGCTGCGCTCCAGCTTGGACAGCGAGAATCCGGTGATGTCCAGCAGCGTCTGCATCCGCACGTTCTCGGCGTAGTGCATATTGAGGTGGGCCAAGGCCAGACGAAGCTGCTCGTACTGGGTCCCGAGGCTGTCCTTCTGGCCAAGGTCGCGGGAAATGCCGATCAGCCCCTCGACCTGCCCGTCCACCAGCAGCGGGCGTTTGCAGGTCAGGCACCAGCCCGGTTCGCGGTTGGCGAACAGGTGCAGCTCCATCAGGTTCTCGATCACCTCGCCGGACAGCACGCGTGCGTCCTGGTCGACATAGTCCGCACTCAGGCCGGTGGGGTAGATCTCGGCCGCGGTGCGTCCGATCACGTCCTTGCGCGCACGCAGGCCCAGCCGTCGCAGCATGGTCTGGTTGACGTAGGTGTAGCGGCCCTGGCGGTCCTTCATGAAGAACAGCACGTCCGGAATGGCGTCGAACAGGGCTTCGATGTCGGCGGGTTCGACTCGCATGCGGCAAGCATACCCGAGCCGCCGATTTGTCTGCGCGTTCACTCCCACGGGACCGTGCATTAACGCCGGCGGCGCCACTGTCTGGGGTCTGCCCCCTACCCGCTCCAGGAGATCCTCCATGGCCGCCAGCAAGCCGACCGGCAAGCGCGCTCCCGCCACCACCTCCGCTGACCGTGACAGCCGCGGCCAGGGCGATGAACTGCATCAGCTCGCAGGAGGCGCCCATCCGGTACTGACCAGCAACCAGGGCATTCCGGTTGCCGACAACCAGAACTCCCTGCGCCAGGGACCGCGTGGCCCCACCCTGCTGGAAGACTTCCTGCTGCGCGAGAAGATCACCCACTTCGACCACGAGCGTATTCCCGAGCGCATCGTCCACGCGCGCGGTTCGGCTGCCCACGGCTTCTTCGAGCTGACCCGGTCGCTGGGCAAGGTGACCCGGGCGAAGATCCTCACCGAGGTCGGGGTGAAGACGCCGGTGTTCACCCGCTTCTCCACGGTTGCCGGCGGCGCCGGCTCGGTCGACACCCCGCGCGACGTGCGCGGCTTTGCGGTGAAGTTCTACACCGGGGAAGGCAACTGGGACCTGGTCGGCAACAACATTCCGGTGTTCTTCATCCAGGACGCGATCAAGTTCCCCGACCTGATCCATGCGGTGAAGATGGAACCGGACCGCGCCTTCCCGCAGGCGGCCAGCGCACACGACACGTTCTGGGATTTCGTCTCGCTGATGCCCGAATCGATGCACATGATCATGTGGGCGATGAGCGACCGCACGATTCCGCGCTCGCTGCGCACCATCGAAGGCTTCGGCATCCACAGCTTCCGCCTGCTGGATGAAGAAGGGAACTCCACCTTCGTCAAGTTCCACTGGCGGCCGAAGCTGGGGCTGCAGTCCACCGTCTGGGACGAGGCGCTGAAGCTGCAGGCCGCCGACAACGATTTCCACCGCCGCGACCTGTTCGAGGCGATCCAGCGCGGCGACTTCCCCGAGTGGGAGCTGGCCGTGCAGCTGTTCACCGAAGAACAGGCCGATGGCTTCCCCTTCGACCACCTGGACCCGACCAAGATCATCCCCGAGTCGCTGGTGCCGCTGCAGGTGATCGGACGCATGGTGCTGGACCGCTGGCCGGACAACTTCTTCGCCGAAACCGAGCAGGTCGCCTTCTGCCCGGCCAACGTGCCACCGGGCATCGATTTCAGCAACGACCCGCTGCTGCAGGGGCGGCTGTTCTCCTACCTGGATACCCAGCTGATCCGCCTGGGCGGACCGAACTTCAACCAGATTCCGATCAACGCACCGAAGTGCCCCTTCGCCAACCACCAGCGCGATGGCCACATGCAGATGCAGGTGCCGAAGGGGCGCGTGGCCTACGACCCCAGTTCGCTGCAAGAGGACAGCCCGCGCGAAACGCCCGCCGGTTTCCGCAGCCACGCCAGTGCCGATGATGGGCGCAAGGGCCGCACCCGCGCGGAGAGCTTTGCCGACCACTACAGCCAGGCGCGGATGTTCTTCCGCAGCCTGGAAAAACCGGAACAGGCGCACCTGGCCTCGGCGCTGGTGTTCGAGCTGTCGAAGGTGGAAACCGAGAAGGTGCGCGTGCGCACCGTCAGCCATCTGCGCAACATCGACGAAGGCCTGGCCAAGCGCGTGGCCGACGGGCTGGCACTGGGCACCCTGCCCGCCCCGGCACCGACGGCAACCCCAGCACAGGACCTGCCCGCCGCACCCGAGGTCCGCGTGATCGGCCGCAACAAGCCCCTGCTGCAGGGGCGCTGCATCGGCATCCTGTTCGACGAGGGCTCCGATGCACGGGTGATCGCCACTCTGCGCAAGTCCGCCGAAAAGGCCGGCGCCAGCGTCAAGCTGGTCGCACCGAAAGTCGGTGGCGCCACGCTCAGCGACGGCAAAGTACAGGCCGCCGACGGACAGTTGGCCGGTACCCCGTCGGTAGTGTTCGACGCAGTGGCGGTCGTGCTGAGTGCCGACGCCGGCAAGGCCTTGGCCAAGGAAGCGGCAGCCGTGGGCTTTGTCAGCGATGCCTGGGCGCACCTGAAAGCCATCGCCAGTGACGAAGGCGCACAGGCCCTGTTGAAGGCAGCGCGCGTCGGCAACGATGCCGGCACCGTGGAGGCCGAGGACAGCAAGGCCTTCCTCACCGCTGCCGCCACCCGCCAGTGGGCTCGCGAGCCGAAGCTGCGCCTGCTGGCCTGACCATCCGACAGGAGAATCCCCATGCCCCGTGGTGACAAATCCGCCTATACCGACAAGCAGAAGCGCCAGGCCGAGCATATCGAAGAGAGTGAGCGCGAACGCGGTGCCAGTGAAGGCACCGCCGAGCGTATCGCCTGGGCCACCGTGAACAAGCAGGATGGGGGTGGCAAGCGCAGCGGCAGCGCGCGCAAGGCAACGAAGAAGGTGGCCAGAAAGACAACGGCGAAGAAGACTTCCGCAAGCAAGGCGCCGGCGAAGAAGGTGGCGAAGAAGACCGCCGCGAAAAAGACGCCTGCTAAGAAGACACCTGCAAAGAAGGCTGCAAAGAAGGCTGCAAAGAAGGCGGTGAAGAAGGCCCCCGCAAAGAAGGCGGCCGCCGGGAAGGCAACGCAGAAGAGCGCCTCACGCAGCACCGCAGCGAAGAAGGCCGCGAAAACCCGTGCAGCAAAAAAGGCGGTACGCAAGACTGCCGCGAAGAAGGCCGCACGCACCCGCGCCGGCAGTTAGCCGGTAGCGGGTAGCGCCCTCACCCAACCGGCCACCACCGCGGCGGCCGGTTCGGCACAGGCCTGCAGCAGCAGATGCGGCCCGTCCAGGGCCACGTGCCGCGCGTCCGGCAGCAGGGTCTGCAGCTCGGCTACGCTCGGCGGCCACAGCAGCCGGTCATGGCCTGCCTGCAGGCACAGCGTCGGCACCCCGATCTGCGGCAGCAATGCGCGTACGTCGACCCGCAGGGTCGCTGCGGCGCGCTGCCGCAACGTGGTCGCTGGAACCTGAGCCAACGCATCGCGCAGCATCGACATGTGCTCGCCGGTGCGCCACTGCCCCAGCAGCAGTCGCGCCAGCAGCGGCAACGGCGGCATCGGCCATGCAGGCGCAAGCGCCATCGCGGCGGCGGGGGGCAATGGCACCGGCCGCCGTGCGAAGGTCGTGCACAACACCAGCCCCCGGAGACCGGGAAGCAGGCCTGCGGCCAGTTCAACCGCAAGAGGGCCGGCAAAGGACTCGGCAACAAGCACGAACGGCTGCGCAGGCAGTTGCGGACGTACCACCTCTGCCAATGTTCTGTAGTCCTGCGCCCCCACGCTGGGCAGCGCCAGTACGCGCGCATCGAGTCCACCTGTGCGCAGCGCCCCCAGAAAAGGCACTGACAGCCGCCCGGTGCCATCCAGCCCCGGCAACATGACGACCTGCAGTGTCAACCCCGCACTCAATGCGAAACCGGCCCATGTCCGCAACGGAGGACATCAAGCATGATCGAACGCGCACAGGTACGCCATACGCAGGGGTACGCGGGCATGCGGCATGACCGGTTCAGAAGCCCCCGTTGGCAACGGCGAAGAAACGGATAGAATCGCCGCCACACGGGTCGCCAGCGGTGGCCCAGGGGATTGAGGAAGGACGTGCCACGGCACGGAAATTGCATCACGGCAATGGACTGTCGACCGGCAACCCGGCCGACATCGGGAATCTGACAGGAAGGAACGGCCCACCGGCAGAGGCGCCCAAGCGCAGTGCGGTGGCTGACATTCGTGGATTGATCAGGGGGATCGCATGTCCGCACCAAACTTTGCCCGTCCGCTGCTGCGGGCGGCGCTGCTGTTGCTGTGCCTTGCCGTGGCGCTGACCGCGCATGCCGCACCTACGGTCCTGACGTTCAGCAACAACGGCGGTCTCGGCGGCCCCATTGCCAGCAGCGGCCAGGGCGGCTCCGCCCCCATACCCGGGCTCAGCATCCAGATCGGCCATATCTCCGACAGCAACGGTACGCCCTCCGGCATGATCGGCTGGCAATCGGCGGCGGCGCTCTATGACAGTGACAACTTCGACGGTCTGACCGACGCCGCGCTTGTCGATGGCTATCGCGGCATGATTGTCCGCTCTGCCGACGGCAAGGAGTTCCAGCTGACGGCATTCCGCTACTACAACTGGGGGGAGACCAGTAGTGCCCCGATCATCGTCGCGGGCTTTCGCAATGGTCGTCAGGTCGCCTCGACATCATTCGAAGCCTACAAGGCAGATTTCAGTTCAGTGCAGGTCACTCTGCCGTACTTCACCAACGTCGATGAGGTCCGCCTGTACACCGCCAGCGGAAACCCCAGTTGGCACACGATCAACAACCTGGTGATCGATCCGGTGCCGGTGCCTGAGGCACCGGACGCTCCACAGATCGGTGCTGCGACGGCCGGCAATGCGCAGGCATCGGTGAGCTTCACAGCCCCTGCCGACAATGGCGGCGCGACCATCACCGGATACACCGTGACCTCCTCACCTGGCGGCCTGCTCGCCAACGGCAGCAGTTCTCCGCTGGTGGTGACCGGATTGACCAATGGCACCTCGTACACGTTCAGGGTCACAGCTACCAATTCGATCGGGACCAGCGAACCTTCGGCGGCCTCGGCACCGGCAATCCCCAAGGGTGACCAGACGATCTCCTTCGCCGATCCAGGTGCGCAGGCTTTCGGCAGCAACCCGACATTGACCGCTTCCACCACGTCCGGCCTTGCAGCGACGTTCACCTCCAGCACCACGGGGGTGTGCAGCATCACCGGTGGCGGCACCCTGACCTTTGCCACCACGGGCATCTGCACCATTGATGCCCACCAGGCTGGCGATTCCGCCTGGAATCCCGCGCCCACGGTCAGTCGTTCCTTTGCCGTCAACGCCGTCGCACCAGATGCGCCGACCATCGGTGCGCCCACGGCCGGCAACGGCCAGGTGTCGCTGGCCTTCACCGCACCGGCAAGCAACGGTGGTTCGGCCATCACCAGTTACACGGCAACCTCCGCACCGGGTGGCTTCACCGCCTCGGGCGCGGGCTCGCCACTGGTCGTCACTGGCTTGGACAACGGCACGACCTACACCTTCACCGTTACCGCAACCAATGCCATCGGCACCGGCGCACCATCGGCCAGCTCCAGTGCCGTCACACCGAAGGGCACGCAGACCATCACCTTCAACAATCCCGGCTCGCAGAACTTCGGCACCTCGCCGACGTTGACCGCCAGCAGCAGCTCCGGCCTGCCGGTGACGTTCACCTCCAACACCACCGGCGTGTGCACGATCACCAGCGGCGGCGCACTGACGTTCACCACCGCCGGCACCTGCAGCATCGATGCCGACCAGAGTGGAAACGGAACGTTCGCTGCGGCACCCACCGTTGCGCGGAGCTTCACGGTCAATGCCGTCGTGCCGACCGCACCCACCATGGGCACCGCGACGGCGGGCGATGGCCAAGCGACAGTGACGTTCAGCGCCCCCGCCAGCAGCGGAGGCGCTGCCATCACCGGCTACACCGTTACTGCAAACCCAGGCGGTGCCACCGGCACCGGTGGCGGTTCGCCGATCACCGTGACCGGCCTTACCAACGGCGTGAGCTATACCTTCTCCGTGACGGCCACCAACAGTGCCGGCACCGGCAGCGGATCATCCGCCTCCAACGCCATCATTCCCGCCTCGCCGCAGACCATCACCTTCGCCAATCCGGGTGCACAGAACTACGGCACGACACCGACGCTGACGGCCACGTCGACGTCGAATCTGCCGGTGTCGCTCACTTCGTCCACCGCTGGCGTCTGCACGATCAGCAGCGGCACCCTGGCGTTCCTGAGCGCCGGCACCTGCACCATCAATGCCAATCAGCCGGGCGACAGCGCCTATCTGGCTGCGGCCCAGGTCACCCAGTCGTTCACCGTCAATGCCGTGGCGCCGGGCGCGCCTACAGCGGTCAACGCGACGCCATCGGGCACCGGTGAAATCAGGGTGGCGTTCACCGCACCGGCGGGCAACGGTGGCGCCACCATCAGCGGCTACACGGTGACCTCCAGCCCCGGTGGCATCACTGCATTTGGTGCGGCCAGCCCACTCACGGTCAGCGGCCTCACGGTCGGCCAGTCCTATACCTTTACCGTCACTGCCAGCAACAGCGCCGGCACCGGTGGCCCGTCCACCGCGTCCAATGCAGCGGTGGCGGCCGATGCCATCGTCGCCAGCAACTCCACCGCCGCGGTACCCTATGGCACGCCCAGCACCATCACTCTGAGCATCAGTGGCGTGGCCACGCAGGTAACCGTCGGCAGCGCGCCGACGCACGGCAACCTGACGCTCTCCGGCATCACGCCCACCTACACGCCGACCGTGGGTTACGCCGGGCCCGATACCTTCACCTACACCGCGACCGACGGCAACATGACCTCGGCACCGGCTACGGTCAGCATCACCGTCGGCGCAGCGACGCTGGCGTTGACACCGGCCACGCTGGCCAGCGCCACGGCCGGCAGCAGCTATCAGCAGACCCTGTCCAGCAGTGGAGGCGCGGCACCCTACAGCTACCAGCCGGTCGGCGCACTGCCGCCAGGCATCAGCCTGTCGGCCAGCGGCGAGCTCAGCGGCAATCCGACCACGGCCGGCAGCTACAGCTTCGACATCACCGCCACCGACAGCAGCACCGGTACCGGTCCGTTCTCCGCTACCCGCAGCTACACCGTGGTGGTAGCCGCACCGCAGATCGGCTTCGCGTTGTCGAGCCTGCCGCAGTCGTCGACCGCCGTTGCCTACACACAGCAACTGCAGGTTTCCGGCGGTGCCGCGCCGTATGCTTTCCAGGTGACGTCCGGCGCTCTGCCTTCCGGTCTGAGCCTGGGCAGCGACGGCACGTTCTCCGGCACGCCGACGGGCGCCGGCAGCTATGCCTTCACCGTGACTGTCACCGACGCCAACAACTTCACCGCCAGCCAGGCATTCACCCTGCAGGTGATCGAGGCCGTCCAGCAGATCACCGCATTCGTGGCCAATCCCACGGCGCCGGTTTACAGCGTCGATGGTCGCTTCTCAGTCTCCGCCAACGGCGGCGCGTCGGGCAGTCCGGTGGTCTTCGCCAGCACCACCCCTGACATATGCCGCGTGGAAGGCAACGCCGTAGTGATGCTGGCAGCTGGACGTTGCAGCCTGACCGCCAACCAGGCGGGCAACGCGCAATACCAGGCCGCCGTGCAGGCGACGCTGGACGTGGACATCACCGCCGCTGTGCCGGTGCTGCAGTGGCCGCAGGAACTGCACAAGGTGTTCGGTGAAGCGGCGTTCGACCTGGTTGATCCGCAGAGCCCCAGCCGCGGCGCCTTCAGCTACAGCAGCAGCAATACGTCGGTCGCCAGCGTACAGGGCCGTACCGTCACCGTGGTCGGCGAAGGCGTGGCCGTTCTCACCGTCAGCCAGGCCGCCGCCGGTGGCTTTGCGGCGGGCACCGCGCAGTTGCGCCTGGTGGTCAGCCAGCGCCCGGATCCGAGCCGCGACCCCGGCGTGATCGCCAACGTGCAGGCGCAGGTCGATGCCAGCGTACGCTTCGCCAGCGCACAGCAGGCCAACATCCGCGACCGCCTGCGCCAGGTGCGTAGCGGCAGCAACGCGTCGAGCAACCAGTTGTCGTTGAGCTACAGCGGTGGCAATGATCTGCCCAGCGTGTCGGTGCCGATGTCGCGGCTGGGTGGCGACGCGCTGCCCGCACTTCCTGCCGGCTGGGGCATGTGGGCTTCGGGCAGCGCCAGCTATGGTACCGGTGCCGGTCACAGCAGCTACGACTTCCGCACCGATGGCCTCAGCGTGGGTGTGGACCGTGCCTTCGGTGACCAGTTCCTGTTCGGCGTCGCCGGTAGTATCGGCCGCAACAACAGCGACATGGAGGGCAGCGATGCGCGGGTGAAATCCGATCAACGTTCGCTGGCCGCCTACGGCCTGTGGCGCGGTGGCGACCACCTGTTCGTCGATGGTGTGATCGCGACCGGCACGCTGGATTTCGATATCCGCCGCTGGAGCGCGGACGCTGATGCCTTCGCACAGGGCACGCGTGATGGTGACCAATGGTTTGGTTCGCTGGCCGTCGGCTACGAACACCGCAACGCGGGGATGACGCTGACCGGTTACGGCCGTATTGAAACAAGCCGCAGTACGCTGGACAGCTACCGCGAGAATGGCGCAGGCCTGTATGACCTGGTCTATCGCGAGCAGGTGGTGCGCAACAGCGCGGTTGCGCTGGGGTTGGAGGGTGCGTATCTGCAGGCAGACCCGGAAGCGCGTGTGCGTCCGTTCTGGAGCATCGAGTACCGCCAGGCGCTGGATGACAAGGGCGATGCGTACCTGAACTACGCGGTGGGCCCACGTGCGCAGGACTATCAGCTGCGCATGCAGAGCTACAACGACCATGCGTTGTCGATTGCCGCCGGCATGGACGTGCGCCTGCAGCGTGGCTGGTTCATGTCGCTGCTGCTGGGCCATGAACAGGCCCGTGGCTCGGGTCGTGCCAGCAGCATCGGACTGCGTGTCGGCTACGGTGCCGCCGGCGGCGCTGCCGCGACCGGCGCTGTCGGCAGCACCGACGCCACCGGCAAGCAACGCTGCAACCCGCGTCGTTGCCCGCCGCAGGCCAGCGCCGCACCGCGCTGAGCCTGTCCTGGAACCGGCATGCCGCCGCCGCTTTTGGGGGGCATGCCGGATCGGCGATACTTGCGCCCCCGCCGCAGGACGCGGCTGCCAAGGAGAAGCGATGATGCGATGGACATCCGCACTGGCCATGATGGCCCTGATGCTGCCACTGACCACCTTTGCCAGCGATGGCTGGATAGATGGCGACGGCAAGGCGGTGCCGCAGACCGATGCCATGAAATCCAGCGATGGCTTTGCGGCATCCCTGCTGGTCACCTCCGACGCCGATTGGCAGGCCAAGTGGGAAACCCCCGCGGACACCACGCCGCGCTTCACCGAGGCCAGCGACGTGCAGCTGGGCGGCGAGCTGTTCGTGCTGACATTCCTGTCCAACCCGCAACTGGGCGAAGATGGCGCAGCCAAGGTGCACTGCGACGTGCGCATGCTTCGCCCGGACGGCAGCAGCAGCGCGGAAGAACGCGATGTTCCCTGTTTCACCGCTCGCCTGCCGGGTCCGCCCACCCTGTTGTACATGACCAGTGTGCAGCTGAAGTTCGTCGCCGAACCCGACGATCCGAAAGGTACGTGGACGGCACAGGTGGTGGTCAAGGATCTGTTGCGGGGTGTGAGCCTGCCACTGCAAGCGCGCTTCGAGGTCCGTTGACAGGAGGCCTGCAGATGAAGATGCGACGAGTGCTGAGCTGGACCGGGCTTGCGCTGTGCGTGGTCTACCTGCTGTTGACCGCGTGGCTGGTCCACGGCGCGCAGACAGACGCCGACCCGAAGGGTATCTACATCCTGATGGCACTCCCCATCACCCTGCAGTCTGCCGCGCTTGATGCCATCGGCGCAGGCAGCCTGTTGTACGGCAAGCCCTGGTCGACCGCGTATGCGGTGCTGGTCCCGCCAACCCTGCTGTTGCTGTACGCGGCCGGTTGGTTGATCGAACGCTCGGCACGCGGGCGCTAGCGGCCCTCAACCATTGCGTGCATCGACGCCCTGCATGCGGGTCATCGCATGCAGGGCGCCATCCAACATCGCGCTGTCGTTGGCTTACGCCGCGCGTGCAGGCACGATGGGCATGCGCGCTCCCTGCTCCAGCTGGAACACCGACACCGACGTGGTCAGCGCATGCGCCTGCTCTTCCAGCGCGCGGCTGGCAGCGGTGGCCTCTTCCACCAGCGCGGCGTTCTGCTGGGTTACCTGGTCCATCTGCACCACCACCTGGTTGACCTGCTCGATGCCGGCCGCCTGTTCCTTGCTGGCGGCGGCGATGTCGCTCATCAGCTGGGTGGTACGCGAGCTCGCCTGGGCCACGCGGGCAATGGCGGCTTCCGATTCCACGGTCACGGCCAGGCCGCTCTGCACCTTGGCAGCGGCGTCCTCGATCAACTCCTTGATCTCCTTGGCAGCGACACCGGCACGCTGCGCCAGCGTACGCACTTCGCTGGCCACCACCGCAAAGCCGCGGCCCTGTTCGCCGGCACGCGCCGCTTCCACTGCAGCGTTCAGCGCCAGGATGTTGGTCTGGAAGGCGATGCCATCGATCACCGTGGAGATTTCCGAAATGCGCGCCGAAGACTGGTCGATCTCGCCCATCACCGTGGCCATCTGCGCCATGGCCTGCTCGGTCTCGCGCACGGCAACGCCGGCCGCATGCGCTTCGCTGTCGGCCTGGCGTGCCAGCTCGGCGTTCTGGCGCACGGTCGAGGTCAGCTCTTCCATCGAGGCGGCAGCCTCTTCCAGATTCGCGGCCTGTTGTTCGGTACGGCGCGACAGATCGTTGTTGCCGGCCGCCAGTTCCTGTGCCGCGTTGTTGATGCTGTCGGCGGCCACCTGGATGCCACGCACGATTCCGGTCAGCTGCGTGGTGGTGGCATTGGCATCGTCGCGCATGCGCGCGAACACGCCCTCGTACTCGCCCTCCATGCGCGCGGTGAGGTTGCCATGCGAGATGGCGCGCAGCACGTCGGAGACATCGGCGATGCTGGCCTGCGAACTGGCCATCATGCCGTTGAGGTGGTTCACCATCGCCTGGAACTGGTACTGGAATGCCGCGGCGTCGCCGCGCACGCTGAAATCGCCAGCGCGCGCGGCACGGGCCAGTTCATCGATCTGCGCGTTGATCGCCATCAGGCTCTGCTTCACCGCCGCCAGGGTACGGGTCAGCATGCCCTTCTCGCCCGGGTACTCGGGCAGATCGCGGCTGAGGTCGCCGATGGCATAGCGCTGCATCACCTCGGCCATCAGCAGCTGCACCTGCACGTGCGATTCGACCAGGTGGTTGGTGGCCTGCACCATGCGGCCGAAGTCGCCGGGGAACGCACTGGCGTCCATCCGGTAACGGATCGCGCCGGCTTCATGCTGCTCGGCCATCTGCAGCTGCGCGCCGATAGCGGCCTGCACGCTCTGGCGCACGCTGGCCATGGCCTCGCCGAGCTGGGTCAGCTCGTCACGGCCACCCAGGCGGAATTCCTGGTCCAGTTCACCCTTGGACAGGCGCTCGGCCAGCTGCACTGCACGCGCCAGCGGGCCGGTCATGCTGCGACCGATCAGCACCGATGCGGCGATGCCTGCCAGCAGCGCCACGCCACCCAGCACCAGCAGCTGCAGCAGGCTGCGCTCGCCCAGGCGGATCGCCTCGGCAGCGGCCTCGCGGCTTTCCTTTTCTTCATAGGCCACGCCATCGGCCAGCGCCTTGTTCCAGCCATTGGCCGCTTCCTGCACCGGGCCCAGGGTCAGCGCCACGGCGCCGGGGAAATCGCCCTGTTCCATCAGTTCGCTGGTCTGCTTGTTGAGCGGACGGGCGAGCGCGCGCTTGGCGGCGATGGTCTCGCCGATCACCTTGCCTTCGGCATCGCCGGGCAGGGCCTGGTAGGCCGTCCAACTGGCCTCGTAGCGCTTGACCAGATCGGCAATGCGCTGCTCGTCGTTGGCACGGTCTTCGCCCTGGCGGATCAGCATCTCGCGGCGCACGACCATCATCTGGTTGTTGGCATCAAGCATCTCCGACAGCAGCCGCACCTTGGCTACGCCGACCTCGACCACCTGCTCCATCGCGCGCTTCTGCACCATGGTGGCGGTGGCACCGGTAGCGACCACGGCGGCAACCAGCAGCAACAACAGGCCAAAGCCAAGCCCAAGACGCCAGGCGACCCTGACGTTCCTCAAGTAGTTCATGGGGTGAATCCAAAACGGGGGGGATGCGCCCATATCGGCCCGCCAGCCGGGAATCTTGATCGCCTCCCGCTCGACTGCGTGGGAAGCCGTTCACCTTGGTGAGACCCGGCCTCCCGCTTCTGCGGCGGGAGGATGGCCCGGCGGTGCGGCCCCACTGCTCATGCTGGCATCAGTTTTCTTTCACGGCGGCTGCGCAGCGTCTACGGGCAGGGTGGGGGGCGTGATCTGCCTGGAGATGCCCATGCCCGTATGCCGCCCCGCCCTGCTGGCCCTGTCGCTGCTGATGTCGCCCGCCTTTGCGCAGACGTCCCCGCCCGCCGGCCTGCCAGCACCCATCGCCGAAAAGGCCGGCCCTGACACGGCGGCGCACTCGCCCCTGCACGCCCAGGTACTTCTGGACCGCGCCAATTTCTCTCCGGGCGAAATCGATGGCGAAGTGGGCAGCAATCAACGCCGCGCGGTATCCGGCTTCCAGGCAGCGCACGGGCTGACAGTCAGTGGCGAACTGGACGACGCCACCTGGAAGGCCCTGCAGGCCGACTCGGTCGGCCCCCTTGCCAGCTACACGCTGACCGCAGAAGACGTGGCCGGTCCGTTCGTCGCGATTCCAAAGAAGCCCGCCGACCAGGCCAAGCTCAAGGCACTGGGCTTCAGCAGCGTGGAGGAAGCGCTGGGCGAGCGCTTCCATGCCGCACCGGAGCTGCTGAAGGCGCTCAATCCCGGTGTGGATCTGAGCAAGGCCGGCAGCCGCATCCAGGTGCCCAACATCGCGCCCGCTGCATTGCCCAAGGCCGCCAAACTGGTGGTCGACAAATCCGACTCCACCCTGCAGCTGCTGGACGCGCAGGGCAAGGTGATCGCGCAGGTACCGGTGTCGTCGGGCAGCGAGCACGACCCGCTGCCGATCGGTGAGTGGAAGATCCTCGGCGTCTACCCGGATCCGCCATTCCACTACAACCCGAAGCTGTTCTGGGATGCCAGGAAGGGCGATCGCAAGGCCACGATTCCGCCCGGACCGAACAATCCGGTCGGCCGGGTCTGGATCGACCTGTCCAAACCCCATTACGGCCTGCACGGCACACCGGTGCCCGGCCATGTCGGCAAGACCGAATCGCACGGCTGCGTGCGCATGACCAACTGGGATGCGCTGCGCGTGGCTGCAGCCGTGGATACGTCGGTACCGGTCGTCATGCAGGAGTGAGCCGATGCGACTAGCGCAATTGATCGTACTGGGACTGGTGATGGGCGTGGCAGCCGGCTGGTGGCTGCAGCGTGATGGCGCGCCGTCCGATGACACGGGGGCCGGCGCCCTTGCAGTGGCGCAGACCTCCGCTGCAGCCGACAGCGCCCGTGCCGTACCCGTGGAGCAGGCGACAACGGCAATCGCTGCGCCCGCCCCAGCAGCAACGGGCGACACACCCTCCGGCCTGCTGCTGCCAGTACAGGGCATCACGCCCTCGCAACTGCAGGACACCTTCACCGACGCACGCAGCGAAGGCCGCGTGCACGATGCGATCGACATCATGGCTGCTGCCGGCACACCGGTGCTGGCGGTGGCCGATGGCCATGTCGAGAAGCTGTTCGACAGCGAACGCGGCGGCCTGACCATCTATCAGTTCGAACCCAGCGGCCGCTGGTGCTACTACTACGCGCACCTGCAGCGCTACGCCGACGGCCTGGCCGAGAAGCAGACCATCAAGCGCGGCGACGTGATCGGCTACGTCGGCAGCACCGGCAACGCCAACCCCGAAGCGCCGCACCTGCATTTCGAAGCGCACGTGCTGGGCCCGGAGAAGCAGTGGTGGAAGGGCGAGTCGATCAATCCCTATCCATTGCTGAAAAAAGGGGACGGAGGGGATTAAGTCGCAACCCGCACGGTCTGGTCGTGGCGCCTAGGCAGCGCGTGGACGCTGCCTGCGCAGCGCGATGGTGAAGATCACCAGTGCGATGCCTGGAACCAGCAGCAACAGCGCTGCCAGTTTCCAGAAGAAGAACGGCCACAACCAGAGGTAGTCCAGGTCGGTCAGTTTCAGAAGATCCAACGGCGGCTGCACTTCGATCGTTGCCGGCCTGCCGGCCAGCGCCGGCTCCACTTCCAGCACGGTCACCCGCAGCCAGGAGCGGCCACGGGGCAATGCATCACCGCGGCCATAGCCGAAGTACGCGGCGGTAAAAACAGCCGTTTCAACGGTTTCCAGCCTGCGCACAACATCCGTCCCGGCTGGGCCAGAACGCACGCCCGCACGGAAGTCCGCATGCTCGTTGGGGGTGTCGACACGCATCAGCACGTCGGGGTCGAGGGCCGGGTCGGCGGCGTTGGGCGGGTAACGCAGCCGCAACCGCAGACGATCATCAATGAAGCGGTAGACCGTGATCTCCGCGCTCGCACCGGGGCTCAGCACCAGCGGCAGGGTCTGCGTGCGTGACGCCAGGTGGTTGGCCACGGCGCCCACCGCCAGCACCACACAGGCGACTGCCCACAGGCCCCAGAACACCCACAGGGTGATCCGCACCACCCGCGTCCCTTTCGCGCTGACATCGCCGGTCATCGATCCGCTTCCCTGCTGGCATTGCGTACACACTAACGAAAAAGCCCCGCTTTCGCGGGGCTTCTTCTTTCAGCGACGCCGGGCATGGCCCGGCGCTACCGGTGCGGCAGCGTTGCCAGGCAGCGTCTGGCAGCGCCGCATCGCTCAGGCGAACGGATCCTGCAGGACCATGGTGTGGTCGCGGTCCGGGCCGGTGGAGACGATGCTGATCGGGCAGCCGGCCAGCTCTTCCAGCGAACGCAGGTAGGCGCGTGCGGCCGGCGGCAGGTCGTCCCAGTTGGTGATGCCATGGGTGTTTTCGGTCCAGCCCGGGAACTCCAGGTACACCGGGGTGCACTCTTCCCAGCCCTGCGCGTCCAGCGGCGCGTACTCGGTACGCTTGCCGTTGTATTCGTAGGCGATGCAGACCTTCAGCTTTTCCATGCCGTCCAGCACGTCCAGCTTGGTGATGCACAGGCCGCTGATGCCGTTGATGGCCACGGCGCGCTTGAGCGCGACGATGTCCATCCAGCCGCAGCGACGCGGGCGGCCGGTCGAGGCACCGTATTCGGCGCCGCGGTCGCGGATGCCCTGGCCGATTTCATCGTCCAGCTCGGTCGGGAACGGGCCGCCGCCAACGCGGGTCGCGTAGGCCTTGGCAATGCCCAGCACGTAGTCGATCGCGTCAGCACCGACGCCGGCACCGGCCAGCGCACCACCGACGGTGGTGTTGGAGCTGGTGACATACGGGTAGGTACCGTGGTCGATGTCCAGCAGCGCGCCCTGCGCACCTTCGAACAGCACGCGCTTACCCTGCTTGCGCAGGTCATGCAGGATGCCGGCAACGTCCGACTTCATCGGCTGCACGTATTCGCCGAAGGCCAGCGCCTCGTCGAAGGTCTTCTGGAAATCGACCGCATCGGTGTTCAGGTACTTGGTCAGCACGAAGTTGTGGTAATCCAGCGCGGTGCGCAGGAGTTCTTCCAGCTGCTTCGGATAATGCAGGTCGGCGATGCGGATGCCGCGACGCGCCACCTTGTCTTCGTAGGCCGGGCCGATGCCACGACCGGTGGTGCCGATCGCCTTGCCGCCGGCAGCGCGTTCGCGCGCCTGGTCCAGGGCGATGTGGTACGGCATGATCAGCGGCGCGGCCGGGGAGATCTTCAGGCGCGAACGCACTTCCACACCGGAGGTTTCCAGCTCGGCGATTTCCTTCTGCAGCGCGGCCGGCGAGATCACCACGCCGTTGCCGATCAGGCACAGCGCATCGTCACGCAGGATGCCCGACGGGATCAGGTGCAGGACGGTCTTCTTGCCGTTGATCACCAGGGTATGGCCGGCATTGTGGCCGCCCTGGAAGCGCACGACGGCGCCGATTTCCTCAGTGAGCAGATCGACGATCTTGCCCTTGCCTTCATCGCCCCACTGGGCACCAAGCACTACGACAGACTGACCCATGACGGGTTCCTCTATTTGTTGCGGCCATCGGGGCCGCGGACGGGTAAACCGCAGCGGGGCTGGCCAGCGCTTGGGTGGCGGCTCCAAACGGGGAGCGGCCGGCGATGGGAGGCCCAGACACGGAAAAAGCCGAACGGGGAGGCCCGTCCGGCTTTTGTGCATTATCCGGGTTTCCGGGGGCCGGCACTACCCTTCTAATGCCGTACCCACCACAGCAGGCTCAACCCGGCCAGCAGGACCAGGCCACCGAAGCTGCGCAGGGCCGGGCTGGGCAGGTCCAGCAGGCGTTCAGCCATGCGCTTCCAGGCCACGGGGGCCGCGAACAGCAACAGGCCTTCCAGCACCGCGACCAGGCAGACGGCGGCGAACAGATCTTTCATGGGGGAACTCCGGAAAAGCACGAGGCCCGGCGCATGGCCGGGCCCCGTGAGGTACTGCCGTGCGGACTCAGCGATCGTTCTTGAGGTACTGCAGGAACGGGTCGTTCTTGTCCAGCACGATCACGCCGTTGCCGTCGGTCATCGAGCCGCGGTAGGCCTCGAGGCTGCGATAGAACGCGTAGAACGACGGGTCAGCCGAACCGGCCTTGCCGTAGATGCGCGCGGCCTCGGCATCGCCTTCACCACGCAGGCGCTGGGCATCGCGTTCGGCTTCTGCGATCAGCACGGTGCTGTCACGGTCGGCCTGGGCGCGGATGGTCAGCGACTGCTCCTCGCCTTCGGCGCGCAGTTTGGCGGCTTCCTGCTTGCGCTGGGCGCGCATGCGCTCGTACACGTCATTGATCACCTGGCTGTCGGTGGGCAGGTCCACCTGCTTGATGCGCAGGTCGATCATCTGCATGCCCAGCCCGGCAACGGCTTCGTTGATGCCCTTCAGCTGCTCGGCGATCAGCTCGCTGCGGTCGCCGGAGACCAGCTGCTGCAGGGTGCGCGAGTTGATCTGGTTACGCAGCGAGTCGGTGATGATCGGTGCCAGGCGGGCGTTGGCGATGCGCGGATCGCCGCCGGTGGCACGGAAGTAATCACCCACGTTGGAGATGTAACCGATGGCGAAGAAGTCGACGCTGACGTCCTTCTGCTCGGCCGTGAAGTAACGGGCCGGCGCGGTGTCCAGCACCTGGAAGCGGCGGTCGAACACCCGCACCGTTTCCACCACCGGCAGCTTGAAGTGCAGGCCCGGCTTGATGTCCGAACGCACCACCTTGCCCAGGTTCAGGACCATGGCGGTCTGGTCCTCGCGGACCACGTACACCGAACCCAGCAGGCCCAGCAGCACCGCTACGACAACGGCGATCCAGATTGAATTTCTCATCGGCTGCCCTCCTCACGGCCGCTCGAACGCCCGGTCGGGCGGCCCACCGGCCGGCCCGGATCACGGGAAGCTTCCACTGCGGTGGTACCCGGCAGCGACGGCATCACCACGTCGGGGTTCGGCACCGGCGCCGGTGCCGAGGTGCTGGCACGGGTATCACCGGTCATCGGCACGTAGATCAGCTGGCGGCCATCGCCACCAATGACCTTGCGGTTCTCGCTCAGCACCTGCTGCACCGTTTCCAGCCACAGCCGCTTGCGGGTGACTTCCGGTGCGTCCTTGTACTGGGCCTGCAGCAGGCTGAAGCGCTGGCCATCACCCTCGGCCTTGGACACCACTGCCTGCTTGTAGCCCTCGGCGGTGGTACGGGCACGCGAAGCCTGGCCGCGCGCTTCAGGCACGACCTTGGCCGCATAGGCCTGGGCTTCGTTGATCAGGCGCTCCTTGACCTGCTGGGCACCGTTGACCTCGTCGAAGGCCGGCTTGACCTCCTCCGGCGGACGGGCGTCCTGCAGGGTCAGGCCGGTCACGGTCAGACCGGTCTTGAAGGCTCCCAGCAATGTCTGCAGGCGCTCTTCGGCGGCCACGGCGAGAGGGCCACGGTTGTTCAGGACGGCGTTGAGGTCGGCGCGGCCGACTTCCTCGCGCACCGCGCTCTGCGCCGACTGCTCCAATACCTGGTTGGCATCAACGGTGCCGAACAGGTACTGCTGCGGGTCATCGATGCGGTACTGGACGTTCAACGAGACATTGACGATGTTCTCATCGCGGGTCAGCACCGGCACCTGGATCGAGAAGGTCTTGATCTCGGTGGCGTTGACCTTGGTGACCGATTCGATCGGCCAGGGCAGCTTGAAGTTCGGGCCTGGGGTCAGGATGCGCGAGAACTGGCCGAAGCGCAGCACCACGCCACGCTGCTGTTCGCCGATCAGCTGGAAGCTGGAGAACAGCACCAGCAAGACCACTGCCGCCACCACCCAACGCAGGATGCCGCCGTCGAACAGGTCCTTCAGCGGTCCGGGCAATCCGCCCCAGCCGCCACCATTGCCACCGCCACGCGACCCGAACGGCCCGCGTCGATTGTCCTCGGGGCCTTGTCCGCCCTTGTTGCCGCCGGGTGTATTCCAGGCCATGCACGCTCCATCAAGATGTGGGCTGCGACGCGGGCCCTTCCCGCAACGCCAGCCGTTAACCACTACCGATCATACAAGATGGGGCGGACCGGCAGGATTGAAAGGGGCCGGACCGGGTAAGGTGGCGTTTTCCTCGAAGTCAGGCAACGCCGATGGCCCCCACCACCCCGTTCACCGCCTTCCGCATCGAAAAAGACGACGCCGGCTACCGCAGCGGCCTGGTCCCGCTGCGTCTGGACGACCTCAACCCCGGCCAGGTGCTGATCCGCGCCCACTGGTCCTCGGTCAACTACAAGGATGCCCTGGCCGGCACCGGCAAAGGCCGCATCCTGCGCCGCTTCCCGCTGGTGGGCGGGATCGACGTGGCCGGCACGGTGGTCGCCTCCACCGATCCGGCCTGGCGCGAGGGCGATGCGGTACTGGCCACCGGCTGCGGACTCAGCGAAACCCGTGATGGCGGCTACAGCCAGTACGTGCGACTGGAATCGAGCGCGGTCATCGCCCAGCCGGCGGGCCTGAGCCCACGCGAGGCGATGGTGCTGGGCACCGCCGGCTTCACCGCCGCGCTGGCGCTGCTGCGCCTGCAGGACAACCGGCAGACGCCCGAACTTGGGCCACTGGCGGTTACCGGCGCCAGCGGTGGGGTCGGTGCTCTGGCCGTGGACATCTTCAGCCGCGCCGGCTATGCCGTGCACGCGATCAGCGGCAAACCGGAACAGAGCGACTTCCTGCGCGGCATCGGTGCTGCCGAGGTGCTGCCGCGTGACGCCCTTGCCGACACCAGGCCGCTGCAGTCGGCACGTTTCGGCGGTGGCCTGGACAACGCCGGCGGGCCGATGCTGGCCAGTCTGCTGGCCCAGACCGTGCCTTATGGCAGCGTGGTCAGTGCGGGCCTGGCCGCCAGCGCGACGCTGGACATGACCGTGATGCCCTTCATCCTGCGCGGTGTCTCGCTGCTCGGCGTTTCGTCCGCCAATGCCCCCCGCGCGCTGCGCGAAGAAGTGTGGGCACGCTTGGGTGACGCGTGGAAACCACAACACCTGGACCGCATCTGCACCGCCGAAGTCGGCCTGGACGGTCTGCCTGCGGTGTTCGATCGCATGCTGGCGGGCGGCTCGCTTGGCCGCACGGTGGTGCGGATCGACTGAACGTCGCAGGCAGGCGACGGACGGCAGCTGTCGCCCTCCCGCCAACGTGATGCCGGCACTACACTTCCGGCATCACATGGGGAACAACATGGCACGCATTCTGATCGTCGACGACTCACCGTCGCAGCTGTTGGGGATACAGCGCATCGTCGAAAAGCTCGGGCACCAGATCCTGACCGCCACCGATGGTGCGGCCGGGGTGGAGACCGCCAAGGCCGAGCTGCCCGACTTGGTGCTGATGGACGTGGTGATGCCCAACCTCAATGGCTTCCAGGCGACCCGCACGCTCGCCCGCGATGAGGCGACCCGGCACATCCCGGTGATCCTGGTGACCACCAAGGACCAGGACACCGACCGCATGTGGGGCATGCGCCAGGGCGCCAAGGCCTACATCACCAAGCCGTTCTCGGAAGACGAACTGTCCGAAGTGCTGGAGCGGGTGTTCGCCGGTCAAGGCTGACCCACCGCTCCGGTAGATGCCAACCTTGGTTGGCACGCCGCTGCCGGCCAGCGGCCGGCACTACCGCAAGGCGTGCGGACCGAGGTCCGCACTCACCGAAGGGAATGTCAGATCGTTTCGCCAAACGCCTTGGCCAGATTCCGATAGGCCTTCTTCTGCGCGTCGTCCGTCGCCGCCGGGGCGACAATCTCCAGCTCGACGATCTGGTCACCCTCCGGACTGCCCGGCAAGCCGCGCCCACGCAGCCGCAGCTTGCGACCTGCGTCGGAATCGGCCGGAATCTTCAGTTCCACCGCGCCGCCCAGGGTCGGCACGCTGATGCTGGTGCCCAACGCGGCCTGCCACGGTGTGACCGGCAGCGTGTACAGGATGTTGCGGCCGTCGACCTCGAACTGCGGATGGGCGGCGTACTCTACTTCCAGCAGCAGGTTGCCGCCGTGGTTGCCCTGCCCGGCCAGGCGGATCACCTGCCCGGGGCGGATGCCCTTGGGCACGCGCACATCCAGCTGCTTGCCGTTGACGGTAATGCGCAGGCTGTCGCCGTTGTAGGCCGCCTCCAGCGGTACCGACAACTTGGCCCGGGTATCGCGGTTGGGCGCATGGCCATGGCTGCTGAAGCCCGGGCCCGGGCCTGCACCCTGGCCGCCGCGCTGGCGCGCGAACAGGCTCTCGAAGAAGTCGCTGAAACCGCCGTTGGGGCCACCGCCGCCGAACACTTCCTCGAAATTGAAACCGCCACCGCCGTAGTTCGGCGGTACGTTGAATTCCTCGCCCGGGCGATAGCCCTGCGCACGCAGCTGGTCATAGGCCGCGCGCTTCTCGGGGTCGCGCAACGCCTCGTAGGCCTCGTTGATGGCCTTGAACTTGTCCTCGGCCCCGGCCTCCTTGCTGACGTCCGGGTGGTACTTGCGTGCCAGCCGGCGATAGGCGGTCTTGATCTCCGCCTCGCCCGCGCTCGGTTCCACCCCCAGGGTGGCGTAATAATCCTTGAATTCCATCCAGCTACCTCGATTCGCTTCGGCCGCGCCGGTGGGCGCAGCCCCGGGTTCATTCTACGCGCCGGCGATGCTACGCCGCCGGCCGTGCGGCAGCAGTGAGGCCGACTGATCCAGCGCAATGCGCCTGCCGTCGCCCTGCCCCATGCTGTGGCTGACGGCCCCCGCAGAAAACACAAATGGGGTGTATACGTGGGTTTTCCAATGTCTTGACGCGCCCGTCCCCTCCTGGCCCCTACCCTCACCCAGCAAGGAGTTCCCATGACCATCCATGTCGGCGACCGCATTCCGGAAGTCACCCTCAAGCGCATCCGCGAAGGTATCGAGACCCTCGATACCCACGCCCTGTTCGATGGGCGCAAGGTGGTGCTGTTTGCCGTGCCCGGTGCGTTCACCCCCACCTGCTCGGCCCGCCACCTGCCCGGGTACGTGGAAAAGTTCGAGGCGTTCCGCCATCGCGGCATCGATGTCTACTGCGTGGCGGTCAACGACCCGTTCGTGATGAAAGCCTGGGCCACCGACCAGCACGTACCCGACGGTCTGCTGATGTTGTCCGACGGCAATGCCGAACTGACCCGTGCACTTGGCCTGGAACTGGATGCAAGTTCATCCGGCATGGGTACGCGTTCTCGTCGTTTTGCCCTTTACGTGGAGGACGGCACCGTGCGCGCGGCCTGGATCGAGGAGCCCGGCCAGTTCGAGGTGTCCTCAGCCGACTACGTCCTGGATCACCTGCCCACCTGAAACCCTGACTGCAGAGGAAACCGGCCAGCCATGTCCAACAAGCCAGCCAAAGCCAGCAACACTTCCCCTTCCGCCAAGGTCGCCGGCATCAGCGATCGCCAGACCTTGCGCGAGCGGGCCCGGAAGAACATCGAGGACGGAGCGATCACCGACAGCTACAGCGCCGACCGCAAGGTGGTGATCAAGCTGCTCAACGACGCGCTGGCCACCGAATATGTGTGCGTACTGCGCTACTACCGTCACTACTTCATGGCCAAGGGCATGCTGGCCGACGCGGTCAAGGGCGAGTTCCTCGAGCACGCGCAGCAGGAGCAGGCACACGCTGGCAAGCTGGCCGAACGCATCGTCCAGCTCGGCGGCGAGCCGGACCTCAATCCGGACACGCTGACCGCACGCTCGCACGCCGAATACAAGGAAGGCAGCGACCTGCGCGACATGGTCCGCGAGAACCTGGTGGCCGAGCGCATCGCCATCGACAGCTACCGCGAGATGATCAACTTCATCGGCGACAGCGATACCACCACCAAGCGCATCCTGGAGGAGATCCTGGCGCAGGAGGAGGAGCACGCCGATGAGTTCGCCGACCTGCTGGATGGGTGGATCGGGGAGTAACGCCGCACCGTGCCAGCGAACACCCCGGTAGTCGCCCACCTTGGTGGGCGGCTTCTGCGCGTGCCAACCAAGGTTGGCACCTACCGGGTCATGGTGGACCGGTAGCGCCGGGCCATGCCCGGCGGGCTGGTGCCCGATCACCTGACATCCGCCGGGCATGGCCAGGCGCTACCGCAGCACGTTGAACCGTACCTGCGTCCAGGCGCCGTCAGCAGCCAGCGCGGTCAATGTATGCGCGCCGGGATCGGCGAACTCGCGCTGCATCAGCTGCGCACCGCGCGTCTGCGCGATCCATCGACCATCCAGCAGCCAGTCCACGGCCTGTTCGCTGCCCAATGCGCGCAGCTGCAGGCGTACGCCATGTTCGGCATTGGGTGCACGCGCCAGCGTCGCGCCTTCGTTGAGGCCATCAATGTGCAGGGCCACGCTGGCCTCGCGACCATCATCGCGACAGTCCGGCGACAGTGCGGGAAGCTGTGAGGCATCGCGGGTAGCCTTGGGCAGCCAGGGTGACAACAGCGCCGGCCATCGCGCGATCTCACGCGCGACTTCCTCATGCGGCGCGCTGCAGTCAGCCGATACGCGCAGTCCGGTGCGCGCGTCCGCCAGGTAGCGTTGGCGGCCAGGCTGCCATCGCCGTGCCTCGCGTTCGGGGAACGTCGGCGGCGCCGCACCGTCCAGCAGATAGGCCGACAGGCGTCGCTGGCAGAGTGCCGCTGGCATCCCTTCGGCCAGTTCTCCGGTTGGCCAGCAGATGTCTGCCTGGGTCACGCTGGCCGGCATCGGCGCGGCCGCCGCATCGCCGCGTTGGCGCGGCAGGCTGTCGACCACCTCGAACATCAACGGCAAGGCGGTGACCGCGCCGTACTGCCCCGGCAACGGCGTGCCATCGGGGCGCCCCACCCACACGCCCACGGTGTAGTGGCGGGTACTGCCGATCGCCCACGCATCGCGGTAGCCATAGCTGGTGCCGGTCTTCCAGGCCACGCGCGGCCGCCCGCCAACGTCGAACGTGCCAACGCCGTACCCCGGGCGCGGATTCGATTCCAGCATCTCGCGCACGATCCAGCTGGCACCAGGCGAAGCCAGTCGTCGCTCGATCATCGGTTCGTCATCGGTGTAGCGCACGCGGCCGGCAATGCCGTTGCGGTTGAGCGCAGCGAACGCACCGACCAGGTCTTCCAGCCGCGCGCCGGTGCCGCCGAGGATCAGCGACAGATTGGGCGAACTGCCCGGCGGGAAGCGCAACTGGATGCCGGCGTGCGACAGGCGCGCGGCGAAGCGTGCCGCACCTACCCGCTGCAGCAGGTCGACGGACGGCACGTTCAGCGACAGGCGCAGCGCACTGGCAGCACTGACCGGGCCGTTGAAGGCCATGTCGAAGTTGCCCGGCCGATAGCTGCCGAAGCTCTGCGGCGCATCCACCAGCAGGCTCTCGGAATGGATCAGGCCATCATCGAGTGCCATCGCATACAGGAACGGCTTCAGCGTGGAGCCCGGCGAGCGCCAGGCCTGCACCATGTCCACGTGGCCCAGTCGTTGCCGATCACCGAAAGACAGCGTGCCGACATACGCACGCGCCTGCAGGGTCTGGTTGTCGACCACCAGCAGTGCGGCTGACGTGCGCTCGGGCAGCGTTGAGAAATAGCTGGCCACGCGCTCTTCAAGGGTGCGCTGCAGGCCGATGTCGATACTGCTCTGGATCCGCGCCTGCCCCGGATGTGCCGAGTGCAGGCGCTGGGCCAACAGTGCCGCATGCAGCGGTGGACGCAGCGAGCGTGCGACCACGTTCTCGATGCGCGCATCTTCCACTTCCTCCGGCGACCATGCGCCCAGCTCGGCCATGCGCGCCAGCACCTTGTCGCGAGCCTTCTGCGCGGCTTCGGGATGACGATCCGGGCGCAAACGGCTGGGTGCCTGTGGCAGCACCGCCAGCAACGCGGCCTCGGCATGCGAAAGCTGCGCGGCCGGCTTGCCCAGGTAGGCCCAGCTGGCCGCCTCCACGCCTTCGATGGTGCCACCGTAGGGCGCGCGCTCCAGATACAACGCGAGGATCTCGCGCTTGGACAGATGCACCTCAAGCTGCACCGCACGCAGCATCTGCTTCAGCTTGCCCCAGGGCGTGCGCGTATGCGGATCGAGAATGCGCGCCACCTGCATGGTCAGGGTCGAGCCACCGGAGACGATGCGGCCACCCCGCAGCAGCTGCCCACCGGCACGCAGGATCGCCAGCGGATTGATGCCCGGGTGCTGCCAGAACCAGCGATCCTCGTAGGTCAGCAGCGCCTGCAGGTACAGCGGCGATACGCTGTCGACCGACGCCGGATAGCGCCACACGCCCTCGGCATCAGCGAACGCCCGCATCGGGCTGCCGTCAGCGGCGACCACCAGCGTGCTGGTGTCGCGTTGCCGGGGCAACGGCGGCGGAAAGGCGAAATCCAGTATCAGCAGCAGCGCCAGCAAGGCTGCCGTGCCCCAGCGCAGCCAAGGCCACAGCGGTTGCAGCCGCTGCCGCAGGCGCGGCAGCCGCGTTTTCAACGATCCCACCTTCATCCACGGCATCCAGTGGGACGGGCCGCGCCGTCGCGGCCCGTCCGCACGGTCACGGCTGTACCACCGTCAGCGTGGTCGGGTTGCTGCGGCCGACGCCACGCAGCTGCGGCCGGTACATGTCCTCCACCAGCGACGGCGGCACCGTGTAGGTACCCGGAGTGACCGCACGCACCAGGTAGAACACGTTGGCCTTGCTTCCACGCGAGAGCTTCAGCGCCGCCACGTAGCGGTCATCGCGGAACTCTTCGTGCTTGGTATCGGCCGCTGCGCTGCGGTCGCTGATGGTGATGCCATCGACCACCACATCGGCCCATTGCTTGGCGTCGCCCAGGTTGAGGTTCTCGATCTCCAGGCCTGCCGGCAGCAGGTCGGTCAGCAGCGCATCGGGCATCTCGCTGTCGGCGGTGATGGTGACCCGCACGATCAGCGCTTCACCTTCCTTCAGCGGACGCGGCGACCACGGCTTGCCATCGGTGCCGAAGTAGCTTCGCTCCACGCCGATCACGCTGTTGTCCGGCGCCGGCGCACTGCGCGGAATGCCGGCCACGTCGATGCTGGCGAACATCGGCGGCTGTCCCTGCGGGGTGAAGCGCACGCCCGCTGCCAGCTGCCCTGCATCGAAGTTGCGGCCAAACAGCTTGCGTTCGCCGATGGCCTCGCTGTTGCCACCGATCACCAGCTCACCGGCCACCAGCGCCTTCTGGTTGGCGGCCAGTGCCTTGCCAAGGCGAGCGATGGCCACCTGTTCCTGCGTGCTCAGCCACATCCACCCGCTGCTGCGGCGCGCATCCAGGCCACGGCCAAGATCAACCGCGCGTGCATCCCACGCCGGCTTGGCCAGCTTGTTTTCGTGGGTCAGCGCGATCATCAGCGCATCATCACGAACGGCACTGCCGTAGTCGCCGAAGTAGGACGGGCGCTCGCTGCTGGACTTGGCAAAGCCCGCCGCAAGGGCCGCCTGGCCGCGCTTGGCATCGCCCTGCAGCGACAGCGCCACGCCCAGGTGCACCAGCGACAGGCCACCCACGGCCTTGCCGCGTTCGTTGTCGTACAGCGTGCGCAGGGTACCCAACGGCGCGCGGTTGACGCGGGCCAGCACGTATCCGGAGTACGCCTGGTTGGCGAACTTCAGGCTCTCGCGTTTTTCCTGGCCGTAGAACTGGTTGCCACCGGACAGCAGGTCTTCGCTCAGGCGGTTCAGCGCCTTCTGCAGCACGTTGTCCGGCACCGCGAAGCCACCGTCCTTGGCGTCAAGCAGGAACTCGGCGATGTAAGGCGTCAGCCACGGGTTCACGTAGCCGTCGTCACCCCACATCGAGAAGTTGCCGTTGGCCACCTGCATCGATGCCAGGCGACCGAACGCACCTTCCATGCGCTCGCGACGGGTCTTCGCGTCCAGGCCGTCAGCGCCGAGCATCGACGACGTGGCCTGGTCCAGGATCAGCGCGGCGTAGCCCTTGCTGGTGGTCTGTTCGGCGCAGCCGTACGGGTAGTTCAGCGCGCCCTGCAGCGCGCTGGCGAACGGGATCGGCGGCAGCGGGCTGACCAGCAGGCGGGCATTGACCGATTCGGACATCAGCCCGTCCATCAGGGTGCCATCCAGGCTCACCGCCGCCAGCGGATCGAGCGTGCGCACCTGCGAGCGCAGTACCTGCGGCCACGCCGCGCGTACCGGCAGATCGTAGCGGCGGTCGGCCTTGAAGCCGTTGCCATCCACACGCACGCGCACCTTGGCCACGCTGTGGCCCTCGCGCGCCGACAACGGGAAGCTCAACGTGGTCTTGGCATCGGCATTGAGCTGCACGCTGCGCGTGCCTTCGCCCAGGCTGAGCGGGCCTTCGCTGTCCACGCGCACGTTGAACTGACCGGGCTTGCCGGTGAAGTTCTGCACGTCCAGGGTCACCGTACTGCGGTCGCCCGGGGCGAGCACGCGCGGCATGCTGGCCTCGGCCAGGATCGGCGCACGCACCACGGTTTCCACATCGCGCTTGCCGTACTGGTCATCGCTGTAGACCAGCGCCGACACCCGCAGGGTGCCATTGAAATCCGGCACTTTCAGGCGGATGCGGGCAATGCCCTTGGCATCGAGCTGCACCGGGCCGGAGAACAGGTCCACGGTCTGCACGCGCGCGGTCGGCCGCTTGGCCTGCGGCAACGCCTGCAGCGCCATGTCACCGCCGAACTTCAGCTTGCCACTGCCGCCGTCGAAGCTCTCGATCACCCGGCTGTAGATGTCATAGGCATCGATGCCGAGGCGGCGCTGGGCGAAGAAGTGCGCACCGGCATCGGGCACCGGGAAGCGGGTGATGTTGAGAATGCCCACGTCCACGGCCGACACCGTGACGTGCGCGACCTTGCCGGCCAGCTGCGGTGCGCTGACCGTCACTGGCAGGTCCTGCTCCGGTCGCATCTGCTTGGGCGCGGCCAGGCCGACGGCCACAGTGCGGCCTTTGCGATCCATCGGCACGTGCACCACGCCCACCGCGCGGGCCGGGGTGATCTTGCTCGGCGCACTGCCACCGCGGAACACCAGCGCGGTGATGTAGACGTCGTGGCGCTCCCAATCGGCGGTGACCGGGATCTTGTAGGTGGCACCAGGCTTGGCGTCGATGTCCTGCACGTACAGCATGCGGTCGGTCTCGACCATCAGCACGCCCTTGCCGGCGTGCGGCGGGGTCACCGTCACTTCCAGGGTATCGCCGGCCTTGTAGCCGGTCTTGTCCAGCCCCAGCTTGACCTTGTCCGGGCGGGCATCGAGGCCACGGTTGTCATCGCCCCAGCTCCAGCCGGCGCGGAACGGATAGCGGCTGGTCAGGCCGGTGGACGGATCGAACACGTCCACCCGGTACTCGCCCCATTCCACCGGGAAGTCGAAGGCGACCGCGCTGCCGCCGGCATCGACGGTACGGGTTTCCTTGTTTTCGAAGCGGCGGGTGAAGTCGTAGTCCCAGCGGTTGTCGTTGAAGGTCCAGTGGTAGTCGCGCAGCTCGCGCACCAGGGTGATCTTCAGGCCCTTGGCCGGCTGCGGCTTGCCGGCCGCATCCACGCGCATCAGTTCAAACCGCGCGTTGCCGTTGGAATCAGCGCCGTCGTCCGGATTGAACAACGGGCGCACGCCGACCAGTGCGGCGGCCGGCCATACCACCCGCTTCAGGGTGCGGGTAACCGTGCGGCCACCGGTTTCATACAGGCTGCCGGACAACACCACTGCGATTGGCGCCTTCGCCTTGGTTGCCTCTTCCGGCAACGACACGTCTTCGCGCAGCTGGCCATTGGCCGGCAGCGTGGTGTCGATGACATCCTTGGCTTCGCGCGGCAGCTGCAGGGTCGGGTCGCCGAAGAAGTAGCCCGGCAGGCCCTCCACCGGCTTCAGCTCGGCGGCCACCGCCATGCGCGCGGTGAAGCGGTTGCCATCGGCCGGGGCACCGTACAGATAGGCACCGTTGGCCTGCAGGCGCAGGTCCTCACCCGGCTTCAGCGTCTTCTGCGTGCTGTCCAGGTCCAGCTTCATGCGCTCGGGCAGGAACTCCTCGATGCGCAGGGTCATGCCCTGGATCGCTTCCTTGCTGGCCGGGTCGGTGCGGAACTCCACCTGCCAGCGCCCGGTCGGCGCCTCGGCGGGAATGGTCTGCTCGAAGTTGATGTAGCCCTGTTCGCCCGGCTGCACGCGGGTTTCGCGGAAGGTCTTGCCGTCGGGCTGCTTCAGGCGCAGGAACACCGGTTGGCTCTTGACCGGCTTGCCGTCGTTGTCGCGCAGCAGCGCCGACAGGCGCACCGTCTCACCCGGACGGTACAGGTCGCGGCCCGACCAAGCGTAGACATCGAACCAGGCGTTGTCACGGCCGGCCACGGCGAACTCGCTCAGGTCCAGCGCCGGCTGGTTGAAGGGCAGGAAACTGGTGTCCTTGCCACTGCTGGCCACCAGCACGTGGGTGGCATCCAGGGTGTAGTTCAGCAGCGCATTGCCGTTGCTGTCGGTACTGCCCTTCAGCACCACTTCGCCCTTGGCATCGAGCACGCGCAGGTCGATGCCCTTCAGCGACGCACCATCCTTCAGCGCGGCGGTATGGACGAACAGCTTGTCCTTGTACGCGCGGGTGTGCAGGCCGATGTCGCTGACCGAGAAGAACGCGGTATCGAACTCGCCCTCGTAGTCACCGGTGCGCTTGAGCAGGGCGAAATACAGCCCCGGCTCCTGCAGTTCCTTGATGTCCTGGGTCGGCAGGTAGGTCAGCACCCGCTCGTTCTGCTTGCCGCCCAGGATGAAGCGGTTGACGTAGACCGGCTCGGCCAGCTTGTTGATCGGGCTGCGCTCGTAGTCGCTGCTCAGTTCCCAGCTGCCGCGGCGACCACCGCGCTGGTACTGGCTGAAGAAGGTCGGCAGATCCTTTTCGCGCACGCGCAGGAACTCGACGTCGACCTCCGGCACGTTCACCGACACCACCGGCAGGCCGCGGCTGTCCTTGGCCGGCAGCACGCTGCCCTGCGAGGCGAAACCGGCCACCGGCTTCAGCTCGCCGCTGAAGACCTTCTGCTTCAGTTCCTTGCCCAGGCGGCTGCCATCGGCGGCCAGCAGGTCCGGCGAGACCACCAGGCTGAATTCCTTGCCGGCTTCGACGAAGGGATAGCGCAGGGTCAGGCCGTCATCGGACAGGGTCCAGCTGCTGTCATCGTTGCCGACCTTCTCTTCGAAGCGCACCAGCTTGTCGAAGTCCTGGGTGCCGACCAGCGGGCGCGAGAACTCCAGCGCCAGCGACAGGCCTTCACTCTTCTGGTCCGGGTAGGCGCGCAGCAGGGTGAACTCCTTCACCTGCTCGGCCTTGGTGGCGATGGCTTCGCCGCTGGCCTTTGGCAGCTGCCCGCTGTCGTTGCGGCAACCGGCCAGGCCCAGCAACAGGCCTCCTGCCAGCAATGCTGCCGTCCATCCCCACCGCATCCGCCGTGCCGGACCGCTCATGTCGTCACTCCTTGATCGAGGTGGCCATTATAGGCGCGTCGCGTCAAGGCGTTGACGCGGATTCGGCAGGAATGCATCGGAACGGTAGCGCCGGGCCATGCCCGGCGGGGTCGATGACCCGAAGCCCGGCCGGGCCCGCCCGGCAAAGGCAACTGGGGCCGTCCGACCCGCCCACCTCCCGTGCCCCCCGAGCACAAGGCCATCCGTCAATCCGCCACGGTCGTTGTCCCAGGTTCCGCCGAGACACGCAACGTCGTACATCGAGGAGACCGAAGCCGGCCCCGCATGTCGGATATGCCCCTCAATCAGCCATCTCCCGACCTGCCTCCGGTCATGCCTGTAGCATCGACATAATGCTTCCCGTATTGCAGTGACCATCGTAATGACAAGAGTACGACTACTTCAGGATCCAACGACCGCAAAGGTATGGGGGACCCGACAGGAGGACCACTCCGTGGAAGTGATTTCCGGAAGTCCCGCAAAGCTGAAGTCACAGTTGAAAGACTTTCCCAATCCGGACGAAGCGCTGAAATGGGCCATTCAACAGGAGTGGTCTCGGCTGAAAAAGGGCTTCGTACTGGTGAACCCCGATGCTTGCGCAGGGCAACCGAGCATGCATCGTTACATTGGTGGAGGTTACACGGGCGCCCTGATGATTGCCGGTTGCAATGGAAAGGTGTCGACCAATCAACATCAGGATGAAGACGCGCTTGGTGCAGCAACCGATGTGCTTCTGCTCGTTGGCGAAGGTGCTGATATCAGCCAATGTTGGCGACCAAGCAAGACTGACCTCGCCTGGTCCGCAATATCTATCATCGACAAAGACCAACTCCTGATCCAGTTCGACTCTGGAATCTATCTTTGGTCCACAGACGGCACACCACCTCAGCGAATCAGTGAAGCAACAGCCATGTCGCCCTCCTTCCTCACCACGTCCAACGGACATGTATCGTGGCATTCCGGTGAGCAGATCACGGTGATGAGGCCCACGGATGGCAAACGCACCCTGCACTTGCCTCGCAAGGCTGCGATGGTAGGAGGTCATTCCCCGCAGATGATGGGCGCTCTCTCTCCGGATGCAGCAACGCTCGCCTGCTGTGCCAATCCTGGTGAGATCGAGTACATCGATGTCGCCCTGGCGAAGACAGTGCGCCAACATCAAGGCGATTTCGAAATGATCACCAAGATGGCGTGGAGCGTGGATGGGCGGTGGCTGTTGGCGTTGGAACAGTATGGCAAATGGCGCCTGCTGTGCTTGGACACGGCAACCGGAGAATCCCGCCCCGGATGGCCGGAGTTCGCTGATATGACGCGAACTGACTTTGCACTGGACAACGATGGCAAGCGACTGGCTGTCATGCGTCGTGGAAAGATTGCCGTCTATGACTTCGCGGGCATGAGGGAAATTCGACGCTTCCCCGTCGATCATGTGGTCCGTACCGCAAAGATTGCATGGACGGGAGAAAACGCCATTTCGGTGCGAACAGACTACGGATGCCTTTCCACGTATGTGGTTTGATCCGGCGCAGCCTTTCCGGACGTGTAATCGCACCATCTCCAGGGAAACTTCGCCAAGGGCGACGTCGACCAGAGCAGCCCTGTAGTCGCCAACTTTGGTTGGCGTTGGGTGCGTGCCAACCAAGGTTGGCACCTACCAAAGTGCCCCCCTACCCCGGCAGGTACAGGTCCACGTAGTCGGTCACCGGCATCGCCGCCAAGGCCACCGGATCCAGCGAGGCGGCCAGGATGCGCTGCTGCTGGGCGGTGGGGAAGCGGTGCGCCAGGTGCCGGCGGAACTTGTCCATCAGCAGCGGGATACCCTCCGCGCGCCGGCGTGCGTGGCCCAGCGGGTACTCCACCAGCACCTCCGGCAGCGCGCTGCCGTCGTTGAAGCGTACCGTCAGCCCGTTGGCGATGCTGCGCTTGTCCGGGTCCAGGTAGTCGGCGCTGAGCTGCGGGTCTTCATGGCAGGTCATCTTCGCGCGCAGCGCGTCGATGCGCGGATCGGCCGCCATGTCGTCCTCGTAGTCCTCGGCCACCAGCCGCCCATGCAGCAGCGCGATGGCCACCATGTACTGCACGCAGTGATCGCGGTCGGCCGGGTTGTGCAACGGCCCCTGCTTGTCGATGATGCGGATGCAGGCTTCCTGGGTACGGATCGCGATGTGCTCGATGTCCTCGGCCGTTCGCCCCTGCGCGCGCAGCTGCTGGTGCAGGATGATCGCCGCCTCCACCGCCGTCTGCCCGTGGAATTCGGCCGGGAAACTGATCTTGAACAGCACGTTCTCCATCACGTAGCTGCCGAAGGGGCGACCGAGGGTCAGCGCCTGGCCATGCATCGATACCGCCTCAAAGCCCCAGGTCGGTGCACTGAGCACGCTGGGGTAGCCCATCTCGCCGGTGGCCGCCATCAGCGCCAGGCGTACGCCACGGCTGGTCGCATCACCGGCTGCCCAGCTTTTGCGCGAACCGGTATTGGGCGCATGCCGGTAGGTGCGCAGCGCCTGTCCATCCACCCAGGCCAGCGACACCGCATTGAGCATCCGCTCGCGGTCCAGACCCAGCATCTGCGCGACGACGGCGGTGGTGGCCACCTTGACCAGCAGCACGTGATCCAGGCCGACCCGGTTGAAAGAGTTGCGCAACGCCAGCACGCCCTGGATCTCGTGCGCCTTGATCATCGCCAGCAGCACGTCATGCACGGTCGGCGGCGGGCGTCGCAACGCGGCCGCGTTGCGGCCAAGCCAGTCGGCCACGGCGAGGATGCCACCGAGGTTGTCCGAGGGGTGGCCCCATTCGGCGGCCAGCCAGGTGTCGTTGAAATCCAGCCAGCGCACCATCGCGCCGATGTTGAAAGCCGCCTGCACCGGATCGAGCACGAAGTTGGTGCCGGGGACGCGCGCGCCGTTGGCCACGCTGATACCCGGCACCAGCGGGCCCAACAGCTTGCTGCAGGCGGGGAAGGCCAGCGCCTCCAACCCGCAGCCAAGCGTGTCGAGCAGGCAGTGATGCGCGGTCTGGAACGCCAGCGGCGAGTCGATGCGCGTGTCACGCACGTAGTCGACGATGTCCACCAGCAGCGCATCCCAGGCTGCACGGGCGTTGGATGGGGTGTGGCTGTCGGACATTGTTCGCTCTCCGGTAGCGCCGTGCCATGCCCGGCGGTTCATCGGCGGGTCCCGTTGCGCCCGCCGGGCATGGCCCGGCGCTACCACAATGAAACTGCCTTACAGCGTATCGGCCGGCACGCGCACTTTGCCTTCCATCAGCACGCGGGCGCTGCGGCTCATGATGGCCTTGGACACCGTCCACTGGCCGTCAACGAGTGCGGCCTGCGCACCCACGCGCAACGTGCCCGACGGATGCCCGAAGGTCACGGCCTCGCGCTCGCCGCCGCCAGCAGCACGATTGACCAGCGTGCCGGGGATCGCCGCTGCGGTACCGATCGCTACTGCAGCGGTGCCCATCATCGCGTGGTGCAGCTTGCCCATCGACAGCGCGCGGGCATGCAGATCGATGTCCGCGGCCGGGATCGCCTTGCCGCTGGACGACACGTAATCCTGCGCGGGGGCGACGAAGGCCACTTTCGGCGTGTGCTGGCGGGTCGCCGCGTCTTCCAGTTTCTGGATCAGGCCCATGCGCAGCGCGCCGTAGGCACGGATCTTCTCGAAGCGCGCCAGCGCCGCTTTGTCTTCATTGATCGCCGGCTGCAGTTCGGTGCCGGTGTAACCGAGGTCGGCGGCGTTGAGGAAGATGGTCGGGATGCCGGCGGTGATCATCGTCACCTCGAAACTACCCACGCCCGGCACGTCCAGCGTATCGACCAGGTTGCCGGTGGGGAACATCGCACCGGCGTCACCATCGTCGGACGGATCGAGGAATTCCAGCTGGATCTCGGCAGCCGGGAAGGTCACGCCATCCAGCTCGAAATCGCCGATCTCCTGCACCTGCCCATCGCGCATCGGCACATGGGCGATGATGGTCTTGCCGATGTTGGCCTGCCAGATGCGCACGGTGCACAGGCCATCGCGCGGCACGCGGGCCGGATCGATCAGGCCGTTGGCGACCGCGAACGGGCCGACGGCGGTGCTGAGATTGCCGCAGTTGCCGCTCCAGTCCACGAACGCGGTATCGATCGACACCTGGCCGTACAGGTAGTCCACGTCGTGATCAGGCACCGAGGCGGTGGAGATGATCACGCACTTGCTGGTGCTGGAGGTCGCCCCGCCCATGCCGTCGGTCTGCTTGCCATACGGGTCGGGCGAGCCGATCACGCGCATCAGCAGCGCATCGCGTGCGGCACCCAGCACCTGAGCGGCTTCGGGCAGGTCCTGCAGGCGGAAGAACACGCCCTTGCTGGTGCCGCCGCGCATGTAGGTGGCGGGAATACGGAGTTGCGGGAGAAATGCCATGGAACGGTTCCTTGCAATGAAAGACGGCCCGTTGCCGGGCCGTCGGATGCTTTACGCCACCTTGGCGCCTTCCAGGAAGTCCTGGGCGAAGCGCTGCAGCACGCCGCCGGCCTCGTAGATCGCCACTTCCTCGTCACTGTCCAGGCGGCAGGTGACCGGCACGATCACGTCCTGGCCGTCGCGGCGGTGGATGACCACGCGCAACTCGGCGCGCGGCGTACGTTCACCGATGACGTCGAAGGTTTCGGTGCCATCGATGCCCAGGGTCAGACGGGTGGTGCCCGGCTTGAACTCCAGCGGCAGCACGCCCATGCCGATCAGATTGGTGCGGTGGATGCGCTCGAAGCCTTCGGCAACGATGGCCTCCACGCCAGCCAGGCGCACGCCCTTGGCGGCCCAGTCACGCGAAGAGCCCTGCCCGTAGTCGGCACCGGCGATGATGATCAGCGGCTGCTTGCGCTCCATGTAGGTCTCGATGGCTTCCCACATGCGCATCACCTTGCCTTCCGGCTCGACGCGCGCCAGCGAACCCTGTTTCACGCTGCCGTCTTCATTGCGCACCATCTCGTTGAACAGCTTCGGGTTGGCGAAGGTGGCACGCTGCGCGGTCAGGTGGTCACCTCGGTGGGTGGCGTAGGAATTGAAGTCCTCTTCCGGCAGGCCCATCTTCGCCAGGTATTCGCCAGCCGCACTCGAGGCCAGGATCGCGTTGGACGGCGACAGGTGGTCGGTGGTGATGTTGTCGGGCAACACCGCCAGCGCACGCATGCCGGCCAGCGAGCGCTCACCGGCCAGTGCACCTTCCCAGTACGGCGGACGACGGATGTAAGTGCTCTGCGGGCGCCAGTCGTACAACGGGCTCACCGCTGCGCCGTGTTCGACGCGCACGTTGAACATCGGGTTGTAGACGCTGCGGAACTGCTCCGGCTTCACTGCCGCCTTCACAACCGCATCGATCTCGGCATCACTCGGCCAGATGTCCTTCAGGCGCACCTCGTTGCCGTCGGTGTCCACGCCCAGCACATCCTTCTCGATGTCAAAGCGGATGGTGCCGGCGATGGCGTAGGCGATCACCAGCGGCGGCGAGGCCAGGAACGCCTGCTTCGCATACGGATGGATGCGACCGTCGAAGTTGCGGTTGCCCGACAGTACCGCCGTGGCGTACAGGTCACGGTCGATGATTTCCTGCTGGATCTTCGGATCCAGCGCGCCGCTCATGCCATTGCAGGTGGTGCAGGCGAAGGCAACGATGCCGAAGCCCAGCTTCTCCAGGTCCGGCAGCAGGCCCGCTTCTTCCAGGTACAGCTGCACTGCCTTGGAACCGGGTGCCAGCGACGACTTCACCCAAGGCTTGCGCAGCAGGCCGCGCTCGTTGGCCTTGCGTGCCAGCAGGCCGGCGGCGATCACGTTGCGCGGGTTGGAGGTATTGGTGCAGCTGGTGATGGCAGCGATGATCACCGCGCCATCCGGCATCAGGCCCTGTGCCTGCTCGGCCTTGCCGGCTTCCAGCTTGGCGGCATCGGCAATGCCGCGCTCGACCAGTTCCGATACCGGCAGGCGGCGATGCGGATTGCTCGGGCCGGCCATGTTGCGCACCACCGTCGACAGATCGAAGTGCAGCACGCGCTCGTATTCCGCAGTGGCCAGGTCATCGGCCCACAGGCCGGTGCTGCGCGCGTAGGTTTCAACCAGTGCGACCTGCTTTTCCTCGCGACCAGTCAGGCGCAGGTAGTCGATGGTCTGGCCGTCGATGTAGAACATCGCGGCGGTTGCGCCGTATTCGGGGCACATGTTGGAGATGGTGGCGCGATCACCGATGGTGAGTGCAGCGGCACCTTCGCCGAAGAATTCAAGCCAGGCGCCGACCACGCGCTCCTTGCGCAGGAATTCGGTCAGGGCCAGCACCACGTCGGTGGCGGTGATATCCGGCTGCGGCCGACCGGTCAGCTCGACACCGATGATGTCCGGCAGGCGCATCCACGACGCACGGCCCAGCATCACGTTCTCTGCTTCCAGGCCGCCCACGCCGATGGCGATCACGCCCAGCGCATCCACGTGCGGGGTGTGGCTGTCGGTGCCCACGCAGGTATCGGGGAAGGCCACGCCGTCCTGCACGTAGATCACCGGCGACATTTTCTCCAGGTTGATCTGATGCATGATGCCGTTGCCCGGCGGAATCACGTCCACGTTCTCGAAGGCCAGCTTGGTCCAGTCGATGAAGTGGAAGCGGTCCTCGTTGCGACGGTCCTCGATGGCGCGGTTCTTCTCGAACGCCTGCGGATCGAAGCCACCGCACTCCACTGCCAGCGAGTGATCGACGATCAGCTGCACCGGCACCACTGGGTTGACCTTGGCCGGATCACCGCCCTTGTCGGCGATTGCATCGCGCAGGCCAGCCAGATCCACCAGCGCGGTCTGGCCGAGGATGTCATGGCACACCACGCGCGCCGGGAACCATGGGAAATCCAGGTCGCGACGGCGCTCGATCAGCTGCTTCAGCGAGTCGGTCAGCGTGGCCGGATCGCAGCGACGCACCAGGTTCTCGGCCAGCACGCGCGATACGTACGGCAGCGTGGCGTAGGCGCCGGGCTGGATCGCGTCGACGGCGGCGCGCGCATCGAAATAGTCCAGCGAGGCGCCGGGGAGGGTCTTGCGGTAATCGGTATTCATGGGCTGGCGGAATGCTCGTGGCGGGCCGGGTGCCGGCGATACGGCGGTGACGGCATCCGGCCGGCACGGGGCCGGCCGGATGCTTGCAGCAGTGCAACAGTGGCGATGATCAGGAACGCTTGTCGATGGCCACGAACTCGCGATCTTCCGGACCGGTGTAGTTGGCGCTCGGGCGGATGATCTTGCCGTCGATACGCTGTTCGACGATATGCGCGCTCCAGCCGGCGGTACGGGCGATCACGAACAGGGGGGTGAACATCGCGGTCGGCACGCCCATCATGTGGTAGCTGACGGCGCTGAACCAGTCCAGGTTCGGGAACATCTTCTTGATGTCCCACATCACCGTTTCCAGGCGCTCGGCGATGTCGTACATCTTCATGCTCGACTGTTCTTCGGACAGTTCGCGGGCGACGTCCTTGATTACCTTGTTGCGCGGATCGGACACGGTGTAGACCGGGTGGCCGAAACCGATCACCACTTCCTTGCGCTCCACGCGGGCCTTGATGTCTTCCTCGGCTTCGTCCGGATTGTCATAGCGCTTCTGCACTTCGAACGCCACTTCGTTGGCGCCGCCGTGCTTGGGGCCGCGCAGCGCGCCGATGCCACCGCAGATCGCGCTGTACATGTCGCTGCCGGTGCCGGCGATGACGCGGCAGGCGAAGGTCGAAGCGTTGAACTCGTGCTCGGCGTACAGGATCAGCGAGGTGTGCATCGCCTTCACCCACGAATCCTGCGGCTTCTCGCCGTGCAGCAGGTGCAGGAAGTGGCCACCGATGGAGTCATCGTCGGTTTCCACGTCGATCGCGCGGCCGTTGTGGCTCCAGTGGTACCAGTACAGCAGCATCGAACCGAGGCAGGCCATCAGCTTGTCGGCGATGTCGCGCGCGCCCGGATGGTTGTGGTCGTCCTTCTCCGGCGCCACGCAGCCGAGCACGGACACGCCGGTGCGCATTACATCCATCGGGTGCGCCGACGGCGGCAGTTCTTCCAGCGCGGCCTTCACCGCGGCCGGAATGCCACGCAGCGACTTCAGCTTGGCCTTGTACGAAACCAGCTCGGCGCGGGTCGGCAGCTTGCCGTGCACCAGCAGGTAGGCGATTTCCTCGAACTCGCTGGTGTTGGCCAGGTCCAGAATGTCGTAGCCACGGTAGTGCAGGTCGTTGCCACTGCGGCCGACGCTGCACAGCGCGGTGTTGCCGGCAGCGGTGCCGGACAGGGCGACGGACTTCTTCGGCTTGAAGGTCGGGGTTGCGGTCGTATCGTTCATGTTTCCCTCCGAAACTTGATGGTGCAGGGTACTGCTTATTTCTTGGCGGCGAACAGCGCGTCGAGCTGCTGCTCGAAGGCGTGGTAGCCGATACGGTCATACAGCTCCTCGCGGGTCTGCATGCTGTCGATCAGGTCGCGCTGGTGACCTTCGCGGCGGATCGTCTGGTAGACGTTCTCGGCGGCCTTGTTGGCGGCGCGGAAAGCGGACAGCGGGAACAGCTGGATGGCCACGCCGGCCGAAGCCAGCTCGTCGCGGCTGAACAGCGGGGTCGCGCCGAATTCAGTGATGTTGGCCAGCACCGGCACCTTCACCGCATCAACGAAGCGGCGGTAGGTCTCCAGGTCATAGGCGGCCTCGGCGAAGATGCCGTCGGCACCGGCTTCGACGCAGGCGATGGCACGCTCGATGGCCTTGTCCACGCCGTCCACCTGGATGGCGTCGGTGCGCGCGATCAGGAAGAAGTCCGGATCGGTCTTGGCATCGGCGGCGGCCTTCACGCGGTCGACCATTTCGCCCTGCGAGACGATCTCCTTGCCCGGGCGATGACCGCAGCGCTTGGCGCCGACCTGGTCTTCAATATGGCAGGCGGCGGCGCCGGCCTTGATCAGCGACTTCACCGTGCGCGCGATGTTGAACGCGCTCGGGCCAAAGCCGGTGTCGATGTCGACCATCAGCGGCAGATCGCAGACGTCGGTGATGCGGCGCACGTCCACCAGCACGTCTTCCAGGGTGTTGATGCCGAGATCCGGCAGGCCCAGCGAGCCGGCGGCCACGCCACCGCCGGACAGGTAGATGGCACGGAAACCCGCGCGCTTGGCCAGCAGCGCATGGTTGGCGTTGATCGCGCCGATCACCTGCAGCGGCGATTCGGCAGCCAGCGCCTCGCGGAAGCGGGCACCGGCGGAAGAGAGGGTGGAAACGGTCATGCGGCGATCCAAGTTGAAGAACAGGGAGGTAAGCGCAAGCACCATGCCAACCTGCAAGCGATTGATTTCACGGGGATGACCGGTCAATCGCAGTGAAACATATGAAACATTGAAACAGATGTATCATGAAACATCATCACTCCCGATCCGCGCACCATGTACCTGCCCCGCTCGCCCCTGCGCCACACCGATGCCGACCCCGGCCGTCCGGTTATCTGGACGGTCAGCGTCTCGCGCCTGACCGGCCTGCTGGGCGATGTCATTCCCGAATTCGACCGCCGCGCGCGCATCGAGCAGATCAACCTGGGCTTCGAGGAGGCCGTGGAAGTGATCGGCCAGCGCCTGCGCCGCGAGCACTGCGACGTGGTGATTGCCGGTGGCTCCAATGCAGCCTGGTTGCGCGGTCGCCTGGACCTGCCGCTGGTACCGATCCACGCCAATGGCTTCGACCTGATGGAAGCGCTGGCGCGCGCCCGTCGCATCGCCCCACGCATCGGGCTGGTCACCCATGCCAGCGATGTGCCGGTGTTCAGCAGCTTCCAGCAGAGCTTCGGCCTGGACATCGAGCACCGCCGCTTCGTCACCCGCGAAGATGCCCGCGACTGCATCGCCGACCTGCGCGCCAACGGCATCGAAGTGATCGTCGGCACCGGCATGGCCATCGACCATGCCGAACAGGCCGGACTGCCCGGCGTGCTGCTGTACTCGGCCGATTCGGTGCGGCAGGCGTTCGAGCATGCGCTGGAGCTGACCCAGGCCATGGCCCGCTCCGGCGGCAGCCGGCCGGCTCCGCGCCGCCGCACCGCCCCACGCAGCGATGCGCATGCCCTGCTCGGCGACAGCAATGCGATGGCCGACGTGCGCGCACAGATCACGCTGTACGCCCCGCACGACAGCACCGTACTGGTAACAGGCGAGACCGGCACCGGCAAGGAACTGGTTGCACGCCAGCTGCACGCCGCCAGCGGTCGCCGCGGTCGTTTCGTTGCGCTGAACTGCGGTGCGATCAGCGAATCACTGCTGGAAGCGGAGCTGTTCGGCTACAGCGACGGCGCCTTCACCGGTGCGCGTCGCGGGGGGCGCGTCGGCCTGGTCGAGGCGGCCGATGGCGGCACGTTGTTCCTGGACGAGATCGGCGAACTGCCGCTGCCGCTGCAGACCCGCCTGCTGCGGGTGCTGGAAGAACGCGAAGTGCTGCGCGTGGGCGCCACCGAACCGACCCCGGTCGACCTGCGCGTGGTCGCCGCCACCCTGCAATCGCTGGAACAGCGCGCGGCGGCAGGCAGCTTCCGTCGCGACCTGTACTACCGCCTGGCCGCGCTGCGTATTGCCCTGCCCGCGCTGCGTGCTCGGCGCGGTGACATCCCCGTGCTTGCGCAGCACTTCTTCCGTCAGCTGCGCGGCATCGATGCGCCTCTGAGTGAGGATGCACTGGCGGTACTGACCGCCGCCGAGTGGCCCGGCAACGTGCGCGAACTGCGCAATCTGGTGGATAGGCTGCGCATCCACTGGCAGCCCGGTGACGGTCTGATCAATGCAGCGCGCCTGCTGCAGCTGGCGCCCGAACTTGTGAACGAGGGCATTGCAGCATTGCCGGTGGAAAGCAACGGCAAGCGCCCACCGCGTGCACAGTTGGAAACGCTGTTGCAGGAACATCGGAATGATCGCGAGGGGATGGCGCAGGCGCTGGGTGTCTCACGCACCACGCTGTGGCGATGGCTGCGCGCGGAAGGGCTGTAGCTCAAGTCCTGCCTGGCCTGCTGCGCCCAACCGTGGCGGGTGCGGACTCGCTCTGGTGGATGCGAACCTTGGTCCGCATCGATTCTGCGCATGACCCACCCCATCCACGCATGGCGTGGATCTACTGGCATCGCGGGGCACTACAAGTCCCACACGCGCCTCATCACTTGCGGGTACAACAGCCGCTTGCTCCAGCGCCCTTCGGCACCGGCCTCATAGCACCAGCGCTCGTGCAGGCGGAACTGCGCGCCGTACCAGAATTCGATACGGTCAGGCACCACCCGCAGACCACTCCAGCCCTCCGGGCGCGGCACGTCCTTGCCGTCGAAACGTGCCTCGACCTCCGCCACGCGTGCGTCGAACTCCTCGCGCGTGTTCAACGGCCTCGACTGCAGCGAGGCCCATGCGCCGATCTCGCTCATGCCTTGCTGGATGCGTCGGCCGCCACATTATGGTTGATGGGCTACGCATCCATTGGCAGTCTGAAACGGGTTTGATCGATGCGGCGCGTCTGCTGTAGCTGCTGCCGGGACTCGCACGTGGAAACGCCGCCGCGCAGTCGATGGAAAGTAATGACAAACGAACGCCACACACGCAGCGGGAAGAACTGCTACACAAAGACCGCAATGACCACGAAGGCACGGCGCAGGCAATGGATCTGTCGCTCAACACACTGCGGCGCTAGCTGCGCGCGAAAGGGTTGCAGGGTACTGGGTCTACGCATGGCCTGGATCTGCTTCTCCTTCTGCAGAGTCGAATTTGCTCGACAGCCCTACACGCTGACAGAAGCCACGCACTGGATTGGCTTGCCAGCGGAATGCTGACGCAACAGGATCGCCCGCCACCTCGCACACATGATTTCCATAATCGGGTGCACGACTGCGATCGACGCCGCCGCACAATTTCACTAGAGCCAGATGTTCACGCAGAGAGCAAAAGCAGATTCCGCGAACCAGATCACCTCACAGGCCACCGGGCCCATGGTAAAAATCAATACCATCATATTCAGGAATCCAGAAGGCGAACCCTAGAATCACCGCGTCAGACCGAGAAGAAGCCCTGCTAATTAATAAGGATATTGAATGATAGCCGCACTTAATTCACGGCAAAAATTGATGGCGAGAGTTGCCCTGACTGCAGCATCTGCAGCCTTCAGCCTGAGCGCAGCGTCTCAGAACAGGGACATAGTGGCCGAGAAGTACTCAGACACTTACAAGATCTCGACCACAGAGGCGACACAACGACTTGCCGCTTCGAGAGAGGCTGGAAAACTGCAGCGACGCATCGCCGCGGACAACCCGGAAACGTTCGCAGGCCTCTATATCGAACACTCCCCCGAGTTCCAGATCGTTGTGCTTTTCACCAAGGATCCACAGCGAAACCTAGCCAAGTACACTCAGAGCAGGCTGTATTCCGCCAAAATCGCACCACGCTCCCTCGAGATGCTGCTAGCAGTCCAGGAAGAAGTCGGCGAACAGCTGTCCAAATCTGGAATTCGATTCGAAAGCGGAATCGACATCAGAAAATCTGAAGTCGAACTGCGGGTGCTGGACGCCAGCAGAGCGACAGAAGTTCTGGCAAAGCTCCTTGCTGCAGCAGATTTCATCAAGATCCATGAAACGACGGGATTCCCTCAACCAACGGCACTTGTCGGAGGAAACAAGGTCAGCGGAAACACGATCAACTGTACAATGGGGTTCAACGTCGTAGAGCCCGCCACACGGGAACTGGGGATCGTGACAGCCGGGCATTGCGACAACAATCTGACGTACTCTAACTCCACTCTGCAACTGCTTTATCAGAACGAGAACGATGCAGGCATCTACGATGTGCAATGGAACAAGCAACGAATCATAGGCACCCCCAAGCAACAGAAAAATGAGATAGTTGTTGAGGGCAGCCCTGAATCAATCGTCAGCGAGACCCCCTCCGTTGACCTTGCTGTAGGCATGCCAGTGTGCAAGAGCGGCGCTACGACTGGATACACCTGTGGAGAAGTGGCCGACATCAATGCCGCCACTGAGGATTACAACGGCCTACCTGCGAGGTATGTTCGAGCAAGAAATGCGGATGAGCTTGAAATGAATGCAGATGGCGATAGTGGCGGCCCTGTGTTCTCTGGGGAGGCAGGGCACAGAAGCGCTTACGGAATTGTGCACGCACGCGGCGCCGGCGACCGCATCAATCACCTTTACTTCATGCCTATCGAACGACTTTCCATTCTCGGAATATCGACATTGACGTCCCCCTTTAAGATCGAAGGGACACCTGACGTTTCCGGACCTTCGCCTTCCATCCCGGTCAATGTCAATTTCAACGGATACCCGCGATTCCCCGTCGACTTAACCTTGGAAGTAATTTCCTGTCCTGGGGGATGGACGTGCACGGGCGGCACTAAGCGCTATACGACAAATATCCCCTCGCCAATGACATTCACATGGGGATGCGACTCGAGTGCTCCTGATTGGCCCAAGCATTTCACGGTCCGGACGTCACTCAAGGACGCATCTGGAATTACTACAGACTCCGTGGAAACCAATATCGCGTGCACGGGTCCTGCACCAGGCTCCGCTCATCAAAGGATGAGCTCCCACGCGGCACCAAGAGCTGGAATCGAGTAGATCACTCACATCAACCATGCTGTGCTGCCGTCAGATCGACAGCACAGTCGGTCTTAAATGCGTACGAACTTACGGGTACAACAGCCGCTTGCTCCAGCGCCCTTCGGCACCGGCCTCATAGCACCAGCGCTCGTGCAGGCGGAACTGCGCGCCGTACCAGAACTCGATGCGGTCGGGCACCACCCGTAGACCACTCCAACCTTCCGGACGCGGCACGTCCTTGCCCTCGAAGCGCGCCTCGACCTCGGCCACGCGCGCGTCGAACTCCTCGCGCGAGTTCATCGTCTTCGACTGCAGCGACGCCCACGCGCCGATCTGGCTCATGCGCGGACGGCTGGCGAAATAGGCGTCGGCCTCGGCATCGGCCACCTGCTCCACGCGTCCCTCGATGCGCACCTGGATGCCGGCCTCGCGCAGGCTGCGCCACAGGAACAGCAGCGCGGCCTGCGGATTGGCCTGCAGCTCGTTGCCCTTGTGGCTGTCCAGGTGGGTGTAGAACACGAAGCCGCGCTCATCGAACGCCTTCAACAGCACGGTGCGCGCCGATGGCCGGCCCTGCACATCGGCGGTCGCCACGGTCATCGCATTGGGCTCGACTTCGCGGCTCTGTTTCGCTTCTTCGAAAAGGGCGGCAAAGGTCGACAGGGCTTCGGCGTACAGGTCGCTCATGACAGCATTCTTCTCACACGGTTTGGGCTATTGTGGCGGCATGGTCGCCGCTGCGTACATGCCCCAGGTGAAAGGATTCCCCGAAACAGTGGTCGAGCAGGCGCTGGATGACGCGCTGGGCAGCAGCACAGCCGTTCCAGTATTGGCGATCAGCGGCCTGCAGGGGAGCGGCAAATCGACGCTGGCCGCGCAGGTGGTTGCCCGTGCCCAGGCGCGTGGCCTGAACGCCGCAACGCTGTCCATCGACGATGTCTACCTGACCCGCGCACAACGCCAGCGTCTGGCCCGGCAGGTGCATCCGTTGTTGATCACCCGTGGCCCACCGGGCACCCACGACCTGCCGCTGGCACATGCGGTACTGGACGCAGTGGCAGCACGACAGCCCCTGGCCCTGCCCCGCTTCGACAAGCTGGCCGACGAGCGCCTGCCCGAAGCGCAGTGGCCGCAGCTGCAAACGCCGCTGGACCTGCTGGTATTCGAGGGCTGGTTCCTGGGCACCCCGGCGCAGGACGATGCCGAACTGGATGTCCCGCTCAACGCCCTGGAGCGCGAGGCCGATGCCGATGGCCGGTGGCGGCGCTGGTGCAACCAGGCGCTGGCCCGCGACTATCCGGCGCTGTGGCAGCGCTGTGACCGCCTGTGGTTCCTGCAACCCCCTGATTTTTCGGTGGTGCCGCGTTGGCGCTGGCAGCAGGAGCAGAACCTGCAGGCGGCCCAGCCGGGGCGGCACGGCATGAACCGGCCCCAGCTGGAGCGCTTCGTGCAGTACTACGAGCGGGTCAGCCAGCAGGCGTTGCGTGCGCTGCCGGCCATTGCCGACCGGGTAGTGGCGCTGGATGCCCAGCGCCAGGTGCAAGGGCTGCGCTGAGCAGCCTCACTCCACCAGGAAGGTGACCCGCAGGTTCACCCGCCATTCGGTGATCTCACCGTTGCCGTCGGTGACCACCTTGGTCTCGTTGATCCAGGCGCCCTGGATGCCCTTGACCGTCCCGGACACCTTCTTCAAACCGCTGCGCACTGCGTCCTCCACACTCTTGGGCGAGGACGCATTGATTTCGATGACCTTGGCAACCGACATGGCAGGCACTCCATCAGGCGCGGGATACCCCGCAGGAACCTCCACCCTGACGTGAAGAACGTAAAGGCCAAGGCACGGAGGTGTTAGCATCAGAGGGCATGAATCCCGCTCCGAACCTGATCCTGATCGGCCCGATGGGTGCCGGTAAAACCTGCATCGGCCGCCGCCTCGCCGAGCGCTTCACGCTGGACTTCGTCGACGTCGACCAGGCCATCGTCGATGCGACCGGGGCCAGCATCCCCACGATCTTCGAGCATTCCGGCGAAGCCGGCTTCCGCGCCCATGAGCGCCAGGCGCTGGCGCAGGTGCTGGCCGGCCGTGGCCAGCTGGTGTCCACCGGCGGCGGTGCGGTGCTTGACCCGGACAATCGCGCCCTGATTGCCAAGCGAGGCTTTGTCGTCTACCTGCGGGTCAGCGTCGCAGCCCAGCTGGAGCGCCTGTCTCGCGACAAAGCCCGGCCACTGCTGCAGCGGCCGGACCGCGAACAGGTGCTGCATGATCTGGCCGCGCATCGCGACCCGCTGTATCGCGACCTGGCCGATGTCACTCTTGATACCGACCCGTTTACCGCCGCCGATGCCACTGCCCAGCTTGTCGTCAAGCTGGCCACGCACTGGCAGCGACAGGACCCCACTGCATGACTTCCCCTGCCCTGCTGCAGGTCGCCGTTGGCGGCGACCGTCCCTATTCCATCACCATCGGTGCCGGCGCCCAGGCCGACGGCGCCGCATTGGCCAGCCATGTGCGTGGCCGCCATGTCCTGCTGGTCAGCGACAGCGAGGTTGCGCCACGCTATCTGGATGCCACCAAGCAGACCCTGCTGGCCGCACGCCCGGACCTGATCCTGGGTGAGCATGTGCTGGCCGCCGGCGAAGCCTCCAAGACCCTGGCCGAGTTCGGCTCGGTCATCGAGGCGCTGGCCGCACTCGGCGCGACCCGCGATGCCTGCGTGTTCGCCCTCGGCGGCGGTGTGGTCGGCGACCTTGCCGGCTTTGCCGCGGCCTGCTGGATGCGCGGCATCGACTGCGTGCAGCTGCCGACCACGCTGCTGGCGATGGTCGACTCCTCGGTGGGCGGCAAGACCGCCGTGGATATCCCGTCCGGCAAGAACCTGGTCGGTGCGTTCCACCCACCGCGTGCGGTGATCGCCGATACCCGCGTGCTGGCCACCCTGCCGCCGCGCGAGCTGCGCGCCGGCCTGGCCGAAGTGATCAAGTACGGCGCACTGGGTGATGCGGTGTTCTTCGAGTGGCTGCAGCAGCATGCCGAGGCACTGGCGGCCGGCGAGGATGCGGTCATCGCCGAGGCCATCGCCCGCAGCTGCCGGCACAAGGCCGCCATCGTCGAGCGCGATCCCTTCGAGAAGGGCGAACGCGCCCTGCTCAATCTTGGCCATACCTTCGGCCACGCCATCGAAACCGAACAGGGCTACTCCGCACCGGGGCGCGATGCGCTGAACCACGGTGAGGCCGTAGCGGTGGGCATGGTGCTGGCGGCCCGCCTCTCCACCCACCTGGGCCTGGCCGACGACGCCGACCGGGTGCGCCTGCAGGCGCTGCTGGAACAGCTTGGCCTGCCGGTGGCAATTCCCGCCGGGCTGGACCCGCAGGCCCTGCTCGGCCGCATGCGCCTGGACAAGAAGAACGTGGCCGGCCGCCTGCGCCTGGTGCTGTGGCGTGGCATGGGCCGCGCCGAAGTCGTACCGGACGTGGATGAAGCGGCGGTACTGAAGGTGCTGGACGCAGGCTGACCGCTTCCGCGTTCGCCGGGTATGGCCCGGCGCTGCCTGGGAGGTTTCATGAGGTTGCCGGCCAGCGGCCGCCACTACCGGATCAGCGTTGCGGCAGGGCTCACCTCGCCCCCGCTACAATCGGTGCCATGCACGTCCACCTGCAACAACCCGCCGACGGTGCCCAGGCACCGCGCTTCCTGCGCTTGACCCTGGTCCCGGACCTGTTCGGCGGCTGGGAACTGCTGCGTGAATCCGGCCGCGTCGGCACCCGCTCGCAGCTGCGGCGCGAGCTGTACCTGACGGCCGACGAAGCCCGCCACGCCTACGACAAGGCCCGCGATGCCGAACTGCATCGGGGCTTCCAGATTCTTTCGCACGGCGACTGACTGCGCCGTTGCTCTTTTCGCCCAAGGAATGCCCACTGTGACCAGCCCTCTCCGCAACGATCGCCTGCTGCGCGCCCTGCGCCGCGAACCGGTGGACTGCACCCCTGTCTGGCTGATGCGCCAGGCCGGCCGCTACCTGCCGGAATATCGCGCCACCCGGGCCAAGGCCGGCAGCTTCCTGGCCATGGCCAAGAACCCGGAGATCGCCTGCGAAGTCACCCTGCAGCCGCTGCGCCGCTTCCCGCTGGACGCGGCCATCCTGTTCTCGGACATCCTCACCATTCCCGATGCCATGGGCCTGGAGCTGTACTTCGTCGAAGGTGAAGGCCCGAAGTTCCGCCACCCGGTACGCGATGAAGCGGCCATCGCCAGGCTGGCGGTGCCGGACATGGAGCAGGATCTGGGCTATGTGATGGACGCGGTGCGCCTGATCCGCCGCGAACTGGATGGCCAGGTGCCGCTGATTGGTTTCTCCGGCAGCCCGTGGACGTTGGCCTGCTACATGGTCGAAGGCGGCGGCAGCAAGGATTTCGCGCGCATCAAGGCGATGGCGCTGAACCATCCGCAGGCCCTGCACCGCCTGCTGGAGGTAACCACCGACGCGGTGATTGCCTACCTCGGCGCGCAGCGCGCGGCCGGTGCGCAGGCCCTGCAGGTGTTCGACACATGGGGCGGCGTGCTGTCGCCGGCAATGTACCGCGAGTTCTCGCTGCGCTATCTGCAGCGCATCGCCGAAGGCCTGGAGCGCGGCGAAGGCAGCGAGCGCACGCCGCTGATCCTGTTCGGCAAGGGCACCGGCCTGCACCTGGAAGCGCTGTCGCAGACCGGCGCCGATGCGCTCGGCCTGGACTGGACGCTGGACCTGGACGAAGCGCTGCGCCGCACCGGTGGCCGCGTAGCGCTGCAGGGCAACCTGGATCCGACCACGTTGTATGCCTCGCCTGATGCGATCGCCGCGGCGGCCGCACGCGTGCTCGATACCTATGCCGCCGGCAACGGTGGTTCGCGCGAGGGCCATGTGTTCAACCTCGGCCACGGCATGTCGCCGGACATGGACCCGGCCCATGTACAGGTGCTGGTCGACGCAGTGCACGCACACAGCCAACGCTGAGCATCGCGCAGGCAATCACGGCGCGATGTTGATCGCGCCGTGACCCGCAGTGCGCGATCATGGCGCCCCCACGTTGCACCGGCCACGCCCCATGTCCACAGCGCCATCGACCTACACCCGCCAGCGTCCCCTGCTGTGGCTGGTTTCGCTGGCGATCTTCATGCAGATGCTGGACTCGACCATCGTCAACACGGCCTTGCCGGCGATGGCGGCCAGCCTCGGCGAAAGCCCCCTGCAGATGCAGTCGGTGGTCTTCAGCTACGCGCTGGCAGTGGCCACCTTCATTCCCGCCTCCGGCTGGATCGCCGACCGCTACGGCACCCGACGCACCTTCCTGGTGGCGATCATCCTGTTCACCCTCGGCTCGCTGGCCTGCGCGATGGCGCAGCAGCTGCATCAGCTGGTGGCCGCGCGCGTACTGCAGGGCATCGGCGGCGCGATGCTGCTGCCGGTCGGGCGCCTGGCGGTGATGCGCTCGGTGCCACGCGAGGACTTCCTGCGTGCGATGAGCTTCATCGCCATTCCCGCACTGGTGGGTCCGCTGATCGGCCCCACGCTGGGTGGTTGGCTGGTCGAGATCGCCTCGTGGCACTGGGTGTTCCTGATCAACCTGCCGATCGGCGTCATCGGCTTCATCGCGGCGATGAAGATCATGCCCGACCACTACGCCAGCCACCGCACCCGGTTCGACCTTCGCGGCTACGCCATGCTGGCTTTTGCGATGGTGGTGCTGTCGCTGGCACTGGATGGGATTTCCGGGCTCGGTACACCACACGCGCTGGTGATGCTGATGACCGTGGCCGGCCTGGCCGCGCTGGTCGGTTACTGGCTGCACGCGGCAAATTCAACGGCACCGCTGTTCTCCCTGGCACTGTTCCGCGTGCCCAGCTACCGCATCGGCATTCTCGGCAACCTGTTCTCGCGAATCGGCAGCAGTGCCATGCCGATGCTGATTCCGCTGCTGCTGCAGGTCGGCCTTGGCCTCGGGCCGATGAACGCCGGCCTGATGATGGTGCCGGTGGCCGCCGCAGGCATGGTGTCGAAGAAGCTGGCGGTGAAACTGGTTGAACGCTACGGCTATCGCCGCGTGCTGATGACCAACACCGTGCTGGTCGGCCTGGCGATGGCCAGCTTCATCCTGATGACACCGGGCCAGCACCTGGCCGTGCGCCTGCTGCAGCTGGCCTTCTTCGGTGCGGTCAATTCGCTGCAGTTCACCGTGATGAACACCGTCACCCTGCGCGACCTCGACCGCGAGTTCGCCAGTTCCGGCAACAGCCTGCTGTCGATGGTGATGATGCTCGCCGCCGGCTTCGGTGCAGCCGCTGCCGGCAGCCTGCTGGCCGCATTCGGCACGCAGCTGGAAGGCCACGGCGCGACGGCGGCGCTGCATGCCACGTTCCTGTGCGTGGGCGCGATCACGCTCACGTCGACGCTGATCTTCTGGCAGTTGCCCGACACCAAGCCCGAACCACGCCAGGTAGAAGAAGTAGCGGAGTAGAGGGTTCGGCAGGGCTGCGCCCTGCACCTGCAGAGTCCGAAGCAACGGCAACAGCAACAGCGGGCATTCCGTGGGATGGCGGGGCGGTGTCGGAGTGCGGGGACGCCGCAAGTACCTCCCTGTAGGCTTGGCCGCGGCTTGCTCGTGTGCGCTTTCCTGCGCACACGGCAAGACCGGGGTTGGGCGTCCTGCCCAACCCGCCCGAGGCATGCCTCGGGCCCATGCGGCTGACACCCCGCAATCCGACACCACCCCACCTCCGACGGATTTCCGCGATCTGCAGTAGATCCACGCCATGCGTGGATGAATCTCTGTCAGATATCGAAATAGTTCTGGGGTCAGATCCGTTTTCCTGCGGGAAACGAATCTGACCCCATGCCGTTCCCGTGCCGCCCACCAACAGCAACACAGAACGCCGCTCCGACAGATCGCGAAAATCTGTCGAAGGCGGGGTGGGTCCGGTTGCGGGGGCGTGAGCGCCATGGATGGCGCGACCGAGCTTACATGGACGTACTTGCAGCGTCCCCCGCAACCGGACCCACCCCGCCATCCCACGGTATGCCCGCTGTTGCTTTTGCCGTTGCTGTTGCCGTTGATTCGGCGGGTGCAGGGCGCAGCCCTGCCGAACCCTACCGCCCCAGCACGCGGGCGATCGCTTCCACCAGCAGCTCACCGGTCACCGGCTTGCGCAGGAAACCACCGATGCCGGCCGCTTCCACCTGCTGCTGCAGGTCCGGGTCGGTGCGTGCGGTCACTGCCAGCAGCGGCAACGTGTAACCCTGGTTGCGCAGATGCTGGGCCAGTTCGAAACCGCTCAGGCCCGGCAGATCCAGATCGAGCAGGCCGACATCGAAATCCCCCGCGCTGATTTCACGCAGCGCAGCCAGCGCGTGTGCCGCGTGGACCACCTCATGGCCACGGGTGGTCAGCAGCCCACACATCACATCGGCCACGGTCGCATCGTCCTCCACCAGCAACACCCGCAGTGGCGGCATGTTGACCGCAGCAGCGGCGGCGTCACTGTCGGCACCTCCGTCGCTGGCCGCCCCCTGCTGCAGCGGCAACGGCAGGCTGACACCGAAGCAGGTACCGCTGCCCAGCTGGCTTTCCACCCGGATCCGGCCCTGCATGGCCAGTGCCAGCTCGCGGCAGATCGCCAGGCCCAGGCCGCTGCCGCCGTACTGCGCTGCGGTGCGCGCACCGTCGGCCTGCTCGAAGCGCCGGAACAACCGTTGCTGCTGCTCCTGGCTGATGCCAGGACCGGTATCGCGCACCTCGAAATAAAGCCCACGCGGCCCTTCCTCGCAACGCGCGTGCAGCGTGATGCTGCCGCGGCTGGTGAACTTGACCGCATTGGACAGCAGGTTGAGCAGGATCTGCCGCACCCGCATCGCATCGCCGGTCGCCTGCAGCCCTGCCGGCAACTGGTTGTCGAGGATGAACCGCAGACCCTTCTGCGCAGCCAGGGGCCCCATCAGCGCGGCCAGATCCTGCAGCAGGCGATTGAGACCGAAGGCGTTGGACTGCAGTTCCAGGCGCCCCGATTCGATCCGCGCCAGGTCCAGCGCATCGTTGACCAGGTGCAGCAGATGCTCGCCCGCGTGCCGGATCGACTGGGTATAGCCGCGCTGTTGCGGATCCAGCGGCGAGGCCAGCAGCAGTTCACTCATGCCCAGCACCCCGGTCATCGGCGTGCGGATTTCATGGCCCAGATTGGCAAGGAAGCGCGTCTTGGCCGCCGATGCGTGTTCGGCCAGATCCTGCTTGTGCAACGCGAGCTGGTAGGCGTGCTGGCGCTGCAGCCGGCGCCGGTACAGCCAGGCGAACCAGCTGGTCAGCAGCAACCCGATCGAGGCCAGCACCAGCAGGCCGGACAAGCTGCGCCACCACGGCGGCTGCACATGGAATTCCAGGGTCTGCACCCGCGACCACACGTGGTCGGCCGAGCGCGCCTGCACTTCCAGCCGGTAGGTGCCGGGAGGCAAGCGCGAGAACAGGCGCTCGCCTGCCGGGCCCACCTCGACCCAATCCGGGTCGTAGCCGGCCAGCCGGTAGCGGTAGGTGTTGGAAGCCGAATCGGCGAAGGACAACAGGCGCGCGACGATACGCAGGTCGCGGTCGCCATCGGCGATCTGCAACGGCGAGTCATGGGTCAGGTCCAGCAGTTGCTCGTTGCGGCGCACCTCCACCCGCTCGATCACCAGCGGCGCACGCCGGGTGGAAGGCCGCACCTGCTCGGGATCGAACACCACCACACCGGCGGGGGTACCTGCCACCATGCGCCCCGCCGAGGAGGCGATCAGGGTGTGTTCGCGGAACTCCTGGCTGGGCAACCCATCGTGCACCCCGTACAGGCGTACGCTCTCGCCATCGGCACTCACCCGCACCAGGCCGCGGGCACTGGTGGCCCACGCCACGCCCTGCGCGTCGACCACCAGGCCGGTAGCGGAAATCGCCGGATAGCCCTGCTCGGCGCCCACTACCGCCTGTCGTTCCAGCCGGCCCTGGCTCCAGAGATACCGCGACAGGCGACCATCCTCGGACAACCAGACCTGGCCGTCCTTGCCCACATGCAGGGCGTACACCGCCGTGGCCGGCGCACCGGGCACCGGCTGGAAGCGCTGCGCATCCGGCTGCCATTGCAGCAGGCCGCGGCTGCTGGCCAGCCAGATCCGGTCCTGCGGGCCGCATTCCACATCCAGATTGAGCTGGCCCGCCTGCAGACCGTCCTGGCCGTTTTCCAGCCGCCGGCGCACGTGCCCGTCCAGATCACGCTGCTGCAGGCCCGCTGACAGCATCAACCACAGGCTGTCGCCATCGCAGGTCATCATCGCCTCGATGTTGCCTTCCATGGTCGCGTCCGCGCCCGAGTCCCGCCCCCAGCGCCGCAGCTCGCCACGACGCGGGTCGTAGCGCATCAGGGCATCGGTCGACCCCACCCACACCTGGCCCCGTCGGTCTTCGCGCACCGAGGTCAGCCAGTGCATGCCGTTGACGAAGGTGCGGTGCTGCTCGATCACGCCCGTGCGCGGATTGAAGCGGTCCAGCGCGCCATGGCTGCCGACCGTCCACACACCACCATTGCTGGAGGGGCTGGTACCGAGCACATAGGAATTGCGCAGCGAGGAAGGATCATCCTCCAGCCGCGAGAACACCGAGAACTGCCACCAGCGCGGAAGCAGGTGCCACAGGCCGGCATTGGTACTGGCCAGCCAGATGCCGCCTTCGCGGTCCTCATAGGCGCCGGTCCAGTTCGGCCGCACCAGGCCACGGGCGATGGCACTGTACAGCGGTACGTTCTGGTAGCGGCCATCGATGCCCCGGCCCAGGCCGCTGCGCGTGTCCAGCCAGTGCCCGCCCTGCTCGTCGCGCAGCATCATGCCCAGCACCTGGTCGCCGGCCGGCAAGGTCCAGGGCACGGATTCGAAACGGCCATCCGGGCGCCGCACCGTGGCCCCGGCCAGCGTGCTGATCCAGAGGCTGCCGTCGGGTTCTGCGGTCAGTCCATTGATCAGCAGGCTGGGCACCAGGTCGCCGCCGATGCGTTCGAAATCGGTACCGGTCCAGCGCGCCACGCCATGCTTGGTGCCGACCCACAGGCTGCCATCGGCAAGCGTGGCCAGGTAGGGCACCGACGCGGCCGGCAGACTGCGCGGATTGTTCGCTTCGGGCAGGAACCGCTGCAGACGGTCATTGCTGTCCAGCCGGTACAGGCCGCCCTCGTGGGTGCCGAACCAGATCGCGCCATCCGGTGTCGCAGCCAGGCTCCACACGGTGTTGCTGCCCATCAGCGGCTGGCTGCTGCGGTCGTAGAAGCGCAGCTGGCGGCGATCGGCCGACATCCGCACCAGGCCGGCATTTTCAGTGCCGATCCACAGCTCGTTGCGGGCATCGACCAGTACGCTCCAGATGCGGTTGTCGCGCAGGCCGTCTTCCGAACGCCAGATGCGGTAGTTGCGCCCGTCGTAGCGGGCCAGGCCATCGTTGGTGGCAATCCACAGGTAGCCGTAGCGGTCCTCGGCCATGCGGTTGACGGTGTTCGATGGCAACCCGTCGAACACGGTGACCTGGCGCGGCGAAGGTGGCACCGGCTGCGCGGCAGCGGGCACCAGGCAGCACAGCAGCAGCATCAGCAGCGTCACTGCCCGCAGATACACCACCGATGGCCTCCTCACGCTGCTGTTGATGATGCCCACGCCGTGGGCGTCGGCATGGTAAACCGAAAGTTGCGCGATTCACGCCGCAAGATGCCGTACTCAGCTGATGATCTGGCGCTTGCTGCGTGCCTGGGCAATCGCCGCCACCAGCAGATCGCCGGTCACCGGCTTGCGCAGGAAACCATCGAATCCGGCCGCAAGCACCTGCGTCTCGGCATAGGCATCCGAGCGCGCGGTAACGGCCACCAACGGCAGTTCGTAGCCCATCGCGCGCAGTTGTCGGGCGATTGCGGTGCCATCAAGTGCCGGCAGGTCGAGGTCGAGCAGGCCGACGTCGAACCCCTCGGTTGATATTTCCGACAGTGCGCCCAGGCCATGCAGCACGTGCACCACCTCATGGCCACGGCTGCGCAGCAGACCGGCGATGACCTCGGCAACGGTGGCATCGTCCTCGACCAGCAGGATGCGCAGTGCCGGCAGCGTCGGCGACGTGGCCTCGCCAGGGCTGAAGGCCTGCTGCCGGCTCCACGGCAGCGGCAGCCGCACTGCGAAGCGTGCGCCACGCCCCGGCTGGCTGTCGACATCGATGCGGCCGCCCATCGCCACCGCCAGCTCCTGGCAGATCGCCAGGCCCAGCCCGCTGCCACCATAGCGCGAGGCGGTACGCGGGCCATCGGCCTGCTCGAAGCGGTGGAACAGGCGCTGCTGCTGCTCGGCATTGATGCCCGGCCCGCTGTCGCTGACCTCGAACGTCACCGCGCCGCCGTCGTCGTCCAGGCGCGCCGCCAGACCGACATGGCCACGCTCGGTGAACTTGATCGCGTTGCCCAGCAGGTTCAGCAGGATCTGGCGGACGCGCATCTCATCACCACTGACGCAGATCGGGCCTGGCAGTGCCTGCCCGCGCTGGAACGCCAGCCTGCGCTGTTGTGCCATCGGCTGCATCAGCGCCTGCACCTGGTCCAGCAGTCCGCCCAGGTCGAACGGGCGGATGTCCAGTTCAAGCCGGCCAGCCTCGATCCGGGCCAGGTCCAATGCATCGTTGACCAGCCGCAGCAGATGGCTGCCGGCCTGCTGGATCGAGCCGGCATAGCTGCGCTGCACCGGGTCCAGTTCGGTGGACAGCAGCAGTTCGCTCATGCCCAGTACGCCGGTCATCGGTGTGCGTACTTCATGGCCCAGGGTCGCCAGGAAGCGGCTCTTGGCCTGCGATGCCTGCTCGGCGATCTGCTGCTTGTGCACCGTCAACTGCCACTGCTGGCGTCGCCGCAACCGCCTGCGGATCGACCACAGCAGTGCCAACAGCAGCAGCGAGCCCAGCATTGCATAGCCGAAAATCGCCATGCCGCTGCGCCACCAGGGTGGCAGTACCTTGATGTGCAACTGCTGCGAGGGCGTCCACGGACCACTGGCCGTCGCGGCCTGCACCTCGATGGCGTAGGTGCCGGGCGGCAACCGCGACAACGTGCGTTGACCGTCCCCGCCCTGTTCCACCCAGTTCTGGTCGTACCCCTGCACGCGGAACCGATAGCGGTTGCCCTGCGGGTTGGCGTAGGACAGCAGCCGTGCGTCGATCTGCAGGTCACGGTCGTCCGGCCCCAGCAACAGCAGGCCGGAGGTCGGCAAGGGCTGCCAGCCGCGCGCATCATCGCGACGGACGCGAACCTGCGCGATCACCAGTTGCGAGGGTGGCATCTCGGCGTCGGCAGCATTCGGATCGAAGCCCACCATGCCGGTCTGGGTAACGGCCAGCACCCGGCCATCGGCATCGATTGCCGGTGGGCGTCCGGTGAACTCGGCATCAAGCAGGCCGTCGCGCTCGTTGAAGATCTGCAGGCGACGCTGTTTCGGATCCCAGCGCATCAGGCCGCGGGGCGTCGTCGCCCACAACTGGCCGTTCCGGGCCAGGGCCAGCCCTCCCATGCTGACCGGCGGCACGCCGGCACTGGCATCGACGCGCTGGATCAGGCGCAGGCTCAGGCCATCCCACTGGTAGCGCTCGAATGCGCCCTGGCGTGCGATCCACAACTGCCGGGGATCGATCCATACCAGATCGTAGATGGGCCCCCTGGAAACGCCGGGCACCGCTTCGAAGCGGTCTCCCTGCTCACGCCAGATGCCCATTTCCCCGACCACCCAGGCGTGCCCGCCGGCATCGAAGCGGATCTGCTCGACCGGCGCGTCGGTGCTGCCTCGCAGCGTGGCGCCGTCGAAACTGCGCAGCAGGCGGCCGTCGGCACTGCGCTGTTGCAGGCCCAGGTTCATCACCGATACCCAGACCGTGCCATCGGGGGCCTGCCGCATCAGATCGATCCGCTGCCGAAGGTCGGCGCCACCGCCAATGCGCCAGTCGCGCAGCACACCGGTGGCGGGGTCGTAGACGCTGATGCGCCCCGCGCGGCCGAGCCACAGCCTGCCGTCGGGACGTGGCAGTACCGACCACACCGCGCCGCTGCCCAGTTCGCGGTCGCTGGCCAGCAGGCTCAACGTCCCCTGTGCATCGATCTGGTAAACGCCATGCGCAGAGCCGACGTAGTAGCTGCGACCGTCGCTGGCAGCACTCAACAGGTACTGGCTGTCCAGCGGCTTGCCATCGAACTGGTACCAGGTTGAAAAGCGTCGCCAGTCGGGCGGCAGGTAAGCCAGGCCCTGGGTCAGTAGGGCGACCCACAACCCTCCCTCATGGTCCTGCATCAGGTCGAGCACGCCACTATGCCCGGTCAGGAAGCCACTGCCACGGTCGCCTTCCAACCTGCGCAACACCTGGCGGTCACCACGCAGCAGGCCATCGGAGGTTCCCGCCCAGTAGCCTCCGTGGCTGTCGGCCAGGACCAGTGCCGAGCGCAGGCGGGCACTGTCGGCCCAGGCCGGTCGCGTCACCCGATCCTGCGCATCGATGCGGTACAGGCCGTCGTTCTGCGTACCGACCCAGATCGCGCCATCGGCATCGCGGCTCAGCCGCAGCACGCTCACCGCCGCCAGTTCGCGCGGCGCCACGGCTTCGAAGTCATGACCATTCCAGCGCGCTACACCGGCTTCGGTACCTACCCACAGACGTCCCTGCGCATCCACCAGACTGCTGAAGACGGTGTCACTCGGCAGACCGCCGGGCTGCGCCCGATCATGCTGGAAATGGCGCAGCGAGCCATCTTCGCCGACGCGGCAGACCCCATGGCTGCTGCTGCCGACCCATAGCGCATCCTCGGCGTAGGCCAGGGTCCAGAACTGTCCCTGGCACCCTTCAGTGACGGAATCGAAGGTCTTGAAGCGTTCGCGGTCGGCATCCAGCCGGGCCAGCCCCTTGCCGTTGATGCCCACCCATACCCGGTCGAGCGGGTCGACCAGCAGGGTTTCGATCTCGTTGCCGGGCAGCGAATCCGGTTGTGCCGGGTCGTGCTGCCAGACCCGCAGCTCACCGCCGTCATAGCGGGCCAGGCCGCCGTCGGTGGCGGCCCACACGCGGCCCTGCCGGTCTTCGGCCAGCGCCACCACCATGCGCGAGGGCAATCCCTCGGCCGCGCCGAAACGGCGCAGGCGCGGTGTTTCGCCGGCCATGTCCAAGGTCACCGCTGCAGCCGAAAGCGCCAGCAGCACCAGACCTGCTCCTGCAATGCCTTGGCACCACCGGCGCCAGCCGCTCTTCATCCTGAACCCCCTGTCCTGTGCCGATTGTCACACAGGGCTGCAGCCATCGCTGCAACAGCCTGTTTCCGGCCGCATCGGCACCACGAACTGTTGCAGCCGTGCACACAGCGTTGCGCAGGGGCTATGGGTATGATCGAACGGTCTTTTCCCGGAGCCCCACGCCGATGCGCCACTGCCTGGCCCTGCTGCCGATGCTGCTTGCCGTGGCCCCCGCCTGGGCAGGCAACGAGGCCTACCGCATCGATCCGGTGCACACCCGTGTGCTGTTTGCGATCGACCATGCTGGCTATTCGCAGGCGCTGGGTACGATCTCCGGAAGCCAGGGCCAGTTGCAGTTCGATAGCGACAACTGGCGCGATGCGACACTGGACGTCGAGATTCCCGTATCGCGATTGGACCTTGGTGATGCCAAATGGAACCAGGCAACCCTGGCGCGCAGCCTGCTCGATGGCGAACGCTTCCCCACCGCCCGCTTCGTCTCACGCCATGTCGAACCGATCGACGCCACACGTGCCCATGTGACCGGCACGCTGACCCTGCGCGGGGTCAGCCAGGAGGTCACGCTGGAAGTGACCTTGAACCAGATCAAGCGCTATCCGTTGCCACCCTTCCGGCGTACGGCCGGCTTCTCCGCCACCACTACGCTGAGCCGGCGTGCTTTCGGCATCACCGCCTGGCCGGGCGTGATCGGCGACGCGGTGCAGGTGCGGATCGAGGCTGAAGCCACGCTCGACCGCAGCGACCGTGCGGGAACTCCTACGCCCCAACCCCACTCCGAGAGCCAGACGGCCACCAAGGATCCTTCATGACCGCCAAGAACACCCCTGCCGCCTGGGGAAGTGTCAGCCAGACCCTGCACTGGTTGATCGCCCTGCTGATCCTCGCCCTCGGCATCGTCGGCCTGACCATGGGCGAGCTGCCGAAGACGCCCAAGTATTTCTGGGTCTATACGGCGCACAAGTCGATCGGCATCACCGTGCTGGCGCTGGTGGTGCTGCGACTGGGCTGGCGCCTGTACGCCGGAGCTCCCAAGCCGGTACCCGGCGTGCCGGGTTGGCAGGAGCGCATCGCCAGCGCCACTCACGTGCTGCTGTACGTGCTGATGTTCGCCATCCCGTTGTCGGGTTGGCTGTACGACTCGGCCAGCGGCCTGCGTCCGTTCCGCTGGTTCGGCCTGGTCGATGTGCCCAAGCTGACCGGGCCGGACCCGCAGGTCGTGGCAGTTTCCCATGCCCTGCACGAATACGGCTTCTGGCTGTTGATCGCGGTGGTGCTGGCCCATGCCGGTGCCGCCTTCTACCACCACCTGTTCCAGCGCGATGCCACCCTGTCCCGGATGTTGCCGCGTGGCTGGCTCGCCTCCCCCCAGAAGGACTGACCGATGAACCTGAAACTGACCACCCCGGCCGCCGTGGCCGCCGCCCTGGCCGGCATGCTGGCCACCGCCCCGGTGCTCGCCGCCGATTACGCCCAGGCACCGGGTGCCGGATCCTTCCTGGCCTTTGCGAGCAAGTACGACGGTGAAGTGTTCACCGGCAGCTTCCCGGGCTTTGCCACCAAGCTCAGCTTCGACCCGGCCAATCCGTCCGCAGGTTCGCTGGACGTGGTGATTCCGCTGGCCGGCGCCAAGAGCGGCAACAGCGATCGCGACTCCACCCTGCAGGGCGCGGACTTCTTCAACGTCGGCAAGTTCGCTACCGCGCGCTACACCGCGAAGGGTTTCCGCGCGCTCGGCAACGACCAGTTCGCCGCCGATGGCACGTTGGAACTGCGCGGCGTGAGCAAGCCGGTCACGTTCACGTTCACCTGGAAGCCCGGCGCGCAGCCGGTGCTGACCGGCAAGGCCACCGTCAAGCGCCTGGACTTCGGTGTCGGTGGCGGCGACTGGGCTGATACCAAGACCATCCCGGACGAAACCGCGATCAGCACGATCGTGAAGTTCGACGCGAAATAAGACGCCTTCGTCCTGTTAGCGCCGGGCCATGCCCGGCGGCTTCCACCGCTGGCCGCGCTTCGCGCTCGCCAGGCATGGCCCGGCGTTACCTGCCTGCCAACAGCCAGGCCTGCACCGTGGCCGCATCGAACGGCCAGTCCAGCTCCCGCCCACCGCGCTCGTCACGCAGCACTGGTACCCGCGCCCCATACCGCGCCTCAAGCGCCGGCTGGTCATCGAGGAACACCGATTCGAACTCGGGTGCCCGCGCCCTGGCCAGCTCGGCCAGGGCCATGTCACACAGATGGCAGTCGTCACGCTGGAACAGGGTCAACACTGCGGTTTGCTCCCTTGGCGGAAATGCTGCGCCGCAGTCATGGAAGTGCGGCATGAACCGCTAGAATAGCGGTCTCTCCCGGTACCCGCAGTACGGCAACCATGGCTGTCAGCACGTTCGACGTTTTCAAGATCGGCATTGGCCCGAGCTCCTCGCACACCGTCGGGCCGATGAGGGCCGCCGAGCGCTTCATCCATCGGTGGCTGCTCGACCCGGGCAAGCTTGCCCAGGTCGCGCGCATCCGTGCCGACGTGTACGGCTCGCTGGCACTGACCGGTCGCGGCCACGGCACCGACAAGGCGATCCTGCTCGGCCTGGAAGGGCAGCGTCCGAACCTGATCGACCCGGACATCATTCCGTCCACGCTGGAGCGCATCCGCAGCAGCAAGCGGATCATGCTGATGGGCCAGCACGAGATCGCCTTCGACGAAAAGCGCGACCTCGGCCTGAACAAGCGGCAGAAGCTGCCCTACCACACCAACGGCATGCGCTTCACCGCGTACAACGCCGATGACGAAGTGCTGGCCACCCGCGATTACTACTCGGTCGGTGGTGGCTTCGTGGTCAACCAGGACGATGCGGCCGATGACCGTATCGTGCCTGACGAAACGCCGCTGCCCTACCCGTTCAAGAGCGGCGACGAGCTGCTGGCGCAGACCGCGCGCAGTGGCCTGAGCATCGCCCAGCTGATGTTCGAGAACGAGAAATGCTGGCGCAGCGAGGACGAGATCCGCGACAACCTGCGCGAGATCTGGAGCGCAATGCAGGCCTGCGTGGCGCGCGGCATCCGCGAGGAAGGCGTGCTGCCGGGCGGCCTGAAAGTGGGCCGCCGCGCGCCGGCGCTGTACCGCGAGCTGTCGTCGAAGCCGGAAGCGGCGATGCGCGACCCGCTGACCACGCTGGACTGGGTCAACCTGTACGCACTGGCCGTGAACGAAGAGAACGCTGCCGGCGGCCGCGTGGTCACCGCACCCACCAACGGCGCGGCGGGTGTACTGCCGGCGGTGCTGCACTACTTCGACCGCTTCTGCCCGGGCGCGAACGAACAGCGGGTGTTCGACTTCCTGCTGACCTCGGCGGCGATCGGCATCCTGTACAAGGAAAACGCCTCGATCTCCGGCGCCGAAGTGGGCTGCCAGGGCGAGGTCGGCGTAGCCTGTTCGATGGCCGCCGGTGGCCTGGTCGCGGCGCTGGGCGGCAACCCGAGCCAGATCGAGAACGCGGCTGAGATCGGCATGGAGCACAACCTGGGCCTGACCTGCGATCCGATCGGCGGCCTGGTGCAGATTCCGTGCATCGAGCGCAACGCGATGGGTGCGGTGAAGGCGATCAACGCCTCGCGCATGGCCATGCGCGGCGACGGCAAGCACAAGGTGTCGCTGGACAAGGTCATCAAGACCATGCGTGATACCGGCCGCGACATGCAGGACAAGTACAAGGAAACCAGCCGCGGCGGGCTGGCGGTGAACGTCATCGAGTGCTGAGGGTCGGCAGGGCCGGGCATCGACCCGGCTCTGCAGTGCCGTTCTCGACCGGACAACGCCGTCACCGTTTTCCGGTTAGGCTCGGGCATCCCCCTGCCCCGGAATGTCCCATGCGCGTGATCGCCACCGCCCTGCTCGCCTGCCTTCCGCTGTCCGCTCTCGCTGCGCCAACCTACGGGCCGCGGCTGGAGGGCTTCGACTATGGCTATCCAGTGAAGACCTTTGCACTGGAATCGCAGCGCCAGGCCTTGGAGATGGCCTATCTGGATGTTGCGCCGAAGAAGAAGCCGATCGGCGTGGTGGTGCTGCTGCATGGCAAGAACTTCTGCGCGGCAACCTGGAAGGAGACGATCAAGCCGCTGGTGGCGGCAGGCTACCGGGTGATCGCGCCGGACCAGGTGGGTTTCTGCAAATCCAGCAAGCCCGAGCGCTACCAGTATTCGTTCGGGCAGCTGGCCGACAATACCCATGCGCTGCTGCAGCAGCTGCAGCTGGGTGATGTACCGGTGCACGTGGTCGGCCATTCGATGGGTGGCATGCTGGCCATCCGCTATGCGCTGATGTATCCGCAGGACATGCGCAGTCTTTCGCTGGTCAATCCGATCGGGCTGGAAGACTGGAAGGCGCTGGGCGTGCCCTGGCGCAGCGTGGACGCGTGGTATGCCGGCGAAATGAACATCAGCTATGACAGCATCCGCCGCTACCAGCTGGATGTGTACTACGACGGCAAGTGGAAGCCGGCGTATGAACCGTGGGCGCGCATGCAGTCGGGCATGTACGAAGGCGCGGGCAAGCAGCAGGTGGCCTGGAGCCAGGCACTGACCTCGGACATGGTGTTCAACCAACCGGTCGTCTACGAACTGAAGAACCTGCAGGTGCCGACCACCTTGTTCATCGGCCAGAAGGACCGCACGGCGATCGGCCGTGACCAGGCATCGCCCGAACTGAAGGCAACGCTGGGCAATTACCCGGCCTTGGGCAAAGCGGCAGCGGCGGCGATACCCGGCTCGACCCTGGTCGAGTTCGCGGCACTGGGTCATTCGCCGCAGGTGCAGGACCCGAAGCAGTTCAATGCCGCATTGTTGAAGGCACTCAAGGCGCGTTGAAGTTCCATGACCGCCAGGCATGGCCCGGCGCTACACACGCCCTCGGTAGAGCCAGGCCATGCCTGGCTGCAGTGCGTCGATCAGCCGCTCACCCCACGATCCGCAGCACGTCATCCAGCAGCGCCGCTGCGGTCACTTCCGCACCCGCGCCCGGCCCCTGGATCAACAGCGGCTGTGTGCGATAGCGATCGCTGTGGATGGCCACGCGGTTGTCGGTGCCCGCGCCCTGCGCCAGCGGATGGTCGGCAGCCAGCTCACGCAGGCCCACCTGCGCACCCTCGCCATCGACGCGGCCGACAAAACGCAGCACCCGGCCGTTGTCGCGCGCCTGCTGCCAACGTGCCTGCAGCGGTGCATCCAGCTGCTCCAGCGCATTCACTGCATCTTCCAGCGGCAGCGCAGCCAGCGCGTCCGGCACCAGTGAATCGACCTGCACCTGCGACGCGTCCAGCGCCAATCCACTGCTGCGGGCCAGGATCAGCAGCTTGCGGCGCACATCCTCGCCGGAAAGATCCAGCCGCGGGTCCGGCTCGGTGTAGCCGGCCGCCAGCGCTTCACGCACCGCCGCCGAGAACGGCGACTGGCCGTCATAACGATTGAACAGCCACGCCAGCGAACCGGAAAGCACGCCCTCGATGGCATGGATGTGGTCGCCACCGGCAACCAGCGCGCGCAGGCTGCTGAGCAACGGCAGGCCCGCGCCGACGGTGGCGCTGTCGCCGTAACGCGCACCACTGTCGGCGCAACGATCGGCGATGGCCTGCGCGCGCGACAGCTGCGCACCGCGGCCAAGCTTGTTGGCGGTCACCACGTGCACGCCGCGCGCCAACCACTGCACGTGGCGCGCCGCTACATCTTCGCTGGCGGTGGCATCGACCACCACGTCGCCACGCTCCAGCCCTTCAGCGCTGGCCCACGGCGGCGAACTCTGCCCATCACGCGGCGCACGCCGTGCCAGTTCCAGCGGCAACGCCAGATCGCGGTCGATCGCCAGCGCGGTGCGTGAATTGGCCAGCCACTGCACGCTGGGCAGTTCCAGCCCACGCGCCTGCAACGCCTGGTAGCGCTGCACGAAGGCCGAACCGACGGTGCCGGTTCCAAGCAGCGCCAGGCGACCAGTACCCAGCAGCGGAATCTCGACAGGCAAAGCGCTCATGCGTCTGCCACCTGTTTGCCGCGCGCCACCGCATCGATCACCGCCTCGGCGCGCGCCAGGGCGCTGCCCAGATCGACCAGCAGGTCGCGCTCACCCTCGATACCGACCGACAGACGCAGCAGGCCTTCACTGATGCCCGCAGCCGCGCGTGCGTCGGCAGTCATCGCGGCGTGGGTCATGGTCGCCGGATGTGCGATCAGGCTCTCCACGCCTCCCAGCGACTCGGCCAGCGTGAAGTAACGCAGGCCATCGACGAATGCACGTACAGCAGCATGCGGATCATCGCCGGCACAGCTGGCCAGTTCGAAGGACAGCATCGCGCCGAAACCACTCTGCTGACGCGCGGCAACGGCGTGGCCCGGATGATCGGCCAGGCCCGGGTAGTAGACCTTGGCCACCGCAGGATGCGCATCAAGCAGCGCCACGATCGCGGCGGTGTTTTCCTGGTGCGCGCGCAGGCGTGCATCCAGCGTACGCAGGCCGCGCAGGGTCAGGAACGCATCGAACGGCGAGCCGGTAAGGCCCAGGGCATTGCCCCACCACACCAGCTGTTCATGCACGGCGGGATCGCGGGCAATCACCGCACCACCGACCACGTCGCTGTGGCCGTTGATGTACTTGGTGGTGGAGTGCAGCACCAGGTCCGCGCCGAACGACAGCGGTTGCTGCAATGCCGGCGACAGGAACGTGTTGTCGACCACCACCAGCGCACCGGCTTTGTGCGCCGCGTCGATCACGAAGCGCAGGTCGGTGATGCGCAGCAGCGGGTTGGACGGGGTTTCCACCAGCACCAGCTTCGGTTGCGTGGCCAGGGCCTGGGCCAGCGCGCGCGGGTCGGTCAGGTCGGCGGTGACCAGTTCGAAATGGCCCTTCTTCGCCAGCGCGTTGAACAGGCGCCAGCTGCCGCCGTACGCATCGTGTGGCACCACCAGGGTGTCGCCGGGCTGCAGCAGTGCGTTCAGCACCAGGTTGATCGCGCCCATGCCGGTGGCGGTGACCACGCCGCCAGCGCCGCCTTCCAGGTCGGCCAGCGCCTCGCCCAGCAGGTCGCGCGTGGGATTGCCACTGCGGGTGTAGTCGTACTGGCGCTTGTTGCCGAAGCCTTCGAAGCTGAAGTTCGACGACAGCACGATCGGCGGCGTGACCGCGCCGTGGGCGGTGTCCCGATCGATGCCGGCGCGGACGGCGGCGGTGGTGCGACAACAGGACGGTTCAGCGGCGTGCAGGCTCATGCGGACTCTCCAGAAGTGCGGAAGGCGGTGGCGAGGATCGCGTCGATGCGATCGGTTTCTTTCAGGAAGGCGTCGTGACCGTAGGGCGAGCGCAGCACGCGCAGGCTGCCGCGTGGGCCCAGTCCCTCGACCAGGCCGACCAGGTCGGCAAGCGGCACCAGGCGGTCGCCTTCAACGGCCACCACCACGGTCGGCGGCAGGATCGCGCTCGGGTCCACGCGGTGCAGATCGATCGACTCGGACAGGCGCAGGTAGGCATTGACCGGCGTGCGCGCAACGTACTGCGCACCAGCGGCGTCGAGGTAGTCTTCGGCCGCGACACGGACGCGGCCATTGATCACTTCCGGTGCGGCGTCGAAGCGTTCGCCGAATTCTTCCGGTGTGCGGTAGCTGAGCATGGCGAACTGGCGGGCCAGCGCCAGGCCGTGGTCTTCGCCACACTGCAGCTGGCCCAGCGCCACGGCACGGCGCTGCAGCGCACGCCAGGCGGCGGCATACGGGTGCGGGCGGTGCGCACCGCTGGCCAGCACCAGCTGGCGTACCCGGGCACGGTGGCGGATCGCGAACTGCTGGCCGACCAGTGCACCGTAGGAATAGCCGACGAATGCCTTCAATGCGCGGATGCCGAGGTGATCCAGCAGCAGCGCCAGCGCATCGGCCTGGTCGGCGGTATCGATCGGCACATCCAACGCACCGTCAGCGCCGATGAAATCGAACGCGAGCACACGCAGCTGCTGCGGATCCAGTGCGCGGCCACTGCCGACCAGGCCTTCGGCCCAGCCCTTTTCGCTGAACTGCGCATTGGAGGCCACATGGCGGTGCGCGGAAATGCCGCCGGCCAGCACCACCACCGGTGCGTTGACCGGACCGACCCACTCATAGCGCAGGCGCACCGGGCAGGGGCCGGCATGACGCATCGACAGCACGGCGGCGAACTCGCCGCGCTCGGCGTGCACGCGGTCATCGACCGGCACGCTGACGGGGACAAAGGGTTCGGGGCGAAGCACGGTGCTGGTGGCGAAGCTCATGGCGGGTTCCGGTAGGGAAATCGGCCATCGAGCCTTCGCGGGGCTCGCGTTCGAAGTGCACGTTGGGTGCAGGTTCGAACCATCTTTCGGTGGACGCCACGGTCCCCGCAGGATTTGGCACCTACGCAGGCGCTTTCGCGTCTGCGGGCTGCCCCGGCTTCAAAGGGCCTGTCCCTCTGCCGGTCTCGATGGTGGAGCCACGATGCCAGTCCTTTCCGGGCATGTCAATCCCTTCATGCGGATAAAGAGATGGATGAATGCGAAGCCCCCACCCTTCCCCCGTCCCGACAGCTTGCGTAGAGTCCCGGCGGTCCATGTCGCTGGAGCCTTCGATGCGCCGCCTGCCCCTGCCCTGCCTCCTGCTGCCCCTGTTGGTGAGCGCCCCCGCGAACGCTGCCGACTGGCGCCAGGGCTGGGGACTGGTGCCACAGGCGCCGGCCACGCGCACGGCCGGCGCCACGCCGCACGCGGCGCCGATGGCCCGCCTGCGCCTGCAGTCGCTGGGCGACCAGTGGCAGGCGCGGATCGACAATCCCCTGTCCGGCCCGGTGCAGATCGAGCTGCGCGCGGCCCCCGGCACACAGGTGGAGGGCCTGCCGCTGCAGTCACTGGTGCAGGCCACCGGCAGCCTGGTGGTGGGCCATCTTCCCTCCCCTGCCAACGGCAATGCACTGGACCTCCGCCTGCAGTCGGTGCCGGGCAATCCGGCCGCCCGCGCCGAAGACGTCGCCTATCGCCTGCCGTTCCAGGCTGCCCAGCTGCGCGTGGACCAGGCCCCGCAGGGCCGGTTCAGCCACGATGACGAGGAAAACCGCGACGCCATCGACTTTGCCCTGCCCGCAGCAACGCAGGTCCTGGCCGCCCGCGAGGGCACGGTGATGCAGGTACAGGACGGGTTCCACGGCAATGGCCTGGACCGTGAACGCGATGCCGGACGCGCCAACTTCGTTCGTATCCTGCACAGTGACGGCAGCATGGCGATGTACGCCCACCTGCAGGCCGGCGGCATGCGCGTGCGTCCCGGCCAGGCCGTGCAGGCCGGGCAGCCGATCGGCCTGTCCGGCAACAGTGGCTACAGCACCGCACCGCACCTGCACTTCGTGGTGCAGCTCAACCGGGGCATGGGGCTGCGTTCGGTGCCGGTGCGCATCCTCGCCCCGCAGGGCGAATTGCACTTCGCCCGTGAGGGCAGCGGGGACGCCAGCGCCGGGCGCTGACCCGCCGACGGCGGCAGGCCGGTATAATCGGGCGCTTATCTCTTTGAAAAGCGCCCCGTGCGGGCGCCACTGCCATGTCCGAAGTCGCCACCGAAGCGTCGCGTCGCCGCACGTTCGCCATCATTTCCCACCCTGACGCCGGCAAGACCACGCTGACCGAAAAGCTGCTGCTGTTCGGAGGCGCGATCCAGATGGCCGGCTCGGTGAAGGGCCGCAAGGCTGCCCGCCACGCCACCTCGGACTGGATGGCGCTGGAAAAGGAGCGCGGCATCTCCGTCACCTCCTCGGTGATGCAGTTCCCGTACGAAGGCAAGATCATCAACCTGCTCGACACCCCGGGCCACGCCGACTTCGGCGAGGACACCTACCGCGTGCTGACCGCGGTGGACTCGGCGCTGATGGTGATCGACGTGGCCAAGGGCGTGGAAGAGCGCACCATCAAGCTGATGGAAGTGTGCCGCCTGCGCGACACCCCGATCATGACCTTCATCAACAAGCTCGATCGCGAGGGCAAGGAGCCGATCGACCTGCTGGACGAGGTTGAAAGCGTGCTCGGCATCCAGTGCGCACCGGTCACCTGGCCGATCGGCATGGGCCAGCGCCTGAAGGGCGTGGTCCACCTGATCACCGGCGAAGTGCACCTGTACGAGCAGGGCCGCAACTTCACGCGTCAGGATTCGACCATCTTCCCGTCGATCGATTCACCCGGGCTGGTCGAAAAGATCGGTGAGCGGATGCTGGCCGATCTGCGCGATGAACTGGAACTGGTGCAGGGTGCCAGCCACCCGTTCGACCTGCAGGCCTATCGGGCCGGCAAGCAGACCCCGGTGTTCTTCGGCTCGGGCGTGAACAACTTCGGCGTGCAGCCGCTGCTGGACTTCTTCGTCGAGCACGCACCGTCGCCGCAGGCACGCTCCACCACCGGCCGCGACGTCGCCCCGCAGGAGCCGAAGCTGACCGGCTTCGTGTTCAAGATCCAGGCCAACATGGATCCGCAGCACCGTGACCGCGTGGCCTTCATGCGCGTCTGCTCGGGCCGGTTCAGCGCCGGCATGAAGACCCTGCACGTGCGCACCGGCAAGGAGATGAAACTGGCCAATGCGCTGACCTTCATGGCCAGCGACCGTGAAATCGCCGCCGAGGCCTGGCCGGGCGATGTGATCGGCATCCACAACCACGGCACGATCTCCATCGGTGACACCTTCACCGAAGGCGAGGCGATCACCTTCACCGGCATCCCCAACTTCGCCCCGGAACTGTTCCGTCGCGCCCGCCTGCGCGATCCGCTCAAGCTCAAGCAGCTGCAGAAGGGCCTGGCACAGCTGTCCGAGGAAGGCGCCACCCAGTTCTTCCGTCCGTTGACCAGCAACGACCTGATCCTGGGTGCGGTGGGTGTGCTGCAGTTCGATGTGGCCGCTTACCGCCTGAAGGACGAATACGGCGTGGAAGCCACCTTCGAGCAGGTCGGCGTGACCACGGCGCGCTGGGTTCACTGCAGCAACGAGAAGAAGCTGGAAGAGTTCCGCGAGAAGAACGCGCTGAACCTGGCCCTCGACGCCGCCGGCCACCTGGTCTACCTGGCGCCGACCCGGGTCAACCTGCAGCTGGCGCAGGAACGTGCGCCGGACGTGCGTTTCTCGGCAACCCGCGAAGCCGCGCATACGGTCACCGGCAACTGATTCCAGCGACCATACGGTGGCGGGGGTGCGCGCGCCCGCCATCGCGGCGATGATAGGGGGGTGCAGGTCCCCCTCCCTGCAGACGATGCCGATGCCATGTCCACGACTTCCGCTGTTTCGATCCGCGAAGAAATTGCCAGCGCCCTGACCCACGGGCTGGGTGCGGTGCTTGCCCTGGCCGCCAGCGCGGTGTTGATCACCCTGGCCGCGATCTATGGCGATGGCTGGCAGCTGGCCAGCGCGATCGTGTTCGGCATCGCCCTGCTGCTGCTGTACACCGCCTCCACGCTGTATCACGCCATCCAGCACCCGCAGGCCAAGGGCCGCCTGAAGGTGTTCGACCATTGCGCGATCTATGTACTGATTGCAGGCACCTATACCCCGTTCACCCTGATCGGCCTGCGCGGCCCCTGGGGCTGGGGCATGTTCACCGCGATCTGGGCGCTGGCCCTGGGCGGGGTGGTGTTCAAGCTCTTCTACACAGGCCGCTTCAAGGTGCTGTCCACGGTGATCTACATCGCCATGGGCTGGCTGGTGGTGGTGGCGATCAAGCCGATGTGGGCCTCGATCGATGGCGGGACGCTGGCCTGGCTGTTCGGCGGCGGCCTGTCCTACACGCTGGGCACTTACTTCTATCACCGCGAATCCATTCGCTATTCGCACGCGATCTGGCATCTGTTCGTGATCGGCGGCAGCGTCTGCCACTTCGTCGCCGTGACCCGACAGGTGCTGTGACCCCGCATTGACGGTAACGCCAGGCCCCTGGTCGGCGAGCAGGTACCGGCCCTGCACACGATGCACATGATCGCTTCGCGCCGTGTCCACCCCGACGGGGCAACCATGGCGGTGTGAATGCTGCCCCTGCTCCTGCTGATCCCAAGGCGTCGCGCTGGCGCCTGCGTCGCCCCGGTCCACGCGGGCAGCGCTGGCTGGCCGTGCTGGTGTTCCTGCTCGCGGCGATCCTGGTCCTCATCGCCCTTTGGGATTGGAACTGGTTCAAGGGCCCGGTCGAACGTGCGGTACAGGCGCGCACCGGCCGCGCCCTGCACATCGGCAACCTGGATGTCGACCTCGGCCGCACCAGCACCGTGCGCGCCGATACCCTCACCTTTGCCAATGCGCCCTGGGCGAAGCAGCCCACCATGGTCAGCGCCGACCGGGTCGAGATCGACGTACGGGTGTGGCCGCTGCTGCGTGGCAGCGTGCAATTGCCCGAAGTGCGCCTGACCCGCCCGGACGTACTGCTGGAGACCGCCCCGCGCAAAGGCGCCCCCGGCAACTGGGACTTCCTCGGCGACAGCAAGGGGGGCGCCACGCCGCAGCTCAAGCGCCTGCTCATCGACGATGGTCGCCTGCAGTTCCTCGACGCACTCGGCCGCACCGACATCCTGGTGAACGTGCGCAGCGGGCAACCGAAACAGGCCGACGCCGCACCACCGTTGCTGGTGGCCGGCAAGGGCCGCTGGCAGGGCAATCCCTTTACCCTGAGCGGCGGCACCGAATCGCCGCTGGAACTGACCGACAGCGCCCATCCCTTCCGCATCCATCTGGATGGCCGCGCCGGAGCCACCCATGCCGTTGCCAGCGGCACCTTGACCAACCCGTTCCAGCTGCAGGTATTCGACCTGCAGTTCGCGCTGAGCGGTCAAGACCTGGCCGACCTGTATCCATTGCTGGGCATTGCCATTCCACCTTCCCCGCCCTACGCACTGGATGGCCGCCTGAAGCGCGATCACCAGGTGTGGCGCTACGAGCGCTTCACCGGCAAAGTCGGCGACAGCGACCTGGGCGGCGATGTGCAGTTCGATGTCTCCAGGGAACGCCCACGGATGACCGCGAACCTGGTGTCGCGCCGCCTCGATTTCGATGACCTTGCAGGCTTCGTCGGTGCTCCCCCGAAGACCGGCGGCGGCGAGACCGCCAATGCAGAACAGCGTGCCGAGGCAGCGCGCGTGGCCGCCAGCGCGAAAGTACTGCCGGCCACGCCGTACAACCTGGGCAAGCTGCGCGCGATGGACGCCGACGTGCGCTGGAAGGCCCAGCGCATCAATGCACCGAAGCTGCCGCTGGACGACATGGATGCACACCTGCTGCTGGACGATGGTGTACTGCGGCTGGACCCGTTGAACTTCGGCGTTGCTGGTGGCGACATCCGCAGCACGATCCGCATGGATGCACGTCGCCCGCAGATTGCAACCTCGTTGAAGGCCAGCGTGCGCGGCGTGCAGCTGGGCCAGTTGTTCCCCGACGCCAAGCTCGCCGAGCAGGCCAAGGGCGGGATCAGCGGCGCCATTGATCTGACCGGCAACGGCAACTCGATCGCAGCGATGCTCGGCGGCAGCAGCGGCGACGTGGCGCTGGGCATGGGCCGCGGCCATGTCGGCAACCTGCTGATGGAGGTGGCAGGGCTGGACATCACCGAGTCGCTGAAGTTCCTGTTCACCGGCGACAAACAGATTCCTCTTCGTTGCGCCTTCGCCGATTTCGGCGTGCGCGACGGCCTGATGCACACCCGGTCGATGGCAGTGGACACCACCGATACGATCATCCTCGGCGAGGGCGATGTCAGCCTGCGCGATGAAACGCTGGACCTGCTGCTGAAGCCGCGACCGAAGGACAGGAGCATCCTGGTGCTGCGCTCGCCGCTGCGCATCGGCGGCACCTTCAAGGACCCCTCGTTCCGCCCGGACTTCAAGGCGCTGGGTATCCGCGGTGCGGTGGCGTTGACGCTGGGCAGCATCGCGCCGCCGGCGGCACTGCTGGCCACCATCGAACTGGGGCCGGGCAAGGATGCCGACTGCGGTGGGCACTACGCGAAGTAGAGCGGGCGTTCGGCGCTCTACTGCAAATGGGACGAGGGTGACGGGTGGCCCAGGCAGGACACGCCGTGAACCCCGCTCTGCGGTCCGGCCCAGCCGCTGGCGGCTGTGCGTTCGGGCGCTTGCGAAGCAGTGCTTCGCAAGCAAAGCGCCCTCACCCATGGGGGCTCGATGGCGCATCCATGCGCCTCACGGTCCTGCCTGCCGCCTTGCTCCGGCTTCGGACAGTTCCCTGCGCGCGCGGAACAGGGAATTCAAAATCAAAAGAAGAAAGCAGAATCAAAAGCAGTGCCAACCGAGGTTGGCATCTACCAACGGCGGATTGTCGGAATGAAAGCCACCGCGCTCGCAGGAACGTTTCCAGAGGCTGAGGGCATGGGCGTGCAGGACCGTTGGCGCCATGGATGGCGCCATCGAGCCTACAGGGAGGTACTTGCGGCGTGTCCTGCACGCCCATGCCCTCAGCCTCCCCCTCGTATCAGGAAGGCGCTGCTTTGGCTTTAGGCTTCGGAAAGCGGGCCGGCGGGCCGCAGGCCCGCCAGCGACAGAACTCACCCCGCCACGATGTACTGCTGCAGCTGATCCAGCTCGCGCCGCTGCGCATCGATCACCGACTTCACCAGGTCACCGATGGAAATCACCCCCAGTACCTGCCCGCCCTCGACCACCGGCAGATGGCGGATGCGGTAATCGGTGACCAGCTGCAGGCAATGTTCCACCTGCTCACCGGGACTCACTGTCACTACGTCCGGGGTCATGATTTCGGACACTGCGGTGTCACGCGATGAACGATCGTGGAGCACGATCTTGCGTGCGTAATCACGTTCGGAGAGGATCCCGACCAGTCGCGGGCCATCCATCACCAGCACCGCGCCGATGCCCTTCTGCGCCATCAACCGGATCGCATCGATCACCGCCGCGCCGGGCGCGACCGCATGCACTTCAGGGGACTTGCCGTCCAACAGTTGCCGTACCGACGTCATCTGCCTGCCCTCCCAGGGTGGGTTGCGGCTCCGAGTCTGCCACGGAAGGGGCCAACCATGCGTCAACCAGGTACAACGGTCGTTGCTTGGACTCCTCGTACAGGCGCCCCAGGTACTCGCCGATAAGCCCCAGCGCGATCAGCTGCACGCCGCCCAGGAACAGGATCACCGCCATCATGGTCGGCCACCCGGCCACACGGTCGCCGTAAATGGCTGCCTTGGCGATCACCCAGATGGCAAACACGAAGGCCACGCCTGCGGTCGCCAGCCCCATGTAGGTGGCCGCCCGCAGCGGCACCGTCGAAAAGCCGGTGATGCCTTCCAGCGCGAAGTTCCACAGCCGCCACAGGCTGAATTTGCTGGTGCCGGCCAAACGGGCATGCCGGTGATAGGGCACCGCCACGCGGCGGAAACCAACCCAGCTGAAGAGCCCCTTCATGAACCGGTGCCGTTCGCGCATCTCGCGCAGGGCGCTCAGCGCGCGCGGGGACAACAAGCGGAAATCGCCGGTATCGGCCGGAATGGGCGTCCGCGAGAGGCGTCCGATCACCCGGTAGAACATCGATGCGGTCGCACGCTTGCTCCAGCTCTCACCGTCACGCACCAGGCGGGTGCCGTAGATGTTGTCGTAGCCTTCGCGCCAGCGCTGCACAAAGTGCGGCACCAGTTCCGGCGGATCCTGGCCATCGGCATCGAGGATCATCGCCGCGCCTTCGCGCACCTGGTCCAGGCCGGCGGTCAGCGCAGCCTCCTTGCCGAAGTTGCGCGACAGCTTCAGCGCCGACACCCTCGGGTCGGCCTGGGCCAGCGATGTGATCAACGACCACGTCCTGTCACTGCTGCCATCATCCACGTACAGGATGCGCCCATCGATTCCAGCCAGGCCATCGAGTACCGCGCACAGCCGCGGATGCAGCTGGGGCAGCGCCAATTCCTCGTTGTGCGCGGCGATGACGAAAGTAAGACGTTCGCGAGTCATCGCGCGATTGTACGTGGTTGGGGGGCGTGCAGCCCGTCCGCCCGGGGCTCCCGGCGCCCGCCTGCCACATCAATCCCAGCGGTACTTCCACTACGGCCCGTGTCTCTCAGTCCTCCGCCAGATACCCCGCTCCACCCAGCTGCCGTGCCTGCCGCTGGATCCACGCTGCACGACGCTGCACGTAGGGGCCTGGCTTTGCCGCGTTGTAGCGACGCGGCGCCGGCAGCACTGCCGCCAGACGTGCGCTCTCGGCAGGGCTCAGCCGCGCAGCGTCCTTGCCCCAGAATGTCTGCGCCGCTGCCTGGGCGCCATACACACCGTCGCCGAACTCGGCGATGTTGGCGTACATCTCCAGGATCCGCTGCTTCGGCCAGAAGGCTTCGATCAGCACCGTGTACCAGACCTCCAGGCCCTTGCGGATCCAGCTGCGGCCCTGCCACAGGAACAGGTTCTTGGCCACCTGCTGGCTGATCGTACTGGCCCCGCGCAGGCGCCCGCCCCGCGCGTTGTGGTCGCGCGCCTTTTCAATGGCCTGCAGGTCGAACCCGCTGTGGTCGGGGAAGCGCTGGTCTTCTGCGGCCACCAGCGAAATCGGCAGGCTCGGCGCCATCTGGTCAAGGTCCCGCCACTGGTAGTGCAGCCGGTAGGACCAGTCGCCTTCACCCAGTGCCTCGCCGAAACGCCAGACCATCACCGTGGACAGCGGCGGATCGATGAAACGCAGCACCAGCACCTGCAGGCAGCTGAAGGCCACAAACAGCACCGGCAGCCACAGCAGCCGCTTCCAGCGCCAGCGCCTGCGCGGTGCCGCGTCGGCGGCGGCCACTACCTTGTCCTGCTCTCCCCCTGCCCCCATTACTGGTGCATCCTTCTTATGCTTGGTTGTCGGCGCATTATCCGGCAACCATCCCCGTTTCCGCGCGATGTGAGCCGATGACCGCCCAATCCGATTCCCTTATCCGTTTCCTGCTCCCCGACGCCGGTGTCCGTGGCGTCCACGTGCGCCTGCAGGCCACCTGGCAGGACATCCAGTCCCACGGCGAGTATCCGGACAGCGCCACCGAACTGCTCGGCGAAGCCTGCGTGGCGTCGGCCCTGTTCACCGGCCACACCAAGGTCGACGGCCGCCTGTCGATCCAGCTGCGCAGTACTACCGCGCTGCGCACCCTGTTTGCCGAATGCACCGCCGCCGGCACCCTGCGCGGCATTGTCCAGCTGGCCGAAGGTGGTGACGCGCCCCGTGACCTGACCGACCTGGGTCGGGAAGCCCTGCTGGCCATCACCATCGAGAATCCGGGCCTGGACCCGCGCGAACCGCAGCGCTACCAGAGCCTGGTGGCATTGACCGCGCCGGAACTGGATGAAGCATTCGAGGACTACTTCCGCCAGTCCGAGCAGTTGCCGACGCGGCTGTTGCTGGCTGCCGGCCGTGACGGCGCCGCCGGCCTGCTGCTGCAGAAGCTGCCGGGCGATGAAGGCGACGACGATGGCTGGTCCCGCGCCAGCGCACTGTTCGACACCCTGGGCAAGGCGGAGCTGCTGGCTACCCCGGCCGAGGAACTGCTGCACCGCTTGTTCCACGAGGAAAAGGCGGAGCTGGTGGGTGACAAGGCCCTGTCCTTCGCCTGCTCCTGCTCGCGTGAACGGGTCGCCTCGATGCTGGTCTCGCTGGGCGAGGAAGAGGCCCGTGCGGCTGCCGAAGACACCGGCGCGGTGGACGTGCGTTGCGAATTCTGCGGACAGGAGTATCACTTTCCGTTGACGGAGTTCGGCATACTGTTCCACGGTGCCCAGGGGGCTGTGCCGGCACCTGAACGACTTCAGTAGTACCCGATGAGTCTTGTGTCTGGGGAGGAACAAGGCTTGTTAAGAATTCATAAACACCCTAGGATCGAGTTCCCGCCCCAGCGGGAACTTTCACTGCCCGTCCCTGTCTGAACTGGTCCGATGCGTACCTTCCTGCGTCTACCGCTGGCCCTGCTGATCGCCCTTGGCGCGATCACGGGCGTGCATGCGCAGAGCAAGGACACCCGCACCGTCATTCCGGTCTGGAACAAGGGCAGTGGCAAGGTCGAGGCCCTGCTGTACCTGGAACCGACCGGTGAACAGGCCGTGGGCGCACGCTGGCATTTCGGCCGCAATTCGCTCGATGCCGCCTTCGGCCTGTCCTCGGGCGATTCGCTTGGCCTGCTGTGCAACAGCAGCAGCGGCTCCAGCATCAGCGGACTGGCCAGCCATTGCATGCTGGCCAGCCTGGGTGACGACGACGATGCCATCGGTTCCAACCGGCGCCTGACCGGTACCGCCGCGCTCAACCGGGGCACCGGCCGCCTGGGAATCACTGCCGGCACCGGCCGGGAGACCCTGCCCGCCTGGCTGGCCACGCCCAACAAGACCCCGTCGCTGCGCGCCGAACAGAATGACCTGACCGTGTTCGCGCAGAAGAACATCGGTCGCGAAGGCTTTGTCTCCATCGCCGGCACGTATGCCAAGGCACGCCTGGTACCCCTGGCCGACGCCTCGCCGGCCATCGTTGACCGATGGGACAGCAAGAGCCTGAGCCTGGGCGCCGGCTACGGCAATTTCAGCGGCAGCATCATCGGCCGCGTGGTGGACGTTCCCGGCAAGCCCGGCAAGTGGGAAGGCCTGGGCATCGGCCTGACCTGGCGCACCCCGTGGTCGGGCCAGCTCACCGTCGGCGCGGAAAACGTGATCAGCCGCGGCAAGAACCCGTTCTCCCCGCGCAACGAAAGCAACGATGACGGCACCGTGCCGTACGTGCGCTACGAGCAGGATCTGTAGTCGCTCATCGACCGCGAACAAGCTGTGTTGAACATCGGGCGCCCAGGGCGCCCGAATTGTTTCTGGACACATCTGTCAAGTGCGAAAAGCACCTATCCGTTACAAACGGATACATCACGACATGCATCAACTGAAACTTTTTTGTGCGTTGAGGCCAGGCAGGCGCGGTTGCGCCCCTTCCCACATTCAGATAACTCATTGAAATAAAAGAAATCAAAGCGCATTCATGTGTAACCACAGCGTGAATTAACGCAGCTTTAATTTTTGGCTGGGGGCCGTTACTATCGATTCAGCCTCGCGATTTTGGAGCCTTCTTTTTTGGCACCGCCGCGCAGGCACTACCCCAGCCAAGATTTCTTGGAGAGAGAGAGCCAATGAATTTCCAGTCCAACAAGCTGCGTGACGCTGTCGTCGTCGCGCTGATCGCCGGTGCGGCGACGTCCGTAACGGCCCAGGCGCAGGAAGCGACCAACCTGGATCGCATCTCGGTGACCGGTTCGCGCATCAAGAGCACCGACATCGAAACCTCGCAGCCGGTCCTGAGCCTGACCCGCGCCGACATCGAAAAGCAGGGTGTGACCTCGGTCGCCGACATCCTGCAGCGCGTTGCCGCCAACGGTGCCGCCCTGAACCGCACCTTCAACAACGGCGGTGACGGCTCGGCCGGTATCAGCCTGCGCAACCTCGGCTCGGACCGTACCCTGGTGCTGGTCAATGGCCGTCGCTGGACCACCGGCCTGGACGGCAGCGTCGACCTGAACACCATCCCGACCGCGATGATCGAGCGCATCGACATCCTGAAGGACGGCGCTTCGACCATCTATGGTTCGGATGCCATCGCCGGCGTGGTGAACATCATCACCAAGAAGGACTTCGACGGCGCCGAAGCGAACTTCTACAAGGGCCAGTACAGCGACGGTGACGGCGAGCGTGAAGCGGCCGATTTCACCATCGGCACCACCACCGATCGCGCATCGGTGATGCTGGGCGTCTCCTACGTCAAGGAAGGCAAGGTCATGGCCGGCGATCGCAAGATCTCCGCTGGCGGCCCGCCGTTCTTCAGTGGTCAGAGCAGCACCGGCATGCCGGGCTCCTACATCCGTGACGAAGAGCGCTATGTGCTGATCAACGGCGTGGAAACGCCGTTCAACGCCAACGTCCACGGCTACAACACCGCCCCGGACAACTACCTGCTGACCCCGCAGGAACGTACGTCGCTGTTCGCTTCTGGTTCGTACAACGTTACCGACAACATCACCTTCCGTACCGAGGCGATGTACAACGAGCGCAAGTCCGAGCAGCTGCTGGCGGCCATGCCGGTCACCGGCATGCGCCTCAGCGCCAACAGCATGTACAACCCGACGGGTGAAGACCTGACCGGCGTCAACCGTCGTTTCAATGAAAGCGGCGGCCGTTCATTCAACCAGAACGTCAAGAACTGGCACTTCTACGGTGGCTTCGAAGGCTTCTTCGAGTTCGCGGACCGTAACTTCGACTGGGATGTCGGCTACCGCTACGACAAGACCGACCAGAACGACCTGACCTACGGCCTGTTCAACCTGGCCAACCTGCGCAACGCTTACGGCCCGTCCGAATTGCGTGGCGGCGTGCCGGTCTGCGTCACCGCCCCGGGCGGCGACATCATTCCGGAGTGCGTGCCGGTCAACGCTCTGGGCCCGGAAGGCTCGATCAGCCAGGCCGCAATCGATTACACCTCGTTCACCGCACACGATTCTTCGAGCTTGGTATCCAAGGGCTACTACGCCAACATCTCCGGTGAAATCGTGCAGCTGCCGGCCGGCGCTCTGGCCTTCGCTGCCGGTTACGAGTACCGCAAGGAGACTGGTCAGTTCGATCCGGACGCCTTCATCGCTGCAGGCCTGAGCACCGGCAACGGCGCAAAGCCGACCAAGGGCGGCTACGACCTGGATGAGGTCTTCCTGGAACTGTCGATCCCGGTGCTGGCCGACCTGCCGGGCGCCAAGCTGCTCGACTTCAGCGCGGCGACCCGCTACTCGAAGTACAGCAACTTCGGTAACACCACCAACAACAAGTTCGGTTTCCGCTGGAAGCCGATCGACGACCTGATGATCCGCGGCAACTACTCGGAAGGCTTCCGCGCGCCGAGCATCAGCAATCTGTACGGTGGTGACGGCGATTCGTACGAAACCTATGCCGATCCGTGCGCGGCTGCCAATGGCCCGACCGGTGCCGTGCTCGCCCAGTGTATTGCCCAGGGCGTGCCGGCCGGCTTCGTACAGCCGGGTACGGAAGACGAGGACGGCGTGCCGCAGTCGGGCGCGACGCAGACCGAAGAACCGTTCACCTGGAAGTCGAACCCGAACCTGAAGCCGGAAACCTCGACCAGCAAGACGCTGGGCCTGGTGTGGAGCCCGAGCTTCGTGACCGGCCTGAACGTGACCCTGGACTGGTGGCAGATCAAGATCGAAGACGCCATCACCCGTCCGGCGATCCAGGACATCATGAACTACTGCTACGGCGGTTCGCCGGCCGAGCAGGCCGCGTACTGCGGTCTGATCACCCGTGATCCGACCTATGGCACCACCGCGCAGCGTTACACCATCACCAACGTCGACATGCCGCTGCAGAACCTGGCGTCGTACAAGGTGGAAGGTTGGGACCTGGGTGTCCTGTACCGCCTGCCGGAAACCTCGTTCGGCCAGTTCACCGTCAGCTGGGACAGCACCTACCTGTCCAAGTGGGAAACCAAGGCCACGCGCGACTCGGAAGTGGAAGGCCGCCAGGGTCGTTACCTCGACCAGGATCCGTACTGGCGCATCCGTTCCAACCTGTATGTCGATTGGTCCTTCGGCGACTTCGGTGTCAACTACGGCCTGCGCTACAAGTCGGGCATGACCGAAGACTGCCTGCTGGGCGGCGCGCTGCGCAGCTACTGCTCGGATCCGGAAGGTCGCAAGAACCACATGGGTGCCACCACGTACCACGACATTCAGGTGCGCTACAACACCCCGTGGAAGGGCACGATCATGCTGGGTCTGAACAACGCATGGGACAAGCAGCCGCCGGTCTCGTACTCCACCTCGTACAACATGTTCGACCCGCAGTACGACCTGCCGGGCCGCTACATGTACATGCAGTACAAGCAGAAGTTCTGATCGCTCCACTGATCAGCTGATGCAGCAACGGCCCCGAAAGGGGCCGTTGTTTTTTGTACGTTCGCTGCTGGCGTCAACACCAACGAAAAAGGCCGCGGCACTGCCGCGGCCTTTCAGCATCCAGCGATGAAGAACGCCTCAGCCGTTCGGAATCAACGTATCGATCAGATGCTCGACATACGCTTCGAAATCCTCGCGCGCCTGCTTGGGCTGCTGCAGCTGCAACGACAACTGCAGGAAGCCCACATACGCTGCGTAGGCCAAGCGCGCACGATGGCGCGCATCGGTCGAGCTGAGCCCGGCCTGGCGGAACGAGGCGATCAGATAGTCAAGGCGACGCTGCGACACGCGGTCGATCACCGGCCGCACCATCGGATGGTCCAGTGCCTTCAGCAACTCGCTGTAGATGATGTGCGGCTGCACTTCGTGCGCCACCATCTGGAAAAGCTGGCGCAGGCGCACGCGCGGATCCGGCACGTCTTCCAGGCTGCCGAACACCTGTTCCTGCTCGAACAGTTCCCAGCGTTCCAGTGCGGCCTGCAGCAGCGCATCACGCGAGGGGAAGTGCCAGTAGAAGCTGCCCTTGGTCACGCCAAGGCGGCGCGCCAGCGGCTCCACCGCGACTGCGCTCACACCTTGCTCGGCAATCAGATCGAGGGCCGCCTGGGCCCAGTCTTCGGCACTCAGGCGGCTGTTGCGGCCGGCACGCGGTTCGCCGGCGGAAGCGTCAGGTTGATTCATGTGCTGATTTAACCATACGCCGGGGTTCGTTGCAGTACGCGGTTGCGGCCGAAACCGTCGACAGCCGGGCCGGGAGGCATTTTCGCAGCAAACCATACCCTGCAGTATTGACTTCCCGCCGAACCAATCCATACTAGCGAGTATGGTTATGTCCCCTACTCCCGCTGCATTCCATGACCTGCGCCTGGACGCCGCCCACGGCGCCTCGCTGGCGGCAACCGCCAGCACCTCCGGCCGTCGCGGGCGCGTCCTGTTCGCGCATGGATTTGGCCAGACCCGCCATGCCTGGACGACCGCGGCCAGAGCACTATCGGCCGCAGGCCTGCAGACTCTGGCCTACGATGCCCGCGGTCACGGCGATTCCGACTGGAATGCGCCCGACCTGGCTTATCACGGCGAGCAGTTCGCCGATGACCTGATCGTGCTGGCCGGCGAACAGCCGCGCCCGCCGGTGCTGGTGGCCGCCTCCATGGGCGGCCTGTTCGGCCTGTTGGCCGAATCGCGCTGGCCCGGCCTGTTCTCGGCCATGGTGCTGGTGGATATCACCCCGCGCTGGGATACCGCTGGCGTCGAACGCATCCTCGCCTTCATGACCGCGCATCCGGAAGGATTCACCTCACTGTCGCAGGCGGCTGATGTGATCTCGGCCTATGTGCCGCATCGCCCGCGCAAGTCCGAAGATTCACTGCGCGCCCTGCTGCGCGATGACGGCCACGGCCGCTGGCGCTGGCATTGGGACCCGCGCCTGGTGGCCGAACTGGCCCGTGACAGCGAGCAGCACCAGGATGCACTGGCCGAAGCGGCGCGCCAGGTGAAGTGCCCGCTGCTGCTGGTCAGCGGTGGCCGCAGCGATCTGGTCACCCCGCAGACGGTGGCCGAATTCCTGGCATTGGCGCCACACGCGCGCCACGTACAGTTGCCGCAGGCCACGCACATGGTCGCCGGTGATGACAACGACGCCTTTACCGCTACTGTGTTGGACTATCTGGACGTGTTGCCCGCAGCGGATGCTGCAGCTTCGTCCGCCATAAACGAGCACGTCACCGGAGCACGCTCATGAGCCTCGTCATTCCCTTCCTCGCCCTGCTGCTGGCAGGCGCGTTCGTCGCCTACCACCGCATGCGCCTGCTGACCTGGACGCTGATCAGCGTGGCCCTGCTGGTGGCCTGCTGGTTCATCCCCTACGTCAACCAGACCGCCACGATCGTCGCTGCCGCGATACTGGCCGTGATCGTCGTGCCGCTGTTGCTTCCGTTCATCCGCAAGCCGCTGCTGACCGGCCCGATGATGAAGGTGTTCCGCAAGGTGCTGCCGCCGCTGTCGCAGACCGAGCGCATCGCCCTGGAAACCGGCTCGGTCGGCTTCGAAGGCGAACTGTTCACCGGTGATCCTGACTGGAACATCCTGCTGAACTACCCCAAGCCGCAGCTGACCGCTGAGGAACAGGCCTTCCTCGATGGCCCGGTCGAACAGCTGTGCACGATGGTCAACGACTGGGAGATCACCCACGTCCATGCCGACCTGCCGCCGGAACTGTGGGCCTTCATCAAGAAGAACAAGTTCTTCGGCATGATCATTCCGAAGGAATACGGCGGCCTGGGCTTCTCCGCGCTGGCCCACCACAAGGTGATCCAGAAGCTGGCCTCGGTGTCTTCGGTGGTCAGTTCCACCGTCGGCGTGCCCAACTCGCTGGGCCCGGGTGAACTGCTGGTGCATTACGGCACCCAGGAACAGAAGGACCAGTATCTGCCGCGTCTGGCCGATGGCCGCGAAGTGCCCTGCTTCGGCCTGACCGGTCCGTTCGCCGGCTCCGATGCGACCTCCATTCCCGACTACGGCATCGTCTGCAAGGGCGAGTGGAACGGCGAGCAGGTGCTCGGCGTCAAGCTGACCTTCGACAAGCGCTACATCACCCTGGCGCCGGTCGCCTCGCTGATCGGCCTGGCCTTCCGCATGTACGATCCGGATGGCCTGATCGGCCAGACCCGCGACATCGGCATCACCCTGGGCCTGCTGCCGCGCGAGACCGCCGGCGTCGAGATCGGCCGTCGCCACTTCCCGCTCAACTCGACGTTCCAGAACGGCCCGATCCGCGGCAAGGACGTGTTCATTCCGCTGACCCAGCTGATCGGTGGCGCTGCGATGGCCGGCAAGGGCTGGAACATGCTCAACGAGTGCCTGGCCGTGGGTCGTTCGATCACCCTGCCGTCCACCGCCAGCGGCGGTGCCAAGGCCGGTGCCGCAGTCACCGGCGCCTATGCGCGCATCCGCAAGCAGTTCGGCCTGTCGGTCGGCCGCTTCGAAGGTGTGGAAGAAGCGCTGGCCCGCATCGGTGGCAAGGCGTACAAGATCAGCGCGCTGTCGCAGGCCACCGCCGCTGCTGTGGACCGCGGTGACGTGCCGTCGGTGCCGTCGGCGATCGCCAAGTACCACTGCACCAACATGAGCCGCGAAGTGATCTCGGACGTGATGGACGTGATCGGCGGCAAGGGCATCATTCTGGGGCCGCGCAACTTCGCCGGTCGCAGCTGGCAGGCCGCGCCGATCGCCATCACGGTGGAAGGCGCCAACATCATGACCCGCAGCCTGCTGATCTTCGGCCAGGGCGCGATCCTCTGCCACCCGTGGGTGCTGAAGGAAATGAAGGCCGCGCAGGACCCCGACACCCGTGCCGGCCTGCAGGACTTCGACCGCAGCCTGTTCGGCCACATCCGCTACGGCATCTCCAATGCCGTTCGCTCGTTCTGGTTCGGCCTGACCGGCGCACGCTTCGGCGCTGCCCCGGGCGATGCCTACACCCGCCGCTACTTCCGCAAGCTGGACCGTTACTCGGCCAACCTGGCGCTGATGGCCGACATCTCGATGATGACGCTCGGCGGCAAGCTGAAGTTCAAGGAATCGCTGTCTGGCCGCCTGGGCGACGTGCTGAGCCATGTCTACATGACCAGCGCCATGCTCAAGCGCTACCACGACGAAGGCGCCCCGCAGGCCGACCAGCCGCTGCTGGCCTGGGCCTTCCATGACAGCGTGCACAAGATCGAGGAATCGCTGTCGGCCGCCCTGCGCAACTTCCCGATCCGTCCGATCGGCTGGTTGATGTGGGCACTGATCTTCCCGCTGGGCCGTCGTGCCGAGGCCCCGGGTGATCGCCTGAGCCGTCGCGTGGCTGCGCTGCTGATGGCCCCGAACGAAGCCCGCGACCGCCTCGCCAGCGGCGTGTTCCTGACCCCGTGCGAGAACAACCCCGGTGGCCGCATCAACAGCTACCTGAGCAAGGCGATCATGGCCGAGCCGGTGGAGCGCAAGTTCCTGAAGGCGCTGAAGAGCAAGGGCATCGAGGCGCTGGATTTCAAGGCGCAGCTGGACGAAGCCGTCGCCGAAGGCGTGATCACCCAGGACGAGCGCAGCCTGCTGGAAGAGCTGCGTACGCTGACCCTGGACACCATCACCGTGGACGATTTCGACACCCACGAACTGCGCGCGGCCAGCTACTACGACCGCCAGAACAAGGACCCGCACTCGCAGGCGGCCTGATCGCCCGCGACACGCGTTGCCTCGACGGCGGGCCTGGCCCGCCGTCGCTTTGTCCGCCGACCGGAAACCGCCATGTCCACGCCCCTGCTTTCGCTCTATCACCGCCTGCAGCGCTGGCCTGCCGGCACTTGGCTGTTCTCGCGCGCGGTGTGCTTCAAGGCACCCTATTTCGCCAGCATCGCCCCGCGCATCACGCGCCTGGAGAACGGCCGCTGCGAGGGCACGCTGGCCGACCGTCGCAAGGTGCGCAACCACATCGGCACGGTGCACGCGATCGCGATGTGCAACCTGGCCGAACTGACCGCCGGGCTGATGGTCGATGCATCGCTGCCCAAGGGCATGCGCTGGATTCCGAAGGGCATGCAGGTGCAGTACCTGGCCAAGGCGCGCGGCACGCTGCAGGCGACGGCATTGCCGGCGCAGCCGATCGTGGTGGCGACCGAAGGCTATGCGTTGCCGGTGACGGTGAGTGTCCGCGACCGCGCGGGGACGGAGGTGTTCAGCGCGGTCATCGACATGTGGGTGTCGCCGGCGAAGTGATGTTGCCGCGAACGGCGCAGCCCCTCGTGGGGGGATGCTGAAAAGCGGTTCATCGGTTGGGCCGGAGGGGTGGGATGCCCAGGGGACGCCGTGAATACGTCCCTGTAGGCTCGGGCGCGCCATCCATGGCGCTTACGCCCCTGCGCATCCCACCCCTCCGGCCTCTGACAGATCTCTGCGGCGTCCACCCACGCAAGAGAAAAAAGAAGAGCAAAAGCAAAAAGCAAAAGCGGCCCGGTGGCCGCTTTTTTCATGCGCGCAGAAGCCACGAGCGCAGCGACCCGCTGTTGCTCTTGATCTTCTTTTCTTCTCCGTGGGCTGGCCGCGCACGGAACCTGTCGGGGGTGGAACGGGTGGGCCGTGCAGGGGCGTTGGCGCCATGGATGGCGCCATCGAGCTTACAAGGACGTACTTGCAGCGTCCCCTGCACGGCCCACCCGTCCCACCAAACACATGAACTGCTCTACGCGACCAACCCACGAGGGGCTGCGCCGTTGGCCGGAAATCACGCCAGTGCGCGAAACACCAACGCCAGGATTGCCGGCACCGCCTGGATCATGAAGATGCGCCGGCTCACGCTGTAGGCGCCATAGCACCCCGCCACCACCACGCACACCAGCGAGAACGTCACCAGCACCGGCTGCGCCAGCACCATCCCCACCACGATGCCCGCCGCCAGGAAGCCGTTGTACAGGCCCTGGTTGGCCGCCAGCACACGCGTGGTCTCCGCCTTCTCCGGTGAATTGCGGAACGTCTTCAGGCCCAGCGGCCGGGTCCACAGGAACATCTCCAGCACCAGGAAATAAACGTGCAGCAGGGCGACCAGCAGAGGCAGGGCGAGCGCGATCCAGTACATGGGCGGTTCCTTGGACAGGGATGGAGAATGGGGTCAGATCCCTTCCACTGCGAGACAGGGATCTGACCCCGGGAAATCAACGGTCGCGCGGCAGCTTCTTTTCTTCGCGCAGCACACCGAACGCCGCCAGGGTCATCAAGCCGGCGACGACCACGCCACCGACGAACACCACGTGCGAACCGAACAGCGACAGCCCCTTGTGCAACCAGGCGAAGCTCAGGTCGGCGCCGCGGTACACCACCGTGTCGATCGCCGCGCCGGCCTTGTAGCGCCACTGCCGGTCCACGCGGGTGTAGATGGTTTCACGGGCCGGTTTGGCCAGGGCGAACTCGCTGGCGCGGGTCATCACCTGCACCACCGCCACCATCAGCGGCATCGGCGATGCGGCCAGCACCGAGAAGCCGATCAGGATCGCGAAACCGGGAATCAGCAACGCCGGGGCGATCCCGTGGCGCGACAGCAGCCAGCGGGTCAGCCCGAGCTGCATCAACAATGCCAGCGCGTTCACCGCCAGGTCGATGCGCGAGAAGAAGGCAGTGGCAGCGCCTGCATCGTTGAACGAGGCACGCACGATGCTGGCCTGCTGGTTGTACAGCAACGTGCCGACACCCACGCCGAACAGCACCATGATCGCCAGCCAGCGCAGCAGGGGTTCGCGCGCGATCAGCTTCAGGCCATCAAGCACGCTGCCGCCCATCGGCTGCTCGCCCGACACCAGCTGCTGCTCACGCTCGCGCAGTACCGCCCAGTGGCGCAGGCGCCAGATGCACAACAGGCACACCGCCAGGAAGCCGGCCGAAACCAGCATCAGGTTGGCAATGCCCACCCGCTGCACCAGCGCACTGGTGATGATCGGGCCGAGGAAGGCGCCAACGGTGCCGGCCGCACCGATGTAGCCGTACCAGGCCCGCGCCTGCGCGTTGGAGAACACATCGGCCATGAAGCTCCAGAACACCGCGACCGCAAACAGGTTGAACACGGTGATCCAGAAGAAGAACGCCATGCCGCGCCCGGGGACGCCGCTGTCGAACAGTGCGTAGAAGCCCAGCAGGGTGGCAATGAAGAATCCGTACACCGCCGGCAGGAACACCCGCCGTGGGAAGCGGCTGACCAGCCAGCCATAGACCGGCTGCAGCACCAGCATGATCACGAACACGCAGGAGAACAGGAACTGCAGGACGAAGTCCTTCAGGGCGATCCCATGGCTGGCGAACCAGGCGATCAACGCCGCCGGGAACACCGTCTCCAGGTCGGCCGAAGCGGCCATCGCCTCGCGTACCGGCCGCAGCACGTAGTAGCCGCTGAGCAGGCAGAAGAAGTACAGGAAGGACCACCACAGTGCCGGCGACTCGCGCAGCGCGGCCAGCAGGCCCTTCAGTGCCCCGCTTTCACGCGCCGCGCTCACGCGGCTCCCCTCGCCCGCAAACGGCGGTTGGACAGCGGCATGGCAGGCTCCGGGGGCAGTGAAGCGCGTACGTTATCCAATGCACTGCAACATCGCCAGCGCAGGCGGCGCCGATGGCTGCAACGCAGTGTCACGGACCGGCCCGGCGGACACCTTGTGATACACGCTTTTCTGGCGTCAAAAATCCAACTTTTTCAACGAGATGCGCATTCATCTTCGCTTTGTTTGTGCACAGGCGAAAAGCGGCGCTAGAATCATCCCCAGCAGTCGCGCACGGGTTCCAACCGATGAAAAAGAACAGCCTGCGTCGTCCGATCCGTTCGGCGGCCACCGGTTTGCTGGGCATGTTGATGCCCCTTGCCTTGTCCACCACCGCGCAGACCCCGCCGGCGTTGCCGCCGATGCCGACCAACATCGAAACCGCTGCCGGTGGCGCCGTCGCCCACACCCAGCCTGCGGCCTACCGTACCGGGCTGGTGCCGCAGGTGCAGTTGCCCGCTGCTGGTTTCAACGTCGCCAACATCGAATCGATGGCGCAGCAGCTCACCTATGGCGAGCGCGTGCCGGGCATGGCAGTGGCCATCGTGCAGGGCGGCCGCGTGCTCAGCGCGCGCGGCTACGGTGTCACCGACGTCAACAACCCGTTGCCGGTCGATGCCCACACCGTGTTCCGCCTGGCGTCGCTCTCCAAGGCCTTCGCCGGCACCATGGCCGGCCTGCTGGTCAACGATGGCACCCTGCGCTGGGACAGCAAGGTCACCGACTACGTGCCGGGCTTCCGCCTGAACTCGCCGGAGGCCACCGACCGCCTGACCGTGGCCGATGTACTCAGCCACCGCGTCGGCCTGCCGTACAACGCCTATGACCGCGACATCGAAGGCAATGCCGAGTACTACGCGCTGACCCAGAAGCTGGCCAACACCAGCCTGAAGTGCCTGCCGGGCGACTGCTACGCCTACCAGAACGTGGCCTTCAGCCTGATCGGCGACGTCGTGTATGCCGCCTCCGGCAGCTTCTACGAGCAGTCGGTCGAACGCCGCATCTTCAAGCCGCTGGGCATGAACGATGCCAGCCTCGGCCTGGCCGGCATCCAGGCCAGCTCGCGCTGGGCGCGCCCGCACGTGCGCAGCCGCAACGGCTGGGTCTCGCTGACGCCGAAGCCGACCTATTACCGCGTCGCCCCTGCTGCCGGCGTCAACGCCAGCGCCAGTGACATGGCGCAGTGGTTGCTGGCCCATACCGGCCACCGCCCGGACGTGCTGCCGGCGCCACTGCTGGCCACGCTGCACTCCAGCCTGATCAACACACCGGGCGAGATGCGTTCGGGCTGGCGCCGCGAACGCCTGCATTCGGCCGGCTACGCGCTGGGCTGGCGCACCTTCGACTACGCCGGTCACGATGTCGTGTTCCATGCCGGCGCGGTGCAGGGCTACCGCGGCCTGGTTGCACTGGTGCCCGAGCGCGACCTCGGCATCGCCATCATGTGGAACGGTGAAAGCGGCCTGCCCAGCGGCCTGCTGCCGACCGTGCTCGACGCAGCCCTCGGCCTGCCGTCGCAGCGTTGGCTGGACGTGGACACCGACTTCGGCAGCGACAACCTGATGGCCGAGGGCGCCGCCCCCGCACAGCAGGACAAGCGCAAGGGCAAGGGTGCCTCGGGCAACCGCGCGGTGGCCTCGCCGCGCTGAGCTGGCGAGCTCGACGTTGAAGAAGGGCGGCCCTCGGGTCGCCCTTTTCGTATGTGCTTGCGCGTCCTCCACGTGGCGCCACGCCCTGACCGATCGTGCAGGAGGCTAGTGGGCGAAGTAGTGCATTCCGCCATCCACCGGAATCACCGCCCCGGTGATGTACCCCGCCAACGGCGACGCCAGGAACGCAACCAGGTGCGCGACCTCCTCTGGTTCGCCGAAACGCCCCATCGGGATGTTGCGGGCGATGAACTCACGCCGGCTCTCTTCGGTGGGGTGCAGCCGGTCCAGGATCTGCGCGCTGTTGATCCGCCCCGGCGCGATCGAATTGACGGTGATGCCCTCACCCGCCACGTCGCAGGACAACCCCTTGCTCCACAGATGCAGCGCCGCCTTTGCCGGGCTCGCGGCATTCACCGCACGCGGCTCCATCGACCCGCTGAGGTTGATCACACGCCCCCAGCCATTGGCCCGCATCGACGGCAGCAACGCCTGCGTCAGCCGTCGTGCCGCCGAGAAGTTCAGTGCCATCGCCTCGTCCCACACCTCGTCTGCTGCGGCCACCCCGGCCAACCGTGCGCCACCGGCGGCGTTGACCAGGATGTCCACGCGCTGCAGCGCCTGCAGCGAGGCGTTGGCGATGCGCTGCACATCGTTGGCGTCGGTCAGATCGCCCAACAGCATGATCGGTGGCGGCCCACCTGCCGCCTCGATCGCGGCTGCCACCGATTGCAGCGGCGCCTGCCGCCGCGCGGTGATCGCCACACGCACACCCAGCGTTGACAGTACCTGCGCAACACCTGCGCCGATGCCGCTGCCTGCGCCGGTGACCAGCGCGGTACGTCCTTCAAGATCCAGTTTCATGTGTTGCCCTGCCAGGTTCTGCCGGCCCCTCTGGCCGTGTGGTCATGCTCTTTGAATACCCTCGATTGATAAACTCCGGCCAGGTTTCAACATTCAGAACCCGGGGTGTCAGATGAACCTGTTGGAGAGCATGCAGGTCTATGTGCTGGCCGTGGAAAAAGGCAGCCTGAGTGCCGCTGCTTCGGTACTGGACATCTCCGCGACGATGGCCGGCAAGCACCTGCGCGCCCTGGAAGAACGGCTGGGCATGCAGCTGTTGAGCCGCACGACCCGTCGGCAGCACATGACCGCTTTCGGTGAGGCCTACTACGGCCGCTGCAAGGAGATCCTGCGCCTGGTGGAGGAAACCGATGCGCAGGCCCAGCATCACCATCTGGCACCGGCGGGCACGCTGCGGATCAGTGCACCGGTGATCTTCGGCACGCATGCGCTGGTGCCGGCACTGTCGACCTACATGGACCGCTACCCCGAGGTCAGTGTCGAACTGGTCCTGACCGATCGCGTGGTCGAACTGGCCGATGAGGGATTCGAGGCCGCCATCCGCATCGGCACGCTGGCTGACACCACGCATCTGGTGGCGCGCCCGCTCAGCCCCTATCGGCTGACCCTGTGTGCGTCACCGGCCTATCTCGCACGGCATGGCACGCCGCACAGCGTGCAGGCACTGCGACAGCATCAATGCCTGTCGCTGGACCCGGCTGCGCTGTCGCACTGGCTGGGCAACGAAGTGGCATTGCCAGCGCCGCCTCCGGGACGGTTGCAGATCAACAACGGCGAAGCGTTGCGCCAGGCCGCGCTGCAGGGCCAGGGCATCATCCTGCAGTCGAGCCTGCTGCTGGCAGCAGACATCGATGCAGGTGGGCTGGTCCCGTTGCTGCCGGAACATGGCCGGCACGGTCGGCCCATGCACGTGGTCCATGCGCACGACCGCTATCACTCGACCCGGCTGCGCAGCTTCGTGGATTTCCTGGTCGAACGGTTTCCCTGCGACGCAGCGGGTGAACGCAGCTGGCCAGGCGCAGGCAGCCCATAAAAAAACCCCCTCCCCGCTGGGCAGTCGGGGAAGGGGTCTCAGGGTACGGCTATCGGGAAGTACTTAGATCAGCGGTGCCGGAGTTGCCGGAAGGGCCACCGGAGCGGCCTTCTTCTTGCGGGCGGCTGGCTTGCGCTTGGCAACCTTCTTGGCAGCCTTCTTCGGGGCAGCCTTCTTGGTCGCCTTCTTCGCAGTCTTCTTCACTGCCTTCTTGGCGGTCTTCTTTGTCGCCTTCTTCACTGCCTTTTTGGCGACCTTCTTGGCCGGCTTGCGGGCAGTGGTCTTCTTGGCGGCTTTCTTGGCAGTCTTCTTGGTGGCCTTCTTGGCTACCTTCTTGACGGCCTTCTTCGCGGTCTTCTTGACGGCCTTCTTGGCAGCGGACTTCTTGGCTACCTTCTTGGCCGCCTTCTTCACTGTCTTCTTCGCCGTGGCCTTCTTGGCGACCTTCTTGGCAGCCTTCTTCACTGCCTTCTTGGCGGTCGCCTTCTTCGCGACCTTCTTCACTGCCTTCTTGGCAGCGGCCTTCTTGGCGACTTTCTTCACCGCTTTCTTGGCGGCGGGCTTTTTCTTCGCAGCTTTCTTGGTTGCCATGGTGATGGCTCCTCGTCAGTGATAGGGAGTTGAAACGCCCAGGTGGATCAAACCCGCCCATGCTGCGTGCGGGGACCGCCGGCGCGTCAGGCGCGCCGTTACGGATGCGGTGATGCCCGCCACGATCGGCGGAGCAGGCATCGGAACAGGGGTCGCCTTGCATTTCTCGAGGGGAAGCGGGGCCATCTCCACCGTCGTCAGGATCGCGGTGGTCTTCGAGGGGCTGCTTCGCATCGGACGATTGATTCTGCGCACTCGGTTTGGCAGGCAAGGTCTGCTGAGGCGAAACCTAATCACGGTTTTTTTTACTGTCAACAACCCCCGCGAAAAATTTTCACATCCGCCGCGTCCCGGAAGCCCTTCCCGCGCCTGCCGATGTTCCTCCGCGAGCGACGGCAAACACTGCATCGCGCATCGTCGCTGCCATCAACTGCGCACGAACAGCGAAGAAAAAACACTTGAAATAAGCACTCTGCGTCATGTAGGGGTCTGAAGCGGAACGCCACGCGGCGACGCGGCCATGCATGGCAACGCACGCGCCAACGCCAGCACAACGGACCTGCAACAAGGCCAAAAACTTTTCACATCCGGGCGCGCCGCCGCGGGGGTGGAAACGCGGATTTGCGCAAAACTGCGCACGCCTTTTGCCCGCGCTCAACACCGACTGATGCCATGGCGATGGCATGCAGCGAACCGGCCGGCATAAGTTCGAAGCCTCCTCCAAAACGAAAACGGCCACCCGAGGGTGGCCGTTTTCGTACCGGGGAAACGACGACTCAGTGCTCGTCGTCTTCCAGGCCTTCGGCGTACGCGTCCGGGTCCAGCAGCTCGTTGAGCTCGTCGCTGTTGGACACTTCGACGACGAACATCCAGCCATCGCCGTAGGCGTCTTCGTTGATGGTTTCCGGCTTGTCGGCCAGTGCCGAGTTGACCTCGACGATGGTGCCGCTGATCGGGCTGTAGACGTCGGAGGCGGCCTTCACCGACTCGACGACCGCGATCTGCTCGTTGGCCTTGGCGGTCGCGCCGACTTCCGGCAGCTCGACGTAGACCAGGTCACCCAGCAGGCCCTGGGCGTGGTCGGAAATACCGACGGTCACGCGGCCATTGCCTTCGACACGGGCCCACTCATGGGATTTGAGGAACTTGAGGTCGCCGGGGATCTCGCTCATGGGACTGCTCCAGAGATATGCAGGGGGTGGAAAAAACGGGGCTAGTGTAACCAACCGGCCGCCACTGCTGGCAGTGACGACCGGCACGTTTGGATCACGCGTCGGTGAGCACGCCGGGCTGGGCCTGGCCTTCGCGCACGAACGGGAACTTGACCACCCGCACCGGCACCTGACGGCCGCGGATGTCGACGGTGACCTGGCCGAGTTCACCGGCCGGCACGCGCGCGAATGCGATGCCCTTGGCCAGGGTCGGCGAGAAAGTGCCGGACAGGATCTCGCCCTGGCCGCCGGCGGTGGTGACCGCCTGCCCATGGCGCAGCACGCCCTTCTCATCCATCACCAGGCCGATCATCTGACGTGCGTTGCCGGCGGCCTTCTGCGCCTCCAGCACGTCGCGGCCGATGAAGTCACGGCCTTCGTCCAGCGACACCGTCCAGGCCAGCGCCGCTTCGTAGGGGCTGATCGCTTCGTCCATGTCCTGGCCGTACAGATTCATGCCGGCTTCCAGGCGCAGGGTATCGCGCGCGCCGAGACCGGCCGGCTTCACGCCGGCAGCAAGCAAGCGGTTCCAGAACGCGACCACGGCATCCTGCGGCAGCAGGATCTCGAAACCGTCTTCGCCGGTGTAGCCGGTGCGGGCGACGAACAGTTCAACGCCGTCGTCTGACTGCACCTGCAGCGCGGCGAAGCGGCCGAGCTTGCCCAGCGACTCACGGTCGGCTTCGCGGGCCAGGCCGATGACGATGTCGCGCGCCTGCGGACCCTGCACGGCGAGGATCGCCAGGTCCGGACGCTGTTCGACCGAGACGTTGAACGGCGCAGCCTGCTCGCGCAGCCACGCCAGATCCTTCTCGCGGGTGGAGGCATTGACCACCATGCGGAAGAAGTCCTCGCCCAGGTAATAGACGATCAGGTCGTCGATGACGCCGCCCTGCGGATTCAGCATGCACGAGTACAACGCCTTGCCGGTGGCCTTGAGCTTGTCGACCGAGTTGGCCAGCAGGCGGCGCAGGAACGGCTTGACCTGGTCGCCGCGCAGGTCGACCACGGTCATGTGGCTGACGTCGAACACGCCCGACTCACGACGCACCAGGTGGTGCTCGTCCAGCTGCGAGCCGTAGTGGATGGGCATGTCCCAACCCCCGAAATCGACCATCTTGGCGCCAAGGGCGCGGTGGGTATCGTTGAGCAGCGTCTTCTGGGTCATGACCGGGTCCGGCAGCAGAGGAAACAAGAACGCGCATTATCCCAGATCGGTCGGCCGCAGGTCGCGCCGCAGCGCAGCGGGGGGATGTTGGCCGGCCTGCGGCCGGCGGGCGCTTTCTACAAGCCAGGCAACGGCAACAGCAACGGCAACGGCAACGGCAACGGCCAAAGCGTATCGGCTCGGCGACGTCTGTGGGCTGGTGGGGCGATGTGGGGTTGCGGGACACGCCGCAAGTACGTCCGTGTAGGCTCGTAGGCGCCATCCATGGCGCCTGCGGTCCCTCCACCCCACACCGCCCCACCCCGACAGGTTCCTGATGACGGGACGGAAGGCAAGAGCGGTTGTGGATGTCGATACATATAAGGAGAGGGGCGGGATTTCTTTTCCTGCGGAAAAGAAATCCTGCCCCGGCCATGACCTGCGAGCGCAGCGACCCGCTTCTGCTTTGCTCTTATTTTCTTTTTCCGTGGGTGGACGCCACCGGGAACTGTCAGAGGTCGGGCGGGTGGGCTGTGCAGAGGGCGCCGCAAGTACGTCCTTGTAGGCTTGGC
>NZ_JBQOIF010000012.1:0-129896 GCF_052665395.1 Stenotrophomonas sp. 3(2025) | reverse complement strand
GCCGTGAATACGTCCTTGTAGGCTCGGGCGCGCCATCCATGGCGCTTACGCCCCCAGCCAACCCACCCTCCCGGCCAACCCGATAGACCGCTATGCCGACCAACCAACCCCACCACGGAGGGGCTCCGCCGTTGGCCGACCCGGCCGAAGGCCCGCTCTGCGCGCGATACAATAAGCACCATGAACACCCCACAGGATTCCAGCCTCGGTCGCGAGGTCAGTTACCCGTCGCAGTACGATCCCGGCCTGCTGTTTCCCATCCCGCGCGTCGGCGCCCGCGCCGAGATCGGTCTGGACGAGGCCGCGCTGCCCTTCGTCGGCCATGACCGCTGGCACGCCTTCGAACTGAGCTGGCTTGACCCGCGTGGCAAACCGCAGGTCGCCGTCGCCACCGTGCAGGTGCCGTGCACCTCGCCGCGGTTGATCGAATCGAAGTCGTTCAAGCTGTACCTGAACTCCCTCAACAGCACCCGCATCGACAGTGCCCAAGCCCTGCGCGAGCGCCTCGTCGCCGACCTGTCGGCCTGCGCCGGCGCCCCGGTCCAGGTCACGTTCGGCCTGCCGGCGTTGCGCGAATCACCGCTGGGCGAGTCGATCGACGGCCTTGAGGTGGACATCGATTGCTATGGCCCGCCGCAGGCGGACTACCTGTCGGCCAACGCCGATGCGCTGGTGGAGGAGACCCTGGTCTCGGCCCTGTTGAAGTCCAACTGCCCGGTCACCGGCCAGCCGGACTGGGCCACCGTCAGCCTGCGCTACCGCGGCCCGCAGATCGATCGTGCCGGCCTGCTGCGCTACCTGGTCAGCTACCGCGAGCACGCCGAGTTCCACGAGCAGTGCGTCGAGCGCATCTTCAGTGAAGTGTCCGCGCGCTGCCGGCCGCAGTGGCTGGAAGTCGAAGCCCGCTATACCCGTCGCGGTGGCCTGGACATCAACCCGTGGCGCGCCAGCCCCGGCATTGCCGCCCCGGCCGCGACCTACCGCGAACTGCGGCAGTAGCCGCCGCAGGCGGCTACAGGTAGCGCCGGGCCATGCCCGGCGAGCGCAGCGGCCCTTACAGGTGGCGCCGGGCCATGCCCGGCAAGCGCCGCGGCCCTTACAGGTAGCGCCGGGCCATGCCCGGCGAGCGCAGCGGCCCTTACAGGTAGCGCCGGGCCATGCCCGGCGAGCGCAGCGGCCCCATCCAGAGCCGCCCGGCATGGCCTGGCGCTACCGGTTGGGCCCCGATTGTTCAGCCGCCCCGGGGGGCGGCTTCACATCGGCACCATCCCCATTTAACAACCTCTATGACACCGTGCCAGCCATGTAGTCATACAGACGGGAGTGTGTGGATGAGTACCGAGAAGAAAGCCGATTTCTCCGGCGTCAGTGGCAGCGTCGACAGTACCGCCCAGCAGGTCCCCAAGGCGGACTTTTCCGGCGTCAGTGCTTCGGTGGACAGTACCGCCGAGGTGGCCAGCGGTGGCACCTACACCGTGCAGAAGGGGGATTCGCTGTCGAAGATCGCCAAGCAGCACCTGGGCGATGCCAACGCCTGGAAGAAGATCTTCGAAGCCAACCGCGATGTGCTCGACGACCCGGACAAGATCTTCCCGGGCCAGACCCTGAAACTGCCGCCGAAGTAATACCGGCGATCCAATCGCCGTCCGAACAATCCTTGGAGGAATCCCGAATGATCAAGACGACCCCGCTTCAGAATGCCCTGCTGGCCGCGCTGCTGGGCAGCGTCGCCCTGGTGGGCTGCAAGAAGAAGGAAGAAACCGCAGACAACAACGCGGCTCCGGCGGCAACCACGCCGGCCGAGGCGCCCGCGCCGATGACCGGCGCGCCGCCGCCGATGGCTGCATCGGCCGTAGCGGTATCGGCGGTCACTGTCGGCAAGACCGCTGCAGCTGACAAGTCGGTCACCACGGCCGCCCTGTTCGCGCCGAAGGACGATGTCATCGTCTCGGTGAAGACCGACGGCGCGGCCAACAATGTCACCGTCGGCGCCAAGCTGACCTTCCAGGATGGCCAGGTGGCCGGTGAGCAGAACGCAACCCTGAACACCAGCGGTGCAGAGACCACCAACATCACCTTCAAGAATGCCAATGGCTGGCCGGCCGGCAAGTACCGCGCCGAAGTCATGGTTGATGGTAAGGCGGCCGGAACGCCGCAGGAGTTCGAGGTCAAGTAAGTCCCGCCGACTCTCTCCCGGTTGGACTCACGATGGACGCAGCCGCGAGGCTGCGTCCTTTTTTGTTGGCGGCGTTGCGGGAAGGCCTCATCCGCGCAAGGCGTGGATCCACGGGTGCAGACACCTGACCGATCCTCGCGCGGGGATGTTTCCGCAGACCCACGCCATGCGTGGATGGATCACAGCGTTGCCGGTGTGCAGTACCGCCGCGTATGGCACGGCTTTGCCCCGCGCGGCTGAAAACGCGACAATGCAGGGGTTTCCCCGGCGCGCGCCCACCCTGACGGCGGCGGGGAAAGTGACACGGTTGCACGTGGCCCGGCGCTGGCGCCGGCCTTCCCCTGAGCACTGCTACAGAGTCCAAGTCCCCCATGTCCAAGATCCTCTACACGCTGACCGACGAAGCACCGTTCCTGGCCACCCAGTCGCTGCTGCCGATCGTCGACGCCTATACCTCCACCGCGGGCATCGCAGTGGAAACCCGTGACATCTCGTTGTCCGGCCGCATCCTGTCGCTGTTCCCGGAACTGCTGAGCGATGCGCAGAAGGTCAACGATGACCTGGCCGAGCTGGGCCAGCTGGCGACCACCCCCGACGCCAACATCATCAAGCTGCCGAACATCTCCGCCTCGGTGCCGCAGCTGAAGGCCGCCATCAAGGAACTGCAGGACCAGGGCTATCCGCTGCCGGATTACCCGGAGACCCCGGCCGACGACCAGCAGCGCGACTACAAGGCGCGCTACGACAAGGTCAAGGGCAGCGCAGTCAATCCGGTGCTGCGCGAAGGCAACTCCGACCGGCGCGCGCCGCTGTCGGTGAAGAACTACGCCCGCAAGCACCCGCACCGCATGGGCGCCTGGGCGTCCGATTCGAAGTCGCACGTTGCGCACATGGACGCGGGTGATTTCTACGGCAGCGAGAAGTCGGCCACCCTGGCCAACGCCGGCGCGCTGAAGATCACCCTGCACGGCAAGGACGGCAGCACCGTCGCGCTGAAGGAAAAGACCGCGGTCAAGGCCGGTGAGATCGTCGACGCGGCAGTGATGAGCCGCAAGGCGCTGGCCGCCTTCATCGATGCGCAGATCGAAGACGCCAGGTCGCAGGGCGTGCTGTTCTCGCTGCACCTGAAGGCGACCATGATGAAGGTCTCCGACCCGATCATGTTCGGCGTGGTCGTCAACGAGTTCTACAAGGACGTGCTCGCCAAGCACGCCGACACGCTCAAGCAGGCCGGTTTCGATGCCAACAACGGCATCGGCGACCTGGTCGCGCGCCTGCCGTCGCTGCCCGAAGCCACCCGTGCCGCCATCGAAGCCGACCTGCAGGCCGAGTATGCGCAGCGCCCGGGCCTGGCCATGGTCAACTCGGACAAGGGCATCACCAACCTGCACGTGCCGAGCGACGTGATCGTCGACGCCTCGATGCCGGCGATGATCCGCGACTCCGGCAAGATGTGGAATGCCGAAGGCAAGCTGCAGGACACCAAGGCGGTCATTCCGGATCGCTGCTATGCCGGTGTGTACCAGGCCGTCATCGATGATTGCCGCAGCAACGGTGCCTTCAACCCGGCCACCATGGGCTCGGTGCCCAACGTCGGCCTGATGGCGCAGAAGGCCGAAGAGTACGGCTCGCACGACAAGACCTTCCAGATCGCTGCCGACGGCGTGGTCAAGGTCACCGACGAGGCTGGCAACGTGGTGTTCGAACACGCCGTGGAAGCCGGTGACATCTGGCGCATGTGCCAGACCAAGGACGCGCCGATCCAGGACTGGGTCAAGCTGGCCGTCGAACGCGCGCGCCTGAGCAGCACCCCGGCCGTGTTCTGGCTGGACGCCGCCCGCGCCCACGACGCGCAGGTCATCGCCAAGGTCGAGACGTACCTGAAGGACCACGACACCACCGGCCTGGATATCCGCATCCTGCCGCCGGTGGAAGCGACCACCTTCTCGCTGGCCCGCATCCGCAAGGGCGAGGACACCATTTCGGTGACCGGCAACGTGCTGCGCGATTACCTCACCGATCTGTTCCCGATCATGGAGCTGGGCACCAGCGCCAAGATGCTATCGATCGTGCCGCTGATGGCCGGTGGCGGCCTGTTCGAGACCGGTGCTGGCGGTTCGGCGCCGAAGCACGTGCAGCAGTTCGTCGAAGAGGACTACCTGCGTTGGGATTCGCTGGGTGAGTTCCTGGCCCTGGCCGCGTCGCTGGAGCACCTGGGCAACCGCTACGACAACGCTGCCGCCCGCGTGCTGGCCAAGGCGCTGGACGAGGCCAACGGCCAGTTCCTGGACAACGACAAGTCGCCCTCGCGCAAGCTCGGTGGCATCGACAACCGTGGCAGCCACTTCTACATCGCCCTGTACTGGGCGCAGGCCCTGGCAGCGCAGAACGAAGATGCCGCGCTGCAGGCACGCTTCGCTCCGCTGGCCAAGGCGCTGGCCGACAACGAGCAGAAGATCGTTGACGAGCTGATCGCGGTGCAGGGCAAGGCCGTGGACATCGGCGGCTACTACCGTCCGGACGTGGCCAAGGCCGCTGCCGCGATGCGTCCGAGCGCGACCTTCAATGCCGCGCTGGAGCAGCTGCGCGGCTGATTCATCGCCGCCCGGTTGAGACCTGGAAAGAAACCCGCGCCTCGGCGCGGGTTTCTTTTTGCCCGCCTGGGGTCAGATCCCTCTGCACCGCAGAGGGATCTGACCCCACCCATGGCGTGGATGTACTCGGGCCCGGAACCGTGAAATCCGTCATCTGTCGGAACGCCGTCAACACGGCATGAAACTTGCCCGCGATGGCCGTCGCAGAACGGATGCATGCATGTTCACCACTGCCACCAATATGAGCAGTCGATCACGACGATGGCGGCAAGCCATGGCCTAGCCTTGGCGATGCGAGACCGCCGGGGAGGTGGTCGCACGGGGAACACGGATGGCACGCGTGCTCGTAGTGGGAACCGACATCCAGGGTGAACAGGCCCTGCTGCAGAGGCTGCGGCTGGCCTCGGCGCTGCCGGACGGGCAGATCCGCCGCAGCCAGGACCTGGACGACTGCGATCTGCTGGTGATCCGCGATACGCCGGCGCTGCGCAACGCGGCACTGCGCATGCGCCAGCAGCGCCCCCGCCTGCACTGCTGGATCGAGGACCTCGGCGGCCAGTTGCGCGAAGGCGATGGCGGCCAGGACGTACTGGATGATGGCGCGATAGGACGGGCGCTGCGCGGCATGCAGACCGGCACCGATGCGACACCAATCCGCCTGGCTGACGGCGCGCACGCCATCACCCGCCTGCTGCGCGAGCGGCTGCCATCGCGGCAGGGCCAGGCGCTGCTGGGCGAGGGCGCAGAGCCGCTGCTGCTGCTGGATCTGGAACAGGACCAGGCGGTGCTGCTGCACGAGCCGGCGACGGTGCTGGTGGAACGGCTGGCGCAAGGCTTCGAGCATCTTTATCTCGATGCGCTGCTGCCGGCGCAGCTGCAGGCCCTGGCGGGTGACCGCACGCGACTGCCGTTGCGTCCGTTGCTGTGGCAATGGGCGCAGCGCAGCCGCCACTGGCAGGCATTGGATGAGCGCCTGCGCGGGGCGTCGGTGAAGCTGCTGCGCTGGCCGGACTTCCGCGTGCTTGGCCACGATCACGATGGCTTCCGTCTATGTTCGCTGCTGCTCAAGCGTGCCTGCACGGTGGACGAATGCGCGATGCTGCTGGATCTTCCCGCCGCCGCCGTGCGCGATTTCATCCACGCCGCCTACCTGTGCGGCTATGCGCAGCTGCAGGTCGCACCTGCGGTACCGCTGGCGGGTGCGCGTGCCAACACTGCCGACAACGGCCTGCTCGCACGCCTGTGGCGCACGCTGCGCGGGAGTGATCGCGATGCGTGAGCACAAGGTGGTGGTGCTCGGTGGCATGGGCAGCGGAAAGTCGACATTGGTCCGCAGCATCGCCGCCGGTGCGGTGGTCGACACCGACGTGGCCAACAGCGACCGCGCGGGTGCCGACAAGGCTTCGACCACGGTGGCGCTGGACTACGCCGATATCGACCTGCCCAACGGCGAGAGGCTGCGCCTGTATGGCACGCCTGGCCAGCAGCGCTTTGATTTCCTGTGGCCGATCCTGCTGCAGGGTGCGCGCGGTGCGGTGTTGCTGCTGGACGCGCGCCGCGCCGGGGTGGCCGCTGAGCTGGACGCCTACCTGCAGGTGCTGCGCCCGTTCGGCCCTGCATTGGCCCTGGTGGTGGCGTTGACCCATCTTGACCAGGTGCCGGCAGCGGCACTGGATGACTGGGCCGAGCGCGCCCGGCTCGATGGCCAGCCGCTGCCGCTGCTGGCGGTGGATGCCCGTGATCGCGAACAAGGACTGCTGCTGATGGACGTACTGATGAGCGAAATGGAATCGCATGCACTGGTGGCCGCACATGGCTGATGGACAAGGCACGCCGTTGCCGGACGCGCAGCAGCGCGAGCGCCTGCGGCCGCTGCTGCAGGACCTGCAGCAGCGGGTGGAAGGGGTGCGCACCGTGGTGCTGGCCAGCGTCGATGGCTTTTCCCTGGTCAGCGCAGGTGCGGAGGGGCGTGGCGAACGCCTGGCGGCGATGACCAGCGCGATGCTGGCCCTGGCCGCAGCAGTGGGGCGCGAACTGGCACTGGGCGATCTGCAGACGCTGATGCTGGAGGCCGCCGGCGGCAAGGTGCTGATGCTGGCCATCCAGGCCGAGGCGCGCGCGCCGCTGCTGCTGATGGCGGCCTGCGACCAGCGCAGCGTGATCGGCCAGGTGCTGTGGCAGAGCAGGGAATGTGGCCAGGCGATCCTGGCCGAACTCAGCGGATCGTGAGCCCGGCCGCAGGGGAACGAGGGGCTCGAACCAACATTGAGAGGGGTGCAACGTGGCTGGATTGAATGATTCGTTGACTGCACTGATGGGTATCGATGGCGCGCAGGCCGTGGCGCTGGTCGACTACGAAAGCGGCATGCTGCTGGGCGAGGCCGGTTCGGGCATGGACATGGAAGTGGCGGCGGCCGGCAACACCGAAGTGATCCGCGCGAAGATGAAAACCGCCGCCTCGCTCAACCTCAACGATGGCATCGAGGACATCCTGATCTCGCTCGGCAAGGCGTATCACATCATGCGCCCGGTGGCGAAGAAGAAGGGCCTGTTCTTCTACATCGTGCTGGACCGGACCAAGTCCAACCTCGCCCTGGCGCGGCGCAAGGTGCAGGACGTGGAGGCCGAACTGGCGATCTGAGCCGGCTCGGTGGGACCGATCCCTGGTGCTGCACGGCAGCCCAGGGATCGGTCCGCTGTGATGTCATGTCGAAGGCAGCAGAAGCGTGCGTACGAAGGTCAGCGCCTGCCTGTCGCGCGCAGCAAAGTATCTGGGCGCATGCAGTGGGAGCCAGGTCTCGTTGAAGTGCCGGCGAAAGTCTTCGTAGAGCTCGTTCGGATAGAGCTTTGCCTGCACGTTGCGGCCGTCTGGATAGCTGTGCTCATAGGTGTCGAAGGTGTTGGGATCGATGCCCTTGTGATCGCGCAGCCACTTGCAGAACAACCGGCCCTCGGAGATGTCCGGCACCAGCTCCTGCGGCAGCGTATAGCCCGCCTGCTCCAGTGGCGCGATCAGGTTCAGGGTCAGCTCGTTCAACATCGAGAAATGCGTGTAGGGCACTTTCGAGCGGTTCTGCATGTAGCGCTCGATGTGGGCGGGCATGACGGCGTTCGCCCGGCCCTGCTGCCATTCCACCACCCATTGCGACACCTTCACCGCGAATTTGCGTGACAACCATTGGCCGAGATTGATGGCCAGGTAAGGGTGGATCCAGGTGCCCTGCATCGCCGCATTGCCCCCGGACACCACATGGATGAGCTGGTCCTCCGGGAGGCCGGTCTGCAGGGTCAGCTCCTCGATGAACTCACCGGTGGATTTCAGCGACCGATAGTCCGACCAGCGCTTGCCCACTGACTGGCAGAGCGCCGTCGCGCTGATGTAGCCGTCGCGTACCCGTTGCGGGATTACGTTGCCTTCCTCCATGCGTGGGATCAGGGTCATTTGCTGCATGCGTCACCTCATGCCGTTATGGGCCTGAAAGAGTAGGCAATGCAGTCGCCCGGGGTCTGTAGGAATGGTTGCGTTTGTCTGGTTCTCTGAGGCAGCAGCAGCCGAGCGTGGCTCGGCTCTACACAAGCTACCCCACGCCAGCGTATGGTGAGGTCGGTTCCCCCGGATACGTCGTGCATGTCCGATCCTGTCACTGCAACCGAACTCGCACCGCGCATCGCCGAGGCCATCCGCGATGGTTTCGAGCAGTATCACGCCCGCTTCGCCGCGATCACGGCGCGCGCCCGGGTGCGTTTCCAGCAGCGCGACTGGGCGGCGGCGCGCCACGATGCGGTGGAGCGCATCGCCCTGTACGACCAGTGCATCGCCGAGCAGATGGATGCGCTGCGGCGGCTGGCCGGTGACGCCATCAGCGATCGCGCGCTGTGGCTGCAGGTGCACGCGCACTTCAGTGCCCTGCTGCAGGGCCTGATCGACGCCGAGCTCTACAAGACCTTCTACAATACGCTGTCGCGGCGGCTGTTCGCCATCCGCGGTGTGGATCCGGAAGTGGAGTTCATCGCCTTCGATGTCGAGCCCTCCGATGCGATCACCCATCCGGTGGCGCGCCACACCTACGCGGTCTCGCCGACGCGGCCGGTAGAGGCGCTGCAACGGGTGCTGGCCGACTACCGCTTCGATGTTCCGTATGCGCACCAGTTGCGCTGTGCCGCCGCCATCGCCGTGCGCCTGCAGGACGATCTGGCGCACTGGGGCGACACGCCGGTACGCAGCATTGAACTGCTCGATACCGTGTTCTACCGCGAGCGTCGCGCCTATCTGGTCGGGCGCGTGTTCGGTGAACACCGTTTCTCGCCGTGCGTGATCGCGCTGGTCAACGACGACCGGGGCCTGCGCGCCGATGCCGTGCTGACCCGGCGTCGCGATGTGGCCCATCTGTTCGGCGTGTCGCGCAGCTATTTCCAGGCCGACCTGGGCACGGTTGGCGATGCGGTGGTGTTCCTGCGCAGCCTGCTGCCGGGCAAGCCGATCGACGAGATCTATACCGTGCTCGGGCGCGCCAAGCAGGGCAAGACCGAGCGCTACCGGACGTTCTTCCGCCACTTCAATGAACACCCGAACGAGCGTCTGGCGCATGCCGAGGGCACGCCGGGCATGGTCATGGCGGTGTTCACCCTGCCCAGCTACCCGCTGGTGTTCAAGCTGATCCGTGATCGTTTCGCTTGGCCCAAGACGATGTCGCGGCAGCAGGTGGAGGAGAAGTACGCCCTGGTGTTCAACCTCGACCGTGTCGGTCGCCTGCTTGACGCACAGCCCTACCGGCACCTGCGTTTCCCGCGCGAACGCTTCGCCCCGGTGCTGCTGGACGAACTGCTGCAGCAGTGTGCGCAGAGCGTGCGCGTGGATGGCGACGAGGTGGAGATCGCGTTGTGCTACGTGCAGCGTCGCTTCCGGCCACTGAACCTCTATCTGCGCGAACAGGCTGGCGAGGCCGTGCGCGCAGCGGTACTCGACTACGCGCAGGCGATCACCGACATGGCGCGCAACAACATCTTCCCCGGTGACATGCTGCCGAAGAATTTCGGCGTGTCGCGCCACGGCCGTGCCGTGTTCTACGACTACGACGAGTTGTGCCTGGTCAGCGACTGCGTCTTCCGGGCCTGGCCCAAGCCAAGCTCCGCAGAGGAAGCGATGGCCGATGAGCCCTGGTTCCATGTCGGTCCGCGCGATGTCTTCCCCGAGCGGTTCGGGCCGTTCATGGGCTTGCCGGCGCAGGAACTGGCAGCGGTGCGCGAGCACTACCGCCATCTGTTCGATCCCGCCTGGTGGCAGGGGCTGCAGGTGCGCTTTGCGGCGGGCGATTATCCGGACACGCCACCGTATTCGGCTGCGCAGCGGTTGGCGTGATTGGCCGCGCCGACGGCGAGGAACTCAGGTAATCTCGGCACTTTCATCACCAAGGATCGGCAATGATGCGTTCTTCTCTTTTCCTGGCACTGGCCCTTGCGGTGTCTGGCGGCGCCGCCCTGATCGATACCGCCGATGCACAGACCGCGCGCGAGGTACGCAGGCAGGCCGAGGCCAGCATGACCCTCAGTGGCGTCATCGACATCGGCCGCGAAGGCCAGGTTGAAGGGTTCCAGCTCGATCACCGCGAGAAGGTTGATGCTGGCGTAGCGGGGTTCGTCGACAAGGCGGTGCAGAGCTGGCGCTTTGAGCCGACGCTGGTCGACGGCAAGCCGATGCCTGCCCGTACTACCGTCCACCTGCGTCTGATTGCCGGCAACATGGAGGGCAACAGCATGCAGGTACGGGTGGTTGATGCCCGCTTCGGCAAGCTCGGCGGATCCAGTGCGCCGAGCACCGATGACGTCACCGCAGCGAAGTCGCGCGCACCGGTCTACCCACCGCAGGCGGCATCGATCCGCGGGCAGGGCACTGTCATGCTTCTGGTCAAGGTCGGGCGTGATGGCAAGGTAGCTGACGTAATTGCCGAGCAGACCAACCTGACCGTGGTCGGTCCCGAGCGTACGATGAACCAGCTGCGCGACGTGCTTGCCAAGGCCAGCGTCAGGAGCGCCCGCGAATGGACCTTCAACCCGCCCACTACCGGCGAGGACAAGGACCGGGACTTCTGGACCGTGCGCGTGCCGGTCAATTATTTCTTCGACAAGCAGAGCGAGCGTTACGGCCGCTGGAGCGCGTACATTCCCGGCCCGCGCCAGCAGGCGCCGTGGAAGACCGGTGAGGAAATCCAGGTCGCCGGAACCGATCTGCTGCCCGAAGGCGGTGTGTACATGGTCGGTCGGGCGCAGGAAGGCCCGCGCCTGCTCACCCCGCTGGGCTGATGCGTGATTGCGGGATGCACCGGGCCTGCCCCGGCGCATCCCGCTTGAATCGATGTGCTCAATCGGCGTGCGGGTACACCACCACCCGGTTGCGGCCCTGTTCCTTGGCCAGGTACAGGGCCTTGTCGGCCAAGCGCAGTGCCTGTTCCGGATCGGTATGGAAACTGGGGAAGTGGGCCACGCCCAGTGACACGGTGATGGTGCCCACCGGAGCGAACGGTTCGTCGGCGATGGCCTGGCGCAGGCGCTCGCCGGTCTGCCGGGCCGCTTCGATGCCAACGCCCGGCAGCAGCACCAGGAACTCCTCACCACCGGCGCGGCACAGCACGTCGGTCTCGCGCGAATGCCGCCGCATCTGTTCGGCGATATGTGCAATGGCCGCATCACCGACGTCGTGACCGTGGCTGTCGTTGATCGACTTGAAGCGGTCGATATCCAGCGTCAGGATCGCAAACGGCAGGCCCTGCGCCTGCAGCGCGTCGAGCGCCTGCTGCAACCCGCGGCGGTTGAGCAGTCCGGTCAGCGGATCGGTGCGGCTGGCGCGGTTGAGCGTGCCGATCCGGTCCTGCAGCGCATTGAAGCTGTACAGCACCGCCTGTTTCAGCTGCGCCACCTCGAAGTACCAGGCGCGGATGCCATTGACGTGGCTGATCGCGTTGCCGGTATCTTCGCCGTCCTGCACGTTGCGCGCCAGCTGCCACAGCGGCAACGAAATGCGGCGGGCGAACCACCAGGTGATCAGCAGCGACAACACGCCCAGCGGAATGGCATTCCAGATCACCGCCGACATCAGGCGAGACAGCGGCTGCAGCGTCGCCTCGGTCGGGCGCTGCGCGACGATGCCCCAGCCGGTTGCCGCCACGGGCGCGTAACCGGCCAGCATCGCCACCCGGTGGTTGTTGCGCACCTGCTGCGCACCGCGCTGGCCGCGCATCACTTCTTTCACCGCCGGGTTGTTCAACGCGTAGGTGCCCACTTCCTTGGGGTTGTTGTGATAGATCAGGCGGCCATGGCGGTCCACCACGTACAGGTAGGAACCATCGCGGTAGTAGTGCGTACCCAGAAGGGTGTTGAGTGCACTGCGCTGGCGCAGGTACAGCGTGCCGCTGACATAGCCCCGGTACTGGCCGCTGCGGTCGAATACCGGGTGCGAGATCGAGATCAGCAGCTTGCCGGTGGCCGACTGGTAGGGATCGCTGATCATCGGCTGGCGCCGTTCCAACGCTGCCTTGTTGCCAGCGCTGCGCAGGATCTCGCCCTGCAGCTGCAGGCTCTGCGGCGAGGTCGCGATCACCCGCCCGTCGTTGGCCACCACCAGCGAGGAGTTGAAACTGCTGGACTGCAGCTGCAGGCGACGGGCCTCATCCTGCGCCTGGGCCGGATCCATGTCGCTGTCGCCAAGCCGGGTGGCGGCATAGGCCAGCTGCTGCTGCGCGGCCAGCAGGAAGTTCTGCGTGGTCTCGGCCAGCTTGGTGGCGTACACGCGGTTGGCTTCCAGGGTGTTGCCCACCAGTTGGTCGCGCTGCACGCGATAGCTGGCAAGCAGCGTATTGGCCAGGGCGATGACGGCGCTGAGCAGGGCCAGGGCAAGGATCAGCTTGCCCAGGTTGAGCCGGGGGGACAGTGTGCGCATGCAGTTGAAGGATCGGGCAGGGCTGGACCCGCCGGATCCTCCGGATGGGGCAACAGCGGGAATCGGCGGCCCGGCCAGCACGGCCGGGGCGGAGAGTCAGGCATTTGTCCCGCAGATTATCGCCAAATCATCGGGCCGCGAAGTGAAGCCGTTTGTCCTGCCGCCACCCAAAGAAAAAGCCCCGCACTGCGGGGCCTTTCCGTATTCCATCAATGCCGCGCGATCAGCGCTTCATCGAACCGAAGAACTCGTCGTTGGACTTGGTGTTCTTCATCTTGTCCAGCAGGAATTCCATCGCCGTCATTTCGTCCATCGGATGCAGCAGCTTGCGCAGGATCCAGATCTTCTGCAGCAGCTCCGGCTCGATCAGCAGGTCTTCGCGACGGGTGCCCGAACGGTTGATGTCGATGGCCGGGAACACGCGCTTTTCAGCGATGCGACGGCTCAGGTGCACTTCGCTGTTGCCGGTGCCCTTGAACTCTTCGTAGATCACCTCGTCCATCTTCGAGCCGGTATCGACCAGTGCGGTGGCGATGATGGTCAGGCTGCCGCCTTCTTCCACGTTGCGCGCGGCACCGAAGAAGCGCTTGGGGCGATGCAGGGCGTTGGCGTCCACGCCACCGGTCAGCACCTTGCCCGAGCTCGGCACGACGTTGTTGTAGGCGCGCGCCAGGCGGGTGATCGAGTCGAGCAGGATCACCACGTCCTTCTTGTGCTCGACCAGGCGCTTGGCGCGCTCGATGACCATTTCGGCCACCTGCACGTGGCGCGCGGCCGGTTCGTCGAAGGTCGAGCTGATGACCTCGCCGCGCACGGTGCGCTGCATTTCGGTCACTTCTTCCGGGCGCTCGTCGATCAGCAGCACGATCAGGTGCACGTCCGGATGGTTGGTGGTGATGGCCGTGGCCACCTGCTGCATCATCATCGTCTTGCCGGCCTTCGGCTGGGACACGATGAGCGAGCGCTGGCCCTTGCCCTGCGGTGCCATCAGGTCGAGGATGCGGCCGGTGATGTCTTCCGACGAACCGTTGCCGCGCTCCAGGGTGAAGCGGCGACGCGGGAACAGGGGGGTCAGGTTCTCGAACAGCACCTTGTTCTTCGACGCTTCCAGCGGCTCACCGTTGATGGTGTCCACGATCGACAGCGCGAAGTAGCGCTCGCCGTCCTTCGGGAAGCGGATGCGGCCGGACAGGTGGTCGCCGGTACGCAGGTTGAAGCGGCGGATCTGGCTGGGCGAAATGTAGGTGTCGTCCGGGCCGGCCAGGTAGCTGGCCTCGGCCGCGCGCAGGAAGCCGAAGCCGTCCGGCAGGATTTCCAGCACACCGTCGGCGGCAACGCCGTCGCCGTGGCGGGTCAGCACCTTCAACAGCGCGAAGATCACGTCCTGCTTGCGGGCACGGGCCACGCCTTCGGAAATCTGCAGCTGCTCGGCGATCTCCAGCAGCTTCTGGGCCGGCATGCGCTTGAGGTCGCTCAGCGAATAGACCGGGAAGCCTTCGGGCACGTTGGCGTGCGGACGCGGTACGAACGGCTGCTGTTCGCCGTTGTCGTTGGGCATGCCGTCGTCGCGGAAGCGACCGCCGTTGCCACCACCGCCGCCATTGCGATCACGGTCGCGGCGATTGCGGAAACGGTCACGGCGGTTGCCTTGGCCTTGCTGGCCCTGCTGGCCGCCCTGGTTGTAGGGGTTCTGGTTCTGGCCACCGCCCTGGTTGTTCTGCTGCGACTGCCGTGGCTGGCCGGATTCGCGGCCCTCGCCGCCTTCGCCGCCGCCACTGCTGGCAGGGGCCTCGGCGGCGGGTGCGCTCGGCGCGGAAGGCGCTGCGGCCGGTGCCGGCGCTTCGGGCGCGGCTGCCAGCGGAAGGGCAGGTTGCGCCGGGGCGGCGCTGGTTTCGGCGGCGGCCGGAGCGGCAGCCTTGGTCACGCGGGCTTTGCGCACGCGCTTTTCGGCGGGCGCTTCAGCGCTACCGGTTTCGGAAGTGTTATCGGACAAGAGCGTTATTCCTCGCTTGAAGGTGCGAGCGCCCGGCTGGGGCGGCGAACATTGGGAATGGGTCTGGAAGAGACTGCGTCCAGAAGATGCGGCACGCGAACGCGGCCGGATATGCCGACACTATCATCGGCCTGCGGCGCCACGCAAGGGTCGCCGGATACGGTATTCAGTCAGGCGCGGGGGCGCCCGCCCGGCAGCCGTGGAAAACGGCTGCCGGTAACCTGCGGGATCAGGCCAGAGCCTTGTCCAGCAGGCCGGCCAGCTGGGCCTTGCCAACGGCACCAATCTGCTCGCCAACCTTCTCGCCGTCCTTGAAGACGACCAGGTAGGGAATCGAACGCACGTGGTACTTGGCGGCCAGGGCGCGGTTGTTGTCCACGTTGACCTTGGCGATCTTGGCGCGGCCCTGGTAGGCATCGGCTAGTTCATCCAGCGCCGGGGCGATCATCTTGCACGGACCACACCACTCGGCCCAGAAATCGACCAGCACCGGTTCCTTGGAATTCAGTACGGCGCTATCAAAGTCGGCATCGCCGACGTGTACAACCTTGTCGCTCATCTTGGTTTCTCGTCTTGGATTGCACCCGGCCAGGCCGGAGGTGGGTGAACTGGGCCATGCCCGGTGGCGTGACCCTCGTCGTTGCCTCGCGGCCGACTGCCACGGTGCGTTCGGCGGGATGCCTGGACGCTCACGGCCGGCAGTGTACCCCTATCGCAGGGCGGGGACAGGTGCTGGCTGGAACCCAGCGTATCGTGATCGGGGGTGAGCACGGTAGGTGTCCGATTTCACTGTCCCCGCCTGAAATGGGGGTGTCGGCGCGATAGGCCATGGGAGCCCGCGCCGCTGTTCAAGCGCGGTACTGCGGGGTGAAGAGGTGCGTCTCCGTATGGGGTGAGACGGCGGATTCCGGTTTGCCGGCCCGAGTGCGGTAAACTGGGGCATTGTGCGGCGCGCGGACCCGAGAGTCCCGGCCAGCCCGACCCGCCGCAGGGGCCGCAGTTTGCGACGGAGCCCCAGACAGATTTCAGTGCCGCCGCTCGCAGGCGCGTGGCCATACCAAGACGGACACATGAGCGACAAACCGCTGACCGATTTGACTTTTTCCTCCTTTGATCTGCATCCGGCCCTGCAGGCCGGTCTTGAAGGAGCCGGATTCACCCGCTGCACGCCCATCCAGGCGCTGACCCTGCCGGTCGCGCTGCCCGGCGGCGATGTCGCCGGCCAGGCCCAGACCGGCACCGGCAAGACGCTGGCCTTCCTGGTCGCTGTCGTGAACCGCCTGCTGACCCGCCCGGCACTGGCCGACCGCAAGCCGGAAGACCCGCGCGCACTGATCCTGGCGCCGACCCGCGAACTGGCCATCCAGATCCACAAGGATGCGGTGAAGTTCGGTTCCGAGCTTGGCCTGCGCTTCGCCCTGGTCTACGGCGGCGTTGACTACGACAAGCAGCGCGAGATCCTGCAGCAGGGCGTGGACGTGATCATCGCCACCCCCGGCCGCCTGATCGACTACGTCAAGCAGCACAAGGTGGTTTCGCTGCACGCCTGCGAGATCTGCGTGCTGGACGAAGCCGACCGCATGTTCGATTTGGGCTTCATCAAGGACATCCGCTTCCTGCTGCGCCGCATGCCCGAGCGCTCCACCCGGCAGACCCTGCTGTTCAGCGCCACCCTGAGCCATCGCGTGCTCGAGCTGGCCTATGAGCACATGAACGAGCCGCAGAAGCTGGTGGTCGAAGCCGAGACCATCACCGCCGCGCGCGTGCGCCAGCGCATCTACTTCCCGGCCGACGAAGAGAAGATTCCGCTGCTGCTGGGCCTGCTGTCGCGCAGCGAAGGCGCGCGCACCATGGTCTTCGTCAACACCAAGGTGTTCGTCGAGCGCGTGGCCCGTTCGCTGGAGCGCGCCGGCTACCGCGTCGGCGTGCTGTCCGGCGACGTGCCGCAGAAGAAGCGCGAGAGCCTGCTCAACCGCTTCCAGAAGGGGCAGCTGGAAATCCTGGTGGCCACCGATGTGGCCGCCCGCGGCCTGCATATCGACGGCATCAAGTACGTCTACAACTACGACCTGCCGTTCGACGCCGAAGACTACGTGCACCGCATCGGCCGTACCGCCCGCCTGGGCGAGGAAGGCGATGCCATCAGCTTCGCCTGCGAGCGCTATGCGATGGGCCTGCCGGACATCGAGGCCTACATCGAACAGAAGATCCCGGTCGAAGCGGTCACCAGCGAGATCCTGACTTCGCTGCCGCGCCCTGAGCGTGCCGCCCCGGCACCGGGCGAGGAAGGCGACGAGAACGAAAGCGTCGGCCAGATCTTCCGCGAAGCACGCGAAGCGCGCGCCGCCGAGGAAGAGCGTCGTGGCGGCGGCCGTAGTGGCGGTCGTTCCGGCAGTGGCGGCAGTGGCCGTGGCAGCCGCGATGGCGAGCGCAGCGGCGAACGCCGTCCGCGTGGCCCGCGCAAGCCGCGTGTGGAAGGTGAGCAGGTTGCTGCCGCCGCAGTCGAGGGTGCGGTGACGGCTGAAGCCGCCGCTGTACAGGCCCCGCGTCCGCCGCGCGCCGAAGCTGCGCCGGAAGGTGCGGTGGATGGTGAGCGCAAGCCGCGCAAGCGTCGTCGTCGTCGACACGGCCGTCCGGTCGAGGGTGGCGAAGCTGTGGCAAGCAACGCCGGCAACGGCGCCAGCCCGGTCACTCCGGTGCAGGTGGTGGCCAAGCCGGTGCGCACCAGCGCCGATGCCGGCGACTCGTTCCTGACCCGTATCGGCCGCAAGATCCGCCGGATGCTGTCGGGCAATTAAGCCGGTAGCGCCGGTCCTGCATAATCGGGGCATGAGTGTCCTGCGCTTCGACAATGTCAGCAAACAGTACGCCGGTGGCCACGAAGCCCTGACCGATGTCAGCTTCGAGGTCGCGCCGGGCGAAATGCTGTTCGTCACCGGTCACTCCGGGGCGGGCAAGAGCACCCTGCTCAAGTTGATCCACCTGGACGAGCGGCCCAGCCGCGGCGCGGTGATGTTCGACGAGCGCAACCTGCTGAAGGTGCGCGGCGGTGATGTGCCGCGGCATCGACGCGCGGTCGGCGCGGTCTACCAGGACCACCGCCTGCTGATGGACCGCTCCATTGCCGAGAACGTGGCCCTGCCGCTGATCCTGCGCGGCACCCGCCGCGGCGACATCAACAAGCGCGTGCGTTCGGTGCTCGAGCGCATGGGCCTTGGCCACCGCGAGAAGGCGCTGCCCTCGCAGCTGTCGGCCGGTGAGCAGCAGCGCGTCGGCATCGCCCGGGCGATCGTCGGCGAGCCCAAGCTGCTGGTGGCCGACGAGCCGACCGGCAACCTCGATCCAACCCTGGCGGCCGAGATCATGTCCCTGTTTGCCGAGCTGCCCGCGCGCGGCACCAGCGTGCTGGTGGTCAGCCATGACCTGCCGCTGCTGCGCCACATGCGCAAGCGCGTGCTGATCCTCGACCACGGCCGGCTGGTGGACGACATCTCGCCGCAGGATCTGGCGGAGTAACCATGGCCAAGAACGAAAACACCGAAGCTGCTGCGCCGTCGCGCCTGGGCGTGTGGTTCCAGCATCACGTGCACAGCGTAGTGTTCAGCCTCGGCCGCGCCTGCCGCAAACCGTGGGCGACGCTGCTGACCGTGATGGTCATGGCGCTGGCCCTGGCGCTGCCGCTGGGCCTGTCGATCGCGCTGGACAACCTCAAGCAGTTTGCCGGCAGCGTGCAGCAGTCGCGCGACATCAACGTCTTCCTGAAGGCGGACGTCGACGGCCCGGGTGCGCTGCGCCTGGCCGGGGAACTGCGCGATCGCCCGGACGTGGCCAGTGTCACCGTGCGCACGCCGGAGCAGGGCCTGGAGGAACTGCGGCAGGCCGGCCTCGGCGAAGCCATCGACGCACTCAACGACAACCCGTTGCCCTCGTTGCTGGTGGTCACCCCGGGCCAGGGCCAGGACGATGCACGGCTGGCACGCGCGCTGGAAAGTCTGCCCGGTGCCGACCTGGTGCAGCACGACGCCCTGTGGCGGCAGCGCCTGGATGCCTGGCTGGCCTTCGGTGCGCGGCTGGTGCAGGTGCTGTCGGTGCTGCTCGGCGCCGGTGCCGCGCTGGTGGTCGGCAACACCGTGCGCCTGGACATCCAGGCCCGCCGCGAGGAAATCGGCGTGCTGCAGCTGCTCGGCGCCAGCGATGGTTTCATCCGCCGCCCGTTCCTGTACCTGGGCGCCTGGTATGGCCTGGGCGCCGGTGCGGTCGCGCTGGGCCTGATCGGCATTGCCGGTGCCGCCCTGCGCGCGCCGCTGGCCGAGCTGTCGCGCAGCTACGGCAGCCCGTTCGTGCTGCATGGCCTGGACCTGCTGCATGGCAGCCTGGTGCTGCTTGGCACCTTGTTGCTGGGCTGGCTGGGCGCATGGCTGGTGACCGGCCACTTCCTCCGCCAGACCCGCCCGACCGACACCTGAGACCGGCATGCAACCGCAAGCGCTGAAGCACCTTGAAGGGCCCGCGACGCGGGTGATGGTGGTTGACGGCTCCAAGCTGGTGCGCAAGCTGATCGCCGACGTCCTGCAGCGCGATCTGCCGGGCGTGGAGGTGATCGGCTGCGACAGCATCGAAGACGCACAGCATGCGCTGGCGCAGGGGCCGGTCGATCTGGTCACCACCTCGTTGACCCTGCGCGATGGCGACGGCCTGGCGCTGGCGCGGAAGGTGCGCGAAGCGGCAGGGCAGGCCTATGTGCCGGTGATCGTGGTCTCCGGCGACGCCCAGCAGCACCTGGAGCAGCGCCGCTTCACCGAGTACGTCACCGACTACTTCGACAAATCGCTGGGCCACGAGGCCCTGGCGACCTTCGTGCGCGGCTACGTGCAGCCGCAGACCATTCCCGGCGCGACCATCCTCTACATCGAGGACAGCCGGGTGGTGGCCGAGGCGACCAAGCGCATGCTCGAGCGCCAGCAGCTCAATGTGATGCATGTGGTCAGCGCCGAAGAAGCGTTTACCCTGCTCACCGCCGAATCGCTCGGGCGCAGCCGCCATCGCATCGATCTGGTGCTGACCGATGTGACCCTGAAGGGAGAGCTGAGTGGTCGCGACGTGGTGCAGCGCGTGCGCGTGGACTTCGGCTACGGCAAGCGCCGCCTGCCGGTGCTGGTGATGACCGGCGATGGCAATCCGCACAACCAGACCGGCCTGCTGCAGGCCGGCGCCAACGACCTGGTGCTGAAGCCGATCGAAGAGCGCCTGCTGATCACCAAGGTGCTGTTCCAGCTGCGGCTGGCCCGGTTGAATGATGGACCCCTGTTGCGATGACGTGTTGCGATGATCGATGAAGTAGTGGACACCCCGGCGATCCAGCTGGAACCGAGCTGGAAGCAGCGTGTGGGCGATTACCTGCTGCAGCCGCAGATGCGCGAGCTGTCCAGCTTCCTGCGGCAGCGCAAGGCCATCGGTGCGGCGGTGTTCCCGCCTGGACCGCAGATCTTCGCCGCCTTTGATGCGACCCCGTTCGATCAGGTGAAAGTGGTCATCCTCGGCCAGGACCCGTACCACGGCCGTGGGCAGGCCCATGGCCTGAGTTTCTCGGTGCAGCCGGGCGTGCCGGTGCCGCCGTCGTTGTTGAACATCTACAAGGAAATCGAGGGTGACCTCGGTATAGCCCGCCCGGACCACGGCTGCCTGATCCCGTGGGCGCAGCGCGGCGTGCTGCTGCTCAACGCGGTGCTGACGGTGGAAGAGGGCAAGGCCGGTGCGCACCAGGGGCGTGGGTGGGAAGGCTTCACCGACCATGTGGTGGACGTGTTGAACCGTGAGCGCGAGGGCCTGGTGTTCATGCTCTGGGGTGCCTACGCGCAGCAGAAGGGCAAGGTGATCGATACCGGCCGCCACCGCGTGCTGAAAGCCCCGCATCCCTCGCCGCTGTCGGCCCACCGCGGCTTCCTCGGCTGCCGTCATTTCTCGATGGCCAACGAGTACCTGCAGCGCCGCGGGCAGGCGCCGATCGACTGGTCGCTGCCGCCGCGGGCGGCGCTGGCGCCATCGGGCTGAACGGCGGGCAACGCTGCCCCGAGCTGATGGGCGAAAACGCCGCCCGTTCAGCTGCCTTTGACCTGGTAAGGCCTTGTTTTGCGGGCTAGTGGGTTGAATTGCAAGGGATTGTGTATCCCGAAAAGCGCGCTCGCCACTGTCATCAAATCGCGCTACGGTAGGGTTCTGTTTGGGACCAGTGTTTCATCAATGGAATGCTGGAACTTTTTCCTCCTTTAGCAGTCCAAATCCCAGACTGCTAAGATGGGTGCCTATGAGCCAGAACACCTCTACTGCCCTTGTGGCAAACAATCTGCCGATTCCCAGTGCGCTCGGTTCGCTGGACGCCTATATCGGTGCCGTGCACCAGATCCCGGTGCTGTCGGTCGATAACGAACAGGACCTGGCCCGTCGCTTCCGCGACGGCAACGATCTGGACGCTGCCCGTGAGCTGGTGCACTCGCACCTGCGCTTCGTGGTGCACGTGGCCCGCGGTTACAACGGCTACGGCCTCGCGCTGGGCGACCTGATCCAGGAAGGCAACATCGGCCTGATGAAGGCGGTCAAGCGCTTCGACCCCGACATGGGCGTGCGCCTGGTGTCCTTCGCCGTGCATTGGATCCGCGCCGAGATGCACGAGTTCATCCTGAAGAACTGGCGCATCGTGAAGGTCGCCACGACCAAGGCGCAGCGCAAGCTGTTCTTCAACCTGCGCAAGTCGAAGAAGCGCCTGGGCTGGATGAACGCGGCCGAAGTCAGCGCAGTGGCCAAGGACCTGAACGTGTCCGAGCGCGAGGTGCTGGAAATGGAGTCGCGCCTGTCCGGCCGTGATATCGGTTTCGATGCCCCGACCGATGAGGACAGCGACCACGCGCCGCCGTCGCCGGCTGCGTATCTGGTGGCCAATGACGAAGATCCGTCGATGGCCTACGAGCGCGAGGACAGCGAAGACAACCAGATGCAGCTGCTGCGCGAAGGCCTGGCGGAACTGGATGCGCGTTCGCGCGACATCATCCGCCGCCGTTGGCTGGATGCGGACAGCAAGGTGACGCTGCAGGAGCTGGCGGACGAGTACGGCGTATCGGCCGAACGTATCCGCCAGGTTGAAGCGAACGCGCTGAAGAAGATGAAGGCGCTGTTCACCGCATAAGGCGGCGAAGCGTTTGAGTAATGGAAAGGCCCGGCATTGCCGGGCCTTTTTTTTCCTGCTGGATCCACGCATGGCGTGGATCTACTTCGCGATCCTGATCCACGCCACGCGTGGATCAGCGCGGTCTCAGATTTCCCGCGCGATCGCCCGCCAGCCGATGTCGGTGCGGTGGAATTCGTTGGCCCAGGTCACCTTCGCCACGCCCGCGTACGCGTTCGCCTGCGCGTCGCGCACGCTGTCGCCCAGCGCCGCCACGCACAGCACGCGGCCACCGGCGCTGAGCACCTGGCCCTGCGCATCCAGCGTCGTTCCTGCATGGAACACCTTGGCCGTTGCCGGCACATCATCCAGGCCGGAGATCACCTCGCCGGTGATCGGCGATTCCGGATACGGCCTGGCGGCCAGCACCACGCCGAGCGACGGGCGCGGATCCCACTGCGCGTCCACCTGGTCCAGACGGCCATCGATCGCCGCGTCCAGCAGGTCGACCAGGTCCGATTGCAGGCGCAGCATCACCGGCTGGGTTTCCGGGTCGCCGAAACGCACGTTGAACTCGATCACCTTCGGCGCGCCGCTGGCATCGATCATCAGGCCGGCGTAGAGGAAACCCGTGAACGGGATGCCGTCGGCGATCATGCCCTGCACGGTCGGGTTGACCACCTCGCGCATCACGCGGGCGTGCACGTCCGGGGTGACCACCGGGGCTGGCGAGTACGCGCCCATGCCGCCGGTATTCGGGCCGGTGTCGCCGTCGCCGACGCGCTTGTGATCCTGCGAGGTGGCCATCGGCAGTGCATGCATGCCGTCGACCATCGAAATGAAGCTGGCTTCCTCGCCGTCGAGGAATTCCTCGATCACCACGCGTGCGCCGGCATCGCCGAAGGCGTTGCCCGAGAGCATGTCGCGCACTGCGTCTTCAGCCTCGGCCAGGGTCATCGCCACGATCACACCCTTGCCGGCGGCCAGGCCGTCGGCTTTGACCACGATCGGCGCGCCCTTCTCGCGCAGGTAGGCCAGTGCCGCGTCCACCTCGGTGTGCACCGAATAGAACGCGGTGGGGATGTTGTGGCGTGCCAGGAAATCCTTGGCGTAGGCCTTGCTGCCTTCCAGCTGCGCGGCCGCCGCCGTCGGCCCGAAGATGCGCAGGCCGGCGGCGCGGAAGCGGTCGACCACGCCGGCCACCAGCGGCACTTCCGGGCCGACCACGGTCAGCGCCACGCCTTCGGCCTGGGCCAGGGCGAGCAGGCCATCGATGTCGGTGACCTTCACCGCCACGTTGCGGCACTTGTCTTCGTTGGCGGTGCCGGCATTGCCGGGCGCCACGAGCACTTCAGTGACACGGGAGGACTGGGCCAGCTTCCATGCCAGGGCGTGTTCGCGGCCGCCAGAGCCGATGACAAGTACGTTCATCACGAGATTCCAGATTGCGTGGGAAGGGAAGTTCCAGGTCCCCGGCGGCGCGTGTGCGTCATTGGCAGCCTTCGCGTCGCAGCGATTCGGGGAAGGAGTAGGTCCAGGACTTCGGGTCCAGGGTGAAGCGGTGCTGCTGACGCACCCGCTTGCCGCCGCAGGTGTTGCCGGTTTCCTCGATCAGCAGTGGCCAGATGCGCGCACCGCGGTCGCTGTCGTCGAAACGCAGTGCGAAATCGATGCTGAAGCGGCGGGTGCGGCAATCTTCGGCGGTATCGGGGTCGGCGGCCGCGTCGACGTTCTCGCATTCGTACTGGGCGTCGTTGTCGATGTGGCTGCGCACGTTGCCGGTGCTGGTCAGGCCTTTCGGGCCCGGCAGCACCAGGGTCTGCGAGAGCAGCGAGAAGCCCTGGCCGAACCAGCCATCCTCGACGCGGAAGCCATAGAAATCGCTGCCGGCGCGGATGATGCTGGCGGTGCCGGGCTGGCCGCCACTGCCGAAGCGCTCGCCGGTCAGCTCACTGGTGACCCCGAAGCCATCGCCCTTGGGCTGCAGCACGAAGAACTCGATCGTTCCCGGGTCGATATGCGCGCCATCGACCAGCGCACCACACACCGCCAGCAGCTGCTGCCAGCTGTCGCCGGTCACCACCGGCTGCTCGGCGCAGACCTGCCAGTCGATCGCGCGCGTTTCATCATCCTGGGTCCAGCTGCCGCGCCATTGGCCGGAAAGCGTGGCGTCCTTGCCGTAACGCCCGGTCAGGAACGCCTGCAGCCGCGCGGTGCGACTGACATGCGCCGCCGGTTCGCTGGCGGCGGGCTTTGCCGCATCTGCCTGCGGGGCAGATGCGGGTTCGGCGGCCGGCCTGCAGGCTGCCAGCAGGGCCGTGCCAGCGAAGGCGAGCACGGCAAGTGGTTTCAAAGAGACGGCAGACATCCGTGTCGCTCCAGCAATCAGTGGCGGAAGTGGCGAACGCCGGTGAACACCATGGCCAGGCCATGTTCGTCGGCGGCGGCGATGACTTCAGCATCGCGCATCGAACCGCCCGGCTGGATCACCGCCTTGATGCCGGCGGCGGCAGCGGCATCGATGCCATCGCGGAACGGGAAGAACGCATCGGAGGCCATCACCGAACCTTCGACCACCAGGTTCGCATCGGCCGCCTTGATGCCGGCGATGCGCGCCGAGTAGACGCGGCTCATCTGGCCGGCGCCCACGCCAATGGTGCGGTTGTCCTTGGCGTAGACGATTGCGTTGGACTTGACGAACTTGGCGACCTTCCAGGCGAACAGCAGGTCGGTGAACTGCTTTTCGGTCGGTGCCAGCTTGCTGACCACCTTCAGTTCATCGCGGGTCATGCCGCGGTTGTCCGACGACTGCAGCAGCAGGCCGGAGCCCACGCGCTTGTTGTCGAAGTTGTTCAGGCCGTCGCCGTGCGGGATGCGCAGCACGCGCACGTTGGCCTTCTTCTGCGCGTATTCCAGCGCGGCCGGTTCGTAGTCCGGCGCAATCAGGACTTCGACGAACTGGCGGTCCAGGATCACCTGGGCGGTGGCTGCATCGAGCGGCTTGTTGAAGGCGATGATGCCGCCGAAGGCGCTGGTCGGGTCGGTGGCGTAGGCCAGCTCGTAGGCATCGCCGTTGCCGGCGCCAACGGCCACGCCGCACGGGTTGGCATGCTTGACGATGACACAGGCCGGCGCGTCGAACTGGCGCACGCATTCCCAGGCTGCATCGGCATCGGCCAGGTTGTTGTAGCTCAGCTCCTTGCCCTGCAGCTGCTGGAAGGTGGCCAGCGTGCCCGGCACCGGATGCAGGTCGCGATAGAACGCGCCGCTCTGGTGCGGGTTTTCGCCGTAGCGCAGGTCCATCACCTTCACGAAGGTGGAATTCATCTGCGCCGGGTACTCGGCACGCACCGGCACGGCGGCGTCGGTGGCGGTGACCGCCGACAGGTAGTTGCTGATCGCCGCGTCGTACTGGGCAACGCGGTTGAATGCGGCCACCGAGAAGGAAAAACGGGTGCCGGCCGACAGCTGGCCGTCGTTGGCATCCAGCGAGGCCAGCAGTTCGGCGTACTGCGACGGGTCGGTGGCCACCGCCACGCGGGCGAAGTTCTTGGCCGCCGAGCGCAGCATCGCCGGGCCGCCGATGTCGATGTTCTCCACCGCGTCGGCCAGGGTGCAGTCGGCCTTGGCAGTGACCGATTCGAACGGGTACAGGTTCAGCACCAGCAGGTCGATGGCACCGATGCCGTGCTCGGCCATCACCGCGTCGTCCAGGCCGGAGCGGCCCAGCAGGCCGCCATGCACCATCGGATGCAGCGTCTTGACCCGGCCATCCATCATTTCCGGGAAGCCGGTGACCTCGGCGACGTCCTTCACGGCCAGGCCCGCATCGCGGATCGCCTTGGCGGTACCGCCGGTGGACAGCAGCTCCACGCCGCGTGCAGCCAGCGCGGTGGCCAGCTCGACCAGGCCGGTCTTGTCGGAAACGGAGAGGAGGGCCCGGCGGACGGGCAACAGATCAGCAGTCATGGGGACAGGGCAATCGGCAGCGGAGCGGGGCCGATATTGTAGGCGGTGGGGGCCGGTGGCGGGCGCTGGTGGGGGAAATTGGCCGGTGCCGACTCCTGTCCTGGTCCGCCCGGCAGTACCTGCATGGGCCGGCATTGGGCGCAATTCGATACGTGGCGCTGTCGCAATCAGGTAGGCTGTGCCCGCACTGCCAAGGATTAGCGGGTTCAGATCGTGTCGATCTATGCATTGAAAGGACGTTTCCAGGACCTGCTGCGTCCGGCCGTACACGGCCTGTACCGCATGGGGATCACCGCCAATACGGTGACCGTGGCTGCGGCCGTGGTCTCGCTGCTGGTGGCCGCTGCGGTGTGGTGCTGCGCTCCCACCCAGCCGCTGCTGTATCTGGCCCTGCCGCTGTGGATGCTGCTGCGCATGGCCCTCAACGCCGTCGACGGCATGCTGGCCCGCGAATTCGGCCAGCAATCGCGGCTGGGCGCCTATCTGAACGAGTTGTGCGATGTGATCGCCGACGCGGCGCTGTACCTGAGCCTGCTCAGCGTACCGGGCGTGCGCCCTGAGGCACTGTGGCTGCTGGCCTGGGCCGCCGCGCTGAGCGAGTACGCCGGCGTGCTGGGCCTGATGGTCGGCGCCAGCCGCCGCTATGACGGCCCGATGGGCAAGAGCGACCGTGCGTTCGTGATCGGCGTGCTGGGCCTGCTGCTGGCGTTTGCCTGGGCAGGCGCGACCGTGGTCAGCGCGGTCGCCGCACTGGCCGCACTGCTGTGCGGGGTGACGGTGGTCCGTCGCGTACGCCAGGGATTGAAGGAAGCCGCGGCGATATCGCAGCGGTAGGCACAACACGATTACACGCCCTATCCATACGGAGATTGCATGCGTCAGGCGCAGGAACGGGAATTCCACAGCTTCGACCAGGTACCGCTGTTCTACCGGTATTGGCCGAACACGACGGCAACCACGCCGGCCAAGGCCATCGTGCTGCTGCATCGCGGTCATGAACACTCCGGCCGGGTCACCCATCTGGTCGACGAGCTGGACCTGCCCGACACCGCGTTCTTCGCGTGGGATGCGCGCGGCAATGGCCGCTCGCCCGGCACACGCGGCGACGCACCGGGCTTCCCGGCGCTGGTGCGCGACCTGGACAGCTTCATCGCCCACATCAGTGCCGAGCATGGCATCGCGGTGGAGGACATCGTGGTGATCGCGCAGAGCGTGGGCGCGGTGGTTGCCGCCACCTGGGTGCATGACTATGCGCCGCGGCTGCGCGCGCTGGTGATGGCTTCGCCGGCATTCAAGGTGAAGCTGTACGTGCCGTTCGCACGCGCTGGACTGGCGCTGATGCAGAAACTGCGCGGCAACTTCTTCGTCAACAGCTACGTCAAGCCGCAGTGGCTGACCCACGACCCGGCACGGGTGGAAAGCTACCGCACCGATCCGCTGATCACCCGGCCGATCTCGGTGCGCGTGCTGCTGGGCCTGTACGAAGCGGCCGACCGCATCGTGGCCGACGCGCAGGCGATCAGCGTGCCGGTGCAGTTGCTGGTATCGGGCTCGGACTTCGTGGTGCATCGCGGCCCGCAGGACCGCTTCTACGAACGCCTGTCCAGCCCGATCAAGGAGCGCGTGCACCTGCCGGGCTTCTTCCACGACACCCTCGGCGAGCGTGACCGTGCACCGGCGCTGGCGCGTGTCCGCAGCTTCATCCAGGCACGCTTTGCCGAACCGCTGCAGGAGCTGTCGCGGCGCGATGCGCATCGGCATGGCCCGACCTTCGAGGAATCGGAGATCCTGTCGTGGCCACCGGAGCGCAACAGCCTGGCCGACCTGCGTTGGCGCGTGGTGCGCGGTGGCCTGCGTTTCGGCGGCACGCTGTCGGAGGGCATCGCGCTGGGCCTGCAGACCGGCTTCGATTCGGGCAGCACGCTGGACTACATCTACCGTGATGAGGCGCGGGGCAAGGGACCGCTGGGCCGGATGGTCGACCGCAACTATCTGGATGCGATCGGTTGGCGCGGCATCCGCGTGCGCGGCAAGCACCTGCAGGAACTGCTGCGCGATGCCGCCCAGCGACTGCGCGGGCAGGGCGCGCCGGTGCGCGTGCTGGACGTGGCGGCCGGCCATGGCCGTTACGTGCTGGAAGCACTCGGCCAGGGCGAACAGCGTGCCGACCGCATCGTGCTGCGTGATTTCAGCGAGCTGAACGTAACGCAGGGCAAGGCCTTGATCGAGCGCCTCGGCGCGGCCGACATCGCCCGCTTCGAACAGGGCGATGCGTTCGATCCGGTGCAGCTGGCAGCAGTGGAACCGGCGCCGACGCTGGCGGTGGTGTCCGGCCTGTACGAACTGTTCCCGGACAACGATGCGGTGCTGCGTTCGCTGCAGGGCATCGCTGCGACGGTGCCGGTGGGCGGTTACCTGGCCTATACCGGGCAGCCGTGGCATCCGCAGCTGGAGTTCATCGCACGTGCGTTGACCAGCCATCGTGGTGGCGCGGCGTGGGTGATGCGCCGCCGTACCCAGCACGAGATGGACGAACTGGTGCGCCTGGCCGGCTTCCAGAAGGTGGCCCAGCGCATCGATGACTTCGGCATCTTCACCGTATCGCTGGCACGACGGATCGCGTGATGGCGACGCTGGCGGCAACCGCATCATCCAGCGAGGCGCGCCCCTGGCGGCGCGCCCTGCTGTGGCTGGCCCTGCTCGGTCCGTTCTTCTTCGCCAGCTATGGCTTCGCCAACTGGATGGCCGGCCGCCATGCCCAGCTGCCGGTGATGGCATTTGCCTGGGAGGCGCGGATTCCGTTCGTGCCGTGGACGATCGTGCCGTACTGGTCGATCGACCTGTTCTATGCGATCTCGTTCTTCCTGTGCCGGCGCCGGCTGGAGCTGGACCGGCACGCGCTGCGCCTGCTCAGCGCGCAGGTGATCGCGGTGGCGTGCTTCCTGTTGTGGCCGTTGCGCTTCAGCTTCGAACGGCCGGAAATCGGCGGTGTGTTCGGCTGGTTGTTCGACGTGCTGCTGGGCTTCGACAAGCCATTCAACCAGGCGCCGTCGCTGCATATCGTGCTGCTGATCGTGCTGTGGGTGAAGTTCGCGCAGTACCTGCACGGGGTCTGGCGGCTGGTGCTGCATGTGTGGGCGCTGCTGATCGGCATTTCGGTGCTGACCACGTTCCAGCATCACTTCATCGACATTCCCACCGGGCTGCTGGCGGGCTGGTTGTGCGTGTGGCTGTGGCCGGAGCAGGGCACGCCGCCGTTGCGCGCCTGGCAGGCTGCCGGTGACCCGAAGCGTTGGCGGCTGGCCGCGTTGTATGTGTCGGGTGCCGGCCTGCTGCTGGTGCCGGTGGTGATGCTGCGCGGCACCGCATTGTGGCTGCTGTGGCCCGTGGTGTCGTTGCTGCTGGTGTCGCTGGCCTATGCCGGGCTGGGCACGGCGGTGTTCCAGAAGCGCGCCGATGGCCGGTTGACGATGGCCGCGCGCTGGCTGCTGGCACCGTACCTGGGTGCGGCGTGGATCAACTCGCGGTTGTGGACGCGCCGCGCGCCGCAGCCGGTGCCGGTCGTCGACGCTGTCTGGCTGGGGCGCCTGCCAGGTACCGCACTGCCGGCACCGCTGGTGGGCGTGGTCGACACCTGTGCGGAGCTGTCCTGCCGCGCGCCGGGAGCAGCGTACGCCAGCGTGCCGATGCTGGACCTGGTGGTGCCCTCGGCGGCGCAGCTGCGCGCCGCGGCAGATGCCATTGAACGCCTGCGCGGCCATGGCCCCGTCCTGGTCTGCTGTGCGCTGGGGTATTCACGTAGCGCGGCCAGCGTGGCGACCTGGTTGCTGCGCACCGGCCGTGCGCGCGATGTGGCCGACGCGGTGTCGATCGTGCGTGGCGCGCGGCCGTCGATCGTGCTGCACGACGTTCATCTACAGGTGATCGCGGCCGCTGCCGCGCAGGAGACCATTGCATGAGCGCCGTGCCCGATCTGCCGATGATGCATCTGCTGCTGCGGCAGGGGCGAGTGCCTGCCGCGTTGTCGCTGGGCCTGCTGCTGGTGGCCCTGTTGTTGCTGGGCATCGAGCCTGGGCTGGCGATGTTCGCCGCTGGCCTGCTGCTGCTGAGCCTGGTTGCAGGTGTTGTGCAGGCGTACTACGCGGTGCGGGTGCAGTTGGACGCCAGCCTGCTGCGCCTGCTGCAGCAGGAGGGCCTGCAGGGTGAAGACGCAGCGCAGCGGGTGGACCAGGCGCTGCACACCGCTGGCCTGCGCAGGCTGGACGCACAGGTGCCGACGCGTGGCTGGGATGCGCGCTGGACCGGCATGCGGCGTCTGCTGATGCGCCAGTACGCCGCCACGCTGCTGCAGTTCGCTGCGTTGCTGCTGGCCGTGCTGTGGCCGCAGACCTGACCGGAGGTGCCGATGTTCGCTGAACTGATCGCCCGCGCCTGCAGCGCGGCCATCCATGTAGTGACCGGCGCACGCGCGCTGTGGGTTGGCTGCGCGCCGTCCAGCGAGCACCGCGTGTACTACGGCAACCATGCCAGTCATGGTGATTTCGTGCTGATCTGGTCGTCGATGCCGCCGGCGCTGCGGCGCCAGGTGCGGCCGGTCGCCGCCGCCGAGTACTGGCAGCGCGACGGTCTGCGTCGTTACCTGATCGACGCGGTATTCAATGGCGTACTGGTGGAGCGCGAGGCCGGCAACCGCCACCAGGATCCGCTGCAGGTGCTGCGTGACGCGGTGGACGAGGGCTGTTCGTTGATCCTGTTCCCGGAAGGCACGCGCAACATCGGTGATGAGCCGCTGCTGCCGTTCAAGAGCGGCATCTACCACCTGGCCCGGCAGCGCCCGGAGCTGGAGTTCGTGCCGGTGTGGATCGACAACCTCAAGCGGGTGATGCCGAAGGGGCGCTTCCTGCCGCTGCCGCTGCTGTGCACGGCGACCTTCGGTACGCCGCTGCGGCTGCAGGCCGATGAGGACAAGGCGGCGTTCCTGGCGCGCAGCCGGCAGGCGCTGCTGGCCCTGGCCCCGAACGGAGGCCGTGCATGAGCTTCATGATCGATGTGTCCGGCGATCTTGCCGCGCGAAGCGTGGGCCAGCAGACAGGGCTGCTGTTCGCGGGCGTAGGCGCCGTGCTGGTGCTGGCCACACTGGTGTCCGAAACCCTGCGCTGGCGCCAGCGTGGGCAGCCCAGCGCGGTGATCGCCAACCTGGTCTCGCGCATCCGCGCGTGGTGGGTGATGGCCATCGTGGTGGGGCTGGCGCTGTTCTTCGGGCGCGCCGGAGTGATCGTGCTGTTCGCCATCATCTCGCTGTTCGCACTGCGCGAATTCATCACCCTGGCGCCGACACGATCGGGGGACTACTACGCGTTGCTGGCGGCGTTCTACATCGTGCTGCCGTGGCAGTACTACCTGGTGTGGATCGACTGGTATGGCATGTACACGCTGTTGATCCCGGTGTACGCGTTCCTGTTCCTGCCGATCCTGGCCACCATCGGTGGTGACACCACCCACTACCTGGAGCGCACGTCGAAGGTGCAGTGGGGCCTGATGATCTGCGTGTTCTGCATCTCGCACGTGCCGCTGCTGCTGAACCTGCGCGTGCCGGGCTACGATCCGGCGCGCAACGTGCTGCTGTTCGCCTTCCTGGTGATCGTGGTGCAGTCGTCGGACGTGCTGCAGTACATCTGGGGCAAGCTGCTGGGCAAGCACCTGATCGCGCCTAAGCTGTCGCCGTCGAAGACGGTGGAAGGCTTCGTGGGCGGCGTGCTCTGTGCCAGCGCGTTGGGCGCCGCGCTCTGGTGGATCACCCCGTTCACGCCGCTGCAGGCGTTCGGCCTGTCGCTGCTGATCAACCTGATGGGGTTCTGGGGCGGCCTGGTGATGTCGGCGATCAAGCGCGACCGCGGCATCAAGGACTGGGGCAACATGATCGAGGGCCATGGTGGCATGCTCGATCGGCTGGACTCAGTGTGCTTCGCCGCGCCGGTGTTTTTCCACGTGGTGCGTTACTACTGGAAGGCGGGTGGTGGTTGACCCTGGTCGATGCCGTGGTAGCGCCGGGCCATGCCCGGCGAGCACGAAGTGCGGCAGATCACCATGCCGCCGGGCATGGCCCGGCGCTACCGGATGGGGTGTTCCGCGGTAGACGCATCCGCGCCTACGCGCTGATGCCGTATTCCTTCAGCTTCTTGCGCAGGGTGGCGCGGTGGATGCCCAGCATCGCCGCTGCGCGGCTCTGGTTGCCTTCGCAGTGGTTGAGCACTTCCACGAACAGTGGAATCTCCATCTCGCGCAGCACGATCTCGTAGACATCGTCCGCATCGCAGCCATCGAGGTCGCGCAGGTAACGGCGCACGGACTGGGCCACGTGTTCGCGCAGCGGTGGCCGGGCAGCGCCACGACTGTTGTCAGGACGAGAAAGGACAGCGTTCAAGGGGGTTCCCGATCTGGTTGGTCCATGCACGCGGGGCGCCGGACCGGATGAGGTGATTGCCGTCAGTCTAGCGCGAGCGTGCCCGGCCTGCCACGGCCGGACGGTCAGGTCCAGGTCAAAGGAACTCGAAGGTGAATGCGACCGTGGATGCGGCAGGCTCCTGCACGCGGAAGGCGATGCGGGCGCTTTGACCCGGTTCCAGCGCGGTGGCCCCCGGGTTTTCGCCGAGGTACTGCGCCGGGGTGAACACGCCGGTGCCGATCACCCGACCATCGGCATCGGACAGCGACAAGCGCAGATCCGGCCACGCCTGCGGCCAGCGCGCATCGTTGCGGATGCTGGCCTGGATCTGCAGGACGCCCGCCTGGGTCGGCAACGGGCGGATTTCACGGCTGGTCATCGTCAATGCGGTGGGCTCGCGCCAAGCGGGCAGCTCGCAGCGCAGCACGTTGCACAGCGCACTGATCCACGGCCGGGTACCGGCATCGGCGGCCAACCGTGCACGGTCGGCAAGCACGCTCTGCAGCAACAGCAGCAGCGCCAACCCGGCCACCAGCAGCCAATGCCAGCGAGGGGTGGGCAGCGCCCGCGGGCGCACGCCGAGGAAGCTGGGCGCATCGGCGGCGGTGGCAACGATGCCGGGCTTGGCGGTGAAGTCCGGCTCGATGATTGGATCAGCGGCGGCCACCAGTTCTGTTTCGGTTGCCGCCACGATGTCCGTTGCCGGGTCGATGTCCTCGATCACCGGCACTGCATCGGTCGGCACCGGTTCGCGCGGTTCGGTGGCTTCAGGCGCGGCATCGCGTCCCGGCGCGGTGCGCAGGAACGTGGCCAGGGGGCGACGCGGTGGGTTCGGCTCGGACATGCTCAGGGCGCGGGCTCGGATCCAGCAGTCATTCAACCACGATCAGGCGCGGCGCACGCCGGTGATGCGCATCCAGTCGCCATCCTGGGTGGCCTGCAGGTCGTCGAACCACGCCGCATAGCGCTGCAGCAGTTCGTCTTCCTGGCCATGCAGGATGCCCGACAGGGCGATGCGACCACCGCTGGCGACGCGGGTGGCCAGCAGTTCGGCCAGTGCGTCCAGCGCGGAGGCCAGGATGTTGGCGACCACGATCGGGTAGGTGGCGACCGGTTCGTCCTGCGGCAGGTACACCTGCATGCGTGCCTGTTCGCCGTTGCGTTCGGCATTGTCGGCGGTGGCGATCAACGCCTGCGGGTCATTGTCCACGCCGATGGCCTGGGCGGCACCGAGCTTCAGCGCGGCCAGGGCGAGAATGCCCGAACCACAGCCGAAGTCGAGCACGCGCTGGCCCTGCAGCTGGCCATCAATGGCCAGCTGGTCCAGCCAGCGCAGGCACAGCGCGGTGGTCGGGTGGGTGCCCGAGCCGAAGGCCAGGCCCGGGTCGAGGCGCACGATGGCGGCGTCGGCGGCCTTCGCGGCGTCCGGCAGTTCGTGGTTCCACGGCACGATCCAGGTACGGCTGCCGAAGTCCATCGGCTGGAACTGGTCCAGCCACGCGCGCTCCCAGTCTTCGTCTTCCACGGCGCGGAAGCTGCCGTTGCTCCAGTCCAGCTCCGGGTCGAAGGCTTCCAGCGCGGCCAGCAGCAGCAAGGCGTTGCTGTCGGCCGGGAACAGCGCGCTGAGCACCAGGGTGTCCCACAGCGGCGTCTCGCCCACGCCGGGTTCGAGGATGGCCTGTTCGTTGCTGGTGTCGGCTTCGGCATCAAGCAGGGTCACCGCCAGCGCGCCCACATCCTCCAGCGCATTCTCATAGCGGGGCTGGGTGGCTTCGGTGCAACGCAGGGTCAGTTCCAGGAACGGCATGGCGGTGAGGGCAATCGCGGGAAAGGGGGCCATGCTAGACCATCGGGGCGTCTCCGTATGCCTTGAGATGAACGAAGCCGGTTCAGACAGGCCTCACGGGCCTTGCTAAACTCGGCGCTTTCCTGTGCGCCGTACCGCCGACCGTTGCCGATGGCCTTCGCCCCGACCCTGAAAACCTGGTTGCTCGTCCTGCCGGCCGTGGCCGTGCTGGGCGTGGCCGGTTATCGGGCCAACGGCCACAGCCGGGCCATGGACGCGCACGTCGACGTGCCGCTGGCCGCCCAGGCCGGCGATGCACAGGGCGCGCTGGCACCGGTGATGCCCGAAGCGCTGGCACGCCGCCTCGCGGCTTTCGAACGCGGCACTGCGCTGCCGTCGGGCCTGCCGCTGGATATCCGCGCCGACATCGAAAGTGCCACCGATCTGTACGCCTACGCGCAGCGCCTGCGCGTGCAGGCCGACCAGGGCAACCACGAGGCGCGCTGGATGCTCAGCCGGGTCTACGATTACTGCGCGCAGTACGCCGTTGACCCGGGCGGCTACCGGCTGGACAACAACGTGCTTTCCGGCCTCGGCTTGAGTGCGGCGCCGGAGATGGTGGAGGCGCGCGAACGGGTGGCGCAGCGTTGCGGTGGCTTCGTGCCCGGCGACAAGCTGGGGCCGGCACTGGTGATCGGCGAGCGTCGTCGCGCGGCCCAGCAGGGCAACCTGGCGGCCGAAGCAGCGCTGTTTGCCGAAGGTGAGCCACTGCAGGACAGCGAGCAGTACCGCCGCGACCTGGTTGAACGCGTACGTACCTCGCGCGACCCGGAGGCATACATGGCGATCGCGCCGGGCATGGGACTGCGTGCGGCGGGCGACAAGGCACTGACCGGCATGGTGGCCGGTGAACAGCTGAGTGAACTGGCATGGCGGGTTGCGGCCTGCGAACTCGGTCTTCCCTGTGGAGCCGACAGCGTGCTGGTCAACAGTTTTTGTGCGAATGGAGGGATCTGTTCGCCGGATGGAACGCAGGACTTCCGTGATTTTGTGTATGACGCCGCGGTTTCGCGGCAAGGTGCGGGGAAAATGAAGGAATGGATCAAGCGATTGATTGGCACGAGGGACGGGCGATGAACTACCGTCGATTCCTGCATGGGGCCAAGTTCTGGTTCTGGGTGGTGTTGTTCGTGGCCTATTCGGCCGGTGCGGTAGGCCTGCTGATGATCGACACCTATGAGGACCGCTATCGGCGTCTATCGAAGGTGGAGCTGACCTCGGTGAAGGCACAGGAGGATGTACGCCGTGCCGGCGCCAGCCAGGTTGCCGCCGTGTACCGCGCGCAGAGTGGCGTGCCATTCTCGTCGTTGCCGGCCGGCAGCACCTTCCAGGTGGTCTGGCCCGATGGTTCCAGCGAGACCATGGTGATCGTCGATCCGACCTCACCCAACGGCGTGCGTCCTTTGCCGAACTCGCAGATTCCGGCGACCGCGGCCGACGCGCGCTGACGCCACGCCGGTAGCGCCGGGCGATGCCCGGCGGGTGGGCGGTGGCGATGGAAGGCCGCCGGGCATGGCCCGGCGCTACCGAAAACAAAAAAGAAAAGGGCGGGGAAATCCCCGCCCTTTTCGTGTCCGGCGATGGCACTCTGCCGATCAGGTCAACGCGATCGGCTTGCTCTTGCGCTCGGCAAGGCGCTTTTCCAGGTAATGGATGTTCTGGCCACCGGCCTGGAAGCCCTTGTCGCGCATGATCCGCTGCTGCAGGGCGATGTTGGTCTTGATGCCATCGACCACCATCTCGCTCAGCGCCACCCGCATGCGGGCGATGGCGGTCTCGCGGTCCGGACCGTGCACGATCAGCTTGCCGATCATCGAGTCGTAGTTCGACGGCACGCGGTAGCCACTGTAGATGTGGGTATCGACGCGTACGCCGGGGCCGCCCGGTGCGTGGAAGCCGGTGATGGTGCCCGGGCTCGGCACGAAGGTTTCGGCATCTTCGGCGTTGATGCGGCACTCGATCGCGTGACCGGTCAGCACCACATCGCTCTGCTTGATCGACAGCTTCTGGCCGGCAGCGATCTTCAGCTGTTCGGCGACCAGGTCGATACCGGTGACCATCTCGGTGACCGGATGTTCCACCTGGATGCGGGTGTTCATTTCGATGAAGTAGAAGCGGCCGTCTTCGTACAGGAACTCGAAGGTGCCGGCGCCGCGGTAGCCGATGCGGATGCAGGCTTCCACGCACACCTTGCCGATCTGCTCGCGCTGCTCGGCGGTGATGCCCGGTGCCGGCGCTTCCTCGACCACCTTCTGGTGACGACGCTGCATCGAGCAGTCGCGCTCGCCGAGGTGGATGGCGTTGCCCTGGCCGTCGGCCAGCACCTGGATCTCCACGTGGCGCGGGTTCTCCAGGAACTTCTCCATGTAGACCTCGCCATTGCCGAACGCGGCCTTGGCTTCGCTCTTGGTGGTCTCGATGGAGGTCTTCAGCGAGGCTTCGGCGTGCACCACGCGCATGCCGCGGCCACCGCCGCCGCCGGCCGCCTTGATGATGACCGGGTAGCCGATCTCACGGGCGATCTTGGTGTTGGCGACGATGTCGTCGCCGAGCGGGCCGCCCGAACCGGGCACGCAGGGCACACCGGCCGACTTCATGGCACGGATCGCTTCGACCTTGTCGCCCATCAGGCGGATGGTGTCTGCCTTCGGGCCGATGAAGATGAAGCCGGACTCTTCCACGCGCTCGGCGAAGTTGGCGTTCTCGGACAGGAAGCCGTAACCGGGGTGGATGGCCTGGGCGTCGGTGACCTCGGCCGCGGCGATCAACGCCGGGATGTTGAGGTAGCTTTCCGCCGACGCCGCCGGGCCGATGCAGACCGATTCATCGGCCATGGCCACGTGCTTGAGATTGCGGTCGACCGTGGAGTGCACGGCCACCGTGCGGATGCCCAGGGTGTTGCACGCGCGCAGGATGCGCAGCGCGATTTCCCCTCGGTTGGCGATGACGACTTTGTCGAGCATGGCAGCCGCCCCTTAGCCGATCACGAACAGCGGCTGGTCGAATTCCACCGGCTGGCCGTTCTCGCCGAGGATGGCGACGATGGTGCCCGACGCATCGGCTTCGATCGGGTTGAACATCTTCATCGCTTCGATGATGGCCAGGGTCTCGCCGGCCTTGACCTGCTGGCCGATGCTGACGAACGCCGGCTTGTCCGGTGCGGACGAGGCGTAGAAGGTGCCGACCATCGGCGAGCGCAGCACGTGGCCTTCCGGCAGCGCGTTGCCCGGCTTGGCGGTGCCGCCGGTGGAGGCTTCGGTCGGCGACTGCATCGGCATGGCCGGGGTGGCCGGCTGGGCGGCGGCCGGAGCGGCCATCATCATCTGCGGCGGGGCCTGCATCATGCCGTAGCCGGACACCGGAGCGCGCGACAGGCGCACCGACTCTTCGCCTTCCTTGATTTCGATTTCAGCCAGGTTCGACTCTTCCAGCAGGTCGATCAGCTTCTTGATTTTGCGGAGATCCATGGTGGCCTCTTTGCTCTTTGATGTCAGTGTGGTGGGAAGCGCGTTGCGCTCGGGTCAAAGCAGTTCGTAGAAGTCGCGCAGCTGCCGGGTGCGGTCGCGCGCGAGGGTGATCAGGCAGCGCATCTGCGCGCCGTTGCGGGCGGAGCCGTCGGAGTTGAGGGCATACACCGCTTGGCAGTCGTGGTCGCGCAGCTGCATCCACGCGCGCTGGGCCAGCACCAGTTCCTGTTCGGCGTTGCCGCAGTAGCTGCAGGTGCCGCCGTTGGCCGGCGTGCGCAGCTGCCTGCGTGCCTGGGCATAGACGGTGTTGAGTTCGACGTCGGCGGCCGCTGCCACGTCCGAGGCGCACAGGTCGCTCTCCATCGTGGTGGTCGGATGCGCGCAGTCGATGCCTTCGTCCTTGCGGTCGAACGCGCTGGCAGCGCCGCACAGGCCGGCCCACAGCACAACGCTGGCGAGGACGCGCGACAGGCTCATGACGCGGCGGCAGCCTGCACGCGCGCCAATGCCGCGTCCATCGCATAGCGGTAGCTGTCGGCACCGAAGCCACACACCACGCCCACCGCCTTGTCGCTGAAATAGCTGTGCTGGCGGAAGGGCTCGCGCGTATGCGGGTTGGACAGGTGGATCTCGATGAACGGCACCGCCACCGCCGCCAGCGCATCGCGCAGGGCAACCGAGGTATGGGTGAAGGCGGCCGGGTTGATCAGGATGAAGGCCGTTCCGTCGGTGCGTGCGGCCTGTACACGATCCACCAGGACGTGCTCGGCGTTGGACTGCAGGCTCTCCAGCGCATGACCTGCGGCAGCGGCCTGGGCGTCCAGCGCCTGGTCGATGTCGGCCAGCGTGGTGTGGCCGTAGACCTCCGGCTCGCGGCTGCCGAGCAGGTTGAGGTTGGGGCCATGCAGGACCAGCAGCTTCGCCATGGGATCCGATTGACGGGAAAGGGCGGCAGTCTGGCGGAAGCTGAGGATGCTGTCCAGTTCGGCGAAATTAGTGGTGTTTAAAGCGATCGTTTGAAAGATGCGGTCTTCCGCGTGGTTGCATGGTGTACGTAAGCTGGGACGCTTCCTATAGATAGTAGATAGTGGGAAGCGCGCATGCCCAGCATCCCCTCGGCGTTCGCGGCTTTCCGCGCCCGGTGGCCCCATCTGGCCGGGCGCAGCGCTGGCGTGGCGGGGACGCTGGACAGGACAATGTTGCAGAGCCTGCGCCGCAGACGACAGTGGAACCGGGCCGCGCCGCCGTGAAGCCCGCTGCCAGATGACCACTGCGCGGGCAGCAACCGGGCAAAACGTATCCACCAGGAGTCCGTGATGAGTGCCGACGCCATCCGAAACCGCCGTGCCGCCTTCAGGGCGCTTCATGCCTCCGGTTGCTTCCTGCTGCCCAATCCATGGGACGTGGGCAGTGCGGTGGCGCTGGCGCGGCTGGGTGCCCAGGCACTGGCTACCACCAGTTCCGGCCATGCCTGGGCCCACGGGCAGCCTGACGGGGCGATGGGTCGCAGCGAGATCCTCGCTCATCTGCAGGCGATGGTGGCGGCGACCGATCTACCGGTGAACGCCGACTTCGAAGATGGTTTTGGCCGCAGCCCGGAGGCGGTGCACGAGAGCGTGTCGATGGCGATCGCTACCGGTGTGGCTGGCCTGTCGATCGAGGATTCCAGCGGCGATGCGGACCATCCGCTGCGCAGCATCGAAGACAGCGTGGCCCGGCTGCAGGCCGCGCGCCGTGCCATTGATGAAAGCGCGCACGACGTGATGCTGGTGGGGCGCGCGGAGAACTTCTTCGTCGGGCGACCCGATCTGGACGATACATTGGCCCGCATCCGCGCCTATGCGCAGGCGGGTGCCGACTGTCTGTACGCGCCAGGCATCCGGACCGCAGAGCAGATCCGCGCCGTGGTGGAGGCCGCCCGTGGCAAGCCGGTCAACCTGCTGATCGGTGCGCCCGGCGTGATGACGCTGCAGCAGGCCGCCAGTCTGGGCGTGCGCCGGGTCAGTGTCGGCGGTGCGTTGGCCCGCAGCGCGTGGTCGGGCTTTCTCGACGCCTCCCGGCAGATGCTTGCCAGTGGATCATTCGATGCGCTGCCGGCCACCCCGTCCGGTGCCGAGCTCAACGGGTTGTTCAAGCCGTAGGTGCGTGCAGGCTAGTGCGGCGTCGTCGGCGGGGTGGCCGTCCCGCCGAGCGCTTCGCGCACCGCGCGCTGCAGGCCCTGCACATGGAACGGTTTGGCCAGGAAGGGCGCGCGCCGATGCCGGACCGGCACCAGCTGGTCGTATACCGCTGAAGCGAAAAGGTAGGGGATGCCCAGTTCGAGCAGCCGATCGGCCACAGGGAATACCACGCCATCACGAAGTTCCACGTCCAGCACGGCGCCGTCGAAGTGGCCACTGTCGAGCATGCCCAATGCCTCGAAGACGCTGTTGGCGTGGGCGATTTCGTTGCCTTCGTCGGTCAGGGCCTGTTCCATCAGATCAGCCAGATCGAGCTGGTCTTCCACAAGGAGCAGGCGGGGTAGCGGTGCGGGTCGTTCGTTGTTGCTCTGCATGGTGTGTTGTCGTGCGAATGCTGCGTTGGTCCGGCAAGCATCCGCTTACCGGCATCAAGGCCGTGGCAGCCCGGTGTGGCTGTGATGTGCACAACAGCGACTGCGGCGCGCAACAGCATTCCACCGATGGTGCTGGTGCTGGCTGCAATCGTAGTTACCATTGGTAACTAGTGAACAGCAGAGCCCCATCATGCATACCCATATTGTCGTGGCACATCCTAAACCGGCCTCGCTCACCCACGCGGTCGCCGCGCGGATCGGTGAGGCCATCGCCAACGCCGAAGCCGGCAATACGGTCACCTCGGTGGATCTGATGGCCGAAGGCTTCGATCCACGTTTCAACGCCCAGGACCACGCGTTCTTCCGCAGGACCACGACGCTGCCGGCCGATGTCGCCGCCGAGCACGCCCGGCTGGATGCGGCCGACGCGCTGGTGCTGGTCTACCCGCTCTACTGGTGGTCGTTCCCGGCGCTGCTGAAGGGATGGATCGACCGCGTCTTCACCCAGGGCTGGGCCTATGACGAAGGTGCCGATGGCAAGGTGGAAAAGAAGCTGCAGCGGCTGCAGGTGCATCTGGTCGGGCTGGGCGGCGCGGGCCAGCAGATGATCGACCGGCGTGGCTATGGCGCGGCGATGAAGACCCAGATCGACGAGGGTATCTTCGACTACTGCGGGGCGCCGGTGCTGTCCTCCACGCTGCTGCTGGACGCCGACAGCGGCATGGCCGAAGCGCATCTGCAGACGGCAGTGGACATCGGACGTAAGATCGGAACCCCCGCGCCCTGACGATCTCCCTTGCCTTCCAGACCTGCCGCGCCCGAGCCCCGTCGCCGCCTGACCCGTGAACAGCGCGCCCGGCAGCTGCTGGACGTGGCGTGGGCGCTGGTTGGCGAAGAGGGCACCGATGCGCTGACCCTGGCCCGCCTGGCGGAGGCGGCCGGTGTGACCAAGCCGCTGGCCTACGACCACTTCGAAACCCGCAACGGCCTGCTGGCCGCGCTGTATGCCGACTATGACCAGAAGCAGACGGTGATCTTTGATGAGCGCATCGGCAGTGCGAAGGCCCGGTTGAAGGATCGCGCGCATGCCATCGCCTCGGGCTACATCGATTGTGTGCTGTCGCAGGGCAGCGAGATCCAGGACATTCTCGCCGCGCTGGCCGGATCACCGGAACTGCGTGCGGTACGCCGTTGCTATCAGCAGGATTTCATCGACAAGTGCGCGCAGTGGCTGGGCCCGTTCGCAGTAGGCGAGGCCGTGCCGGCTACCGGGCTGTGGGCCATTCTCGGTGCCGCCGAAACCCTGTCTGAAGCGGTTGCGGCCGGCGCGGTGGAACACATGGCTGCCGAGGCCGAGCTGGAGCGCGTGATCGTCGCCATCGTCAAGCGTGGCAGCTGAATCGTGTGGGCGAAGCGGCCTAGAGTTGCTCGACGCTGACTGATGGCAGTGGCACGTCACGCGGCAGGTCCGGCAACAGCTGTCGCAGCAGCTCCGGCATTGCCTGCATGGCGGCACCATCGATGTAGCGCCACTGCGTACCACCGACCTGCCGGATGGCGACCATGAAGGTGAGGCTTTTCACTGTCTGTGCGTCGGTGGTGAATACCGTGGTCCGCGGCACGAAGCAGACTTCTTCGTCGCCGGCAGCGTAGGTGCCGGTCGGTTCGCCGACATCATCGCTGATGAGCTTCAGGCCCATGTCGCCGAGTGCCTTCATCGCATCGCGCGTGGCCTTCGAATACGCCGCGTCGCCGCCGGCAAAACGCTTCACGCTCGGATGCGTGCGCTCGATCATGGCATCGGTATCGCCACGCGCGAAGGTGGAGAGCAGAGAACGCACATCCTGCTGCAGCGCCTCGGTCTCGGCAGGGCTGAGTTCGCCGGCATGGGTGATTGCAGCGGCGAACATGCAGGACAGCGCAAGCATCCAGCACAACAGGCGTCGATCCATCGGTGGGGGTACTCCTTCGGGCGCTGGACTATAGAGCGCATTACCCGTGGTGTCTGCCCAGCCTGCCGGTCACGCGCGTTGGGCGTCGGCCATTCCGGCGCTGGCGAAGCCTGCATCAAGCTGCGCGCGGACCTGATCATCGCGCGACGCGCGGGAATCAGCGCCCAGCACCACGGTGATCAGGCGCAGTGGCAGGGCGTGCCCAGCGCACCTGCGACGGGCGGTGGCCGCCAGGCAGAAGCCGGCCGCCTGGGTGTAACCGGTCTTCAAACCATCCACGCCGTCTTCGCCCAGCAGCGCGTTCTGGTTGGCCTTGTGCAGGGTTTGGTGCACGAAACTGCGCTGTGCGGTGATCGCCAGCAGATCGGGGTGGCGGGCGAGCAGGTGCGCGGCCAGCATCGCCATGTCGCGTGCGGTCGACAGATGGCCCGCAGTGGTGATGCCGGACGCGGAGATGAAGTGCGTATCGTGCAGGCCCAGCGCTCGCGCGTGATCGTTCATGTGCTGCACGAACGCCGCCTGCGATCCGGCCAGGTGACGGGCCAGGGCGAGCGCGGCATCGTTGCCGGAGACCACCATCAGGCCCTCCAGCAGCCGGCCGAGGACGATGCTTTCACCGGGCACCAGGCCCATCCGTGTTTCATCGTCGGCCACCTCGTGCACGTCGCGCGGATCGATGGTGATCATGTCCGACCACGAACCGCCCGACTGCGCGAGCAGGTCGTACGCGGTGCAGGCGGTCATCAGCTTGGTCAGCGAGGCCGGTGGTCGTCGCAGATCCGCGTGCTGCTGCTGCAGGATGTCGAGCGAGACAGCATCGATCGTGATCGATGACACGGGCGGGCGAGGGGCGTGCGATGAAGACATGGTCGCGCAAGCGTAGCTGGAAGTACGCATGCCGTGGGCATTGCCTGCACATCCTGCGAATACCCGCCACGCGATCCTGTGGAAATGGGTTCCGACATCCGCATCGATGGCCGCGTGTTCGCCTACGTCTTTCCCTGTGCCTGGGAGGACTACGCGAAGATCGGCTTCTCGCGCGATCCGCTGGGCCGGATCAGTGCGCTGCATCGGCGCTGGTTCGAGTTCTTCGATCTGGAAGCAGGCGCGCTGGTCGAGGCGGAATCAGAGCGGGATGCGCGTGACCTGGAACTGCAGTTGCGCCGGCCCTTCAAGCTGCATCGTGCACCGGCACCGATGACGGTGCAGGACAAGGCCGGTGGGCACACCGAATGGGTGCGCGGGGCCAACGCTGCATTGGCCCAAGCTGTGCAAGCGCTGGCGCAGCAGGGCTATCACACCTATCCGCTGCGGCTGTGGCTGCGGGCTGCGATGGTCCAGCGCCTGGACCGGCTGCATGACTGGGCCGCAGTGCAGGTGCCGGAAGAGGAAAGCCTGCGTTCGCCCGTCGGCGTGGCCGCACTGCGCGCCGCCATCGATGCGTATCGCGCGCTCGCTATCGATCCGCAGCCGTGGTTGCCCGAGCACCTGCAGCGCGGGTGGTGACACTGCCCGGGGCGGCCGGGGGGTTGCCCGGACGGGGTGCCCGGCGTGCATCGGGCGCTGCGGGAACGGGACTGGTCAGGCGCTGGGCCAGGGCAACGTTGGTCACATGACCCTGCAGGAACAACAGACCGCTGAAGATGTTCATGATCGTGTCTCCACTTGAGTGGAATGCACGATACGGGCAGCATGGCGGTGCAAAAAGCGACATTTCCGCAAGGTCGACTTGAGAGGAATTCAAGGCTTATGTCCCGCCCGCCGCTACATGCCCTGCAGGGCTTCGTCGCTGCCGCACGCTTGGGCAACCTGTCCCGCGCCGCCGCGTCGATGAACCTGACGGTCAGTGCGCTCAGCCATCAGATGCGCCAGCTCGAGGAACGCCTGGGCCAGCCGCTGCTGATACGGCAGGCACGCGGTGTGGCCTTGACCCTGGAAGGGCAGCGCCTGCTGGATCAGATCGGCCCACACCTGGATGCGATCAACGAAGCCTTCCAGCCCTACGCCGCTCGACCGGAGCATGTGCTCACCCTCAGCGCCGTGCCGTCGATGGCCAGCGCCTGGCTGGTGCCACGCCTGGGCAACTTCGTGGCGGCGCATCCGCAGATCGAAATCAATCTGCAGTCGAGCGAGCGGCTGATCGACTTCGACCGGCAGCTGCAGTTCGATGCAGCGCTGCGGCTGGGCAGCGGACAATGGCCGGGGCTGGTGGTGGAACCGTTGTTCGACGAATGGCTGCTGCCCATGGCCAGCCCGGCACTGATCGAGCGCATGGGCGGCATCGGCCACCTACCGTTGGCACAGTGGCCGCTGCTGGGAGACCCCGACGGCGCGTGGGGCGCATGGTTCGCGCTGACCGGGCAGCGCCCGCCGGCGCGGTACGTGGCGGTGCTGGATGATTCCGAAGCCCACCATCGCGCCGCACTGGGCGGCGTCGGTGTTGCCCTGGGACGGGTGACGCGGGCGCGGCTGCTGCTGGATTCCGGCCAGTTGGTTGCGTTGTCGGACCGGCGCCTGAAAACCGCATGGCCGCATTGGCTGGTGTATCCGCAGCGCTCGGTGCGGCACCGTGGTTTCCTGGCCTTCCGCGAATGGTTGCACGCCCAGGCGGCCGAGCATGTGCGGCACATGCAGGCCGCAGACGCGGGGTAGTGTCACCCGGGCAGGCGCGACGCCATGAAGTGAGCGTCACCGCAACAGCGTGACTGCCTGCCCGGCACGCGCGAAGGCCTCGCCCAGCAGCGGCCCGGCCTTGATCGCCTGCACTTCCGCGAACAGCGCCTGCAACGCCGCTGCGGGCCGTACGATGGGCGCGGCAACCGCTTGCTGGATGACGGTGAAGCGATCGGCCAGCACGCGATGGCCGCGATGTGCCTGCGCCCAGGCCAGCAGGGGCTGGCGTACGCCGGCCGCTGCATCCAGCCGCTGCTGGCCGAACAGGGTGATGGCCGCGGCCGAGGTGTCGGCACGTTCAATCGTCGCGTGCCGCAGCTCACGGCTGAGGAACAGATCGTAGGCGGCGCCGCGTCCCACCGCGATGCGCAGCCCGTTGCGATCAAGGTCTGCAACCCGTTGTGCTGGACTGTCATCGCGCACCAGATAGGTGCCTTCGATCTCCACGTACGGCGCGCTGAAGGCAATGCGGTCGGCACGTGCCGGGTCCACCGCCAGGAAGGCCAGATCCCATGCATCGTCGCTGGCCGCTGCAACCACCGATGCGGCCGCGTCGTGGCAACTGAAGCGTGCCTGCACACCCAGCCGCTGTGCCAGCGCGGTGGCCAGCTCCACCGACGGCCCACGTGGTGAATTGGCGTCGCCCTGGGCCAGCACCGGGTTGCCCAGGTTGATGGCAACGCGCAGGAAGCCCAACGGGGCCAGGGCATGACGGTGATCGGCCAGGGACATGGGCGCTTCCAGTACGGTGGCAGGCTGTCCAGCATGCCAGTCGGGGCCGTATCGTGCCGTGCACAGGGCGGCGATGCTGCCTTTCATCCACCTGCACGCCGAGCACCATCACCATGAATCCCATCCTGCATGTTGAAGTTCCGGTCGCCGATCTCGAACGCGCCGTGATGTTCTACGAGCACTGGCTGCAGGTGCGCATCGAAGCGCCGATCGACCTGCATGACTGTCGGATGGCCTACCTGTCGTTCAACGACGACGCCGCAGGTGCCAGCATGGCGCTGGTACACGGCGCCGACTACGTGCCGTCGGAGCAGGGCCCGCGCATCTACCTGGGCGTGGACGATCTGGATCGGAGCCTGCAGCGTGCCCTGCAGGCCGGCGCGGTGCTGTGCTTTGGCCCGGCCGTGGCCGGTGGCTGGCGGGTGGCCGAGATCCGCGACAGCGAGGGCAACCGGATTGCCTTGCAGGCACCCGTCAACCCATAGCGGCAAGGACGGCAGCCGAACATGGCGCGGCGCTACACGGACGTGGCCCGTGATCGCTGCAGCCAATCGGCGATGGCCGGATCCAACCGCAGATCGTCGGGGAGGCGCATGCCGAAGCCCCGCTGCAGCACCTCGCGCACATCCTGCACATCACGCAGCGGGCGCTTGGCCGGCGCCTGGCCCGGGCGGTATTCGGTGTAGTTGCCGCTGCCGATGGTGCGTCGCCAATCCGGCCCGGTCAGTGATGCACGCAGCTGGCCGGGAAAGCTCGACTGCGGATGCGTGCACACGTACCAGTTGCCTACCTCGTTGTCGATCGGCGCCGGTGGCTGCAGGTCGAAGCGGTACAGCGCCCGCCAGCCGTCCTCCGCCTCGGCGGCGAGCATGAAGTCGCCATCATCCAGCGTCCGCACGCGGTAACGCTCGTGCGGTGTGTCCTGCACTGCGGTCTCGTGCAGGCGCAGCGGTACGGTCGGGGTCAGGCTGCCGAAGCCGGTATCGACCAGCCAATCCTCTTCCTGCAGACGCACCCGCAGGAGCAGATGCGTACGCGCAGTCAGCTCGCCCTCGGTGGCCGACAGCAGCACCCGTGCGCTCAGTGGCTGCGCATCGAAGCCCAAGGCCTGCAGCAGGGCCAGGAACGCGCCATTGAGTTCAAAGCAGTAACCGCCGCGCTGCGCGTGCAGCAGCTTGTGCTGGACGCTGTCCAGGTCGATCGCCACCGCGTCGCGCAGCAGGCTGGTCAGGGTCTCGAACGGCAGCAGGGCGTTGTGGCGCTGCTGCAGCAGGGTCAGCCCGGCCAGGGTGAGCGGGGGCGGGGCATCCAGCTGCAGGCGCTGCAGGTAGCGGGGGACGTCGATGGGCATGGCAGGCATCACGGGCAGGGGCCTCCACTGTGATACCGCAACCGGGGTTGAGGTCAAGCGCATCCCGCCGGTGTCATCCCCCGGTCGCCTGCGGCCGGTACAACAGCGACAACTGCCCGCCGCTCGTGGCAGGAATCAATCCGGGGCTAAAGTTCTTCTGCAACCGGTCGATACAGGTGCGTCCTTCCGCCTGGAGTCTGTCATGCCGGCCGTCGTTCCCCACCTTCGGTCCCTGCGTAGCCGCGTTGCCGGGTTGCGTTCCCGTTTCCCTGGCCTGCTGCGCTGGTTGCAGCCCCATCGGCTGAGCGTCGCCGACAAGCTCAAGGCGACCCTGCTGGTCTGCAGCCTGGGCCTGGTGGCCATCGCCGCCGTGCATGCATGGAGCAGCCATGCGAGCATGCAGGCGGCGCGCGATCAGGCCAGCTACCAGCACGGCAGTGACCGCGTCGCTTCGCTGGCAGCGCGGATGGCCGAGGCCCGGCGCCTGCAGACCCAGTATGCGCGAAGTTTCGACGATACCGACCGCAGCCTGTTGCTGGCCACGCAGCGGATGTTGAAGCAGGATCTGCAGGCGTTGCGTGCAATGCCGATGGATGCGGGTCGGCGCAAGGTGCTGCAGGCGATGACTGAAGCTGTTGATGCATTCTCGCAGGGCATCGCCGCGTTGTTCGAGCGGGTGGATGAGATGGGGCGCGGCGACGCAGGCCTGGCCGCGCAGCTGCAGCAGTCCGCCGACGCGCTGCAGGCACAGGTGGACGCGCTGGAGCGCCCTGCGCTTTCCCTGCATGTGCAGCGGATGCGGCGCCAGGAAGCGCTGCTGCTGCTCGACGGCGATTCCACCCACGCCGATCGTGCCAGCGAAGAAAAGCTGCCCTTCGATCTGGCATTGGCGGGCCTGCCAGCCGAGGTGCAGGAGCACGTGCGCACGGGCATGGAGGCCTACCAGGCCGCGCTGCTGGGCTATACCGCCGCGCGTGTCGGCCTGGATGTGGAAGCACAGTCGCTGCTCGAGACGGCGGCAGCCGTGGGCCCGGCACTGGCCGCATTCCAGCAGGCACAGACTGCGGCACTGGCCCAGGCGCAGCTTCGTCAGCAGTCGGGCGCACGGATGGCCAGCGTGCTGTTCGTGGCCACCCTGCTGCTGGTGGCCGGTGTGCTGATCACCAGCCTGGTGCTGGTCGTCCGCGCGGTGCGTCGACCGATCCAGGACACCCTGCGTTTCGCTGGCGATATCGCCGATGATCGGCTCGACACCACGCTGCGCGTGCACAACGTCAACGATGAGATCGGCCAGCTTGCGCAGTGCCTGGTCGACATGCAGCAACGCCTGCGTGCGCGGATCGAAACCGAGCGCGCGGTTGCGCGCGGCAACACGCGCGTGCGGCAAGCGCTGGACAGCGCGCAGACCGGCTTGATGGTGGTCGACGCGGAAGGGCAGGTGGCCTACGCCAATCCAGCGCTGCTGAAGCTGCTGGATCGTCCTGCAGAGTCGTTGCTTGGCAGCGACGCGGTCCGCCTGCACCCGGTACTGGCGGGGCTGATTGGTGTCCGTCAGCGCGAAGAGCGCGAGATCGGCCACGCCGGCACCCGCTACCAGCTGATCGCCAACGCCATCGTCGAGGACGACCACTTCCTCGGCGTGGCAGTGGAATGGCGCAGCCGCGCGCTGGAGACACTGCTGGAAACCGAAGTGGCGGCACTGGTCGACGCGGCGGCGCATGGCGAGCTGCAGGGACGCATCGTGCTGGAGGGCAAGCAGGGCTTCGTGCGCACGCTGTCGACCAGCATCAATCGCCTGCTGTCCACCTTCGAGGCCAACCTCGGTGATCTGCAGGCGCTGCTGGCCGCACTGGCACGCGGCGACCTGAGCGTGCGCCTGGAGGGCGACCTGCAGGGCGTGTTTGCTCGCATGCGTGACGATGCCAACGCCACCGTCGCGCAGCTGGGCCACATCGTCACCCGCATCCAGCAGGCCACCGTCCGCCTGGATGTGGGGGTGGGTGAAATCGTTGCCGGCCATCACGATCTTTCCCAGCGCACGGAACAGCAGGCCGCCAACCTGGAAGAAACCGCTGCATCGATGCATGAACTGACCGATACCGTCGGCCGCAACGCCGATGCGACGGAGCGCGCCGATGGACTGGTACGTGAGGCCGCCCGGGTTGCCGAGCGCGGCGGCACCGCGGTCGGCCAGGTGGTGGCCACCATGCAGGGCATCAGTGCGGCGTCGCGGCGCATCGGTGACATCATCCAGCTGATCGATGGCATCGCCTTCCAGACCAATATCCTGGCCCTCAACGCGGCAGTGGAGGCCGCGCGTGCAGGCGAGCAGGGCCGAAGTTTCGCGGTGGTGGCGGCCGAAGTGCGCTTGCTGGCCCAGCGCAGTGCCGATGCGGCCAAGCAGATCAAGGGTTTGATCGAGGATTCGATGACGCGGGTCGACCAGGGCAGTGCGCAGGCCAAGCAGGCGGGTACGACGATGGACGAGATCGTCAGCAGCGTGCAGCAGTTGGCCGGCCTGCTGGCCGGTATCCGCAGTGCCTCGCACGAACAGCATGCGGGCATTGCCCAGGTAAACCAGACCGTCGTACAGATGGAGGCCAGCACGCAGCGCAATGCGAGCCTGGTGGAAGAAGCCGGCGCGTCGACTGCGCAGATGCAGACCCAGGTGCGCGCGCTGGCCGAAGCGGTGGCCGCGTTCCGGCTGCAGCCCGAGCGCCGGGCACGGGCTGCAGCGTGATGGCCTGATCGCCTTCGCCGGGCGTGGCCCGGCGCTACCGTTGAAACCCATGAAGGGTAGCGCCGGGCCATGCCCGGCGAACGGATTCAATACACGTCGCGCCGGTAGCGCCCATTCTCCAGCAGCAGCTCCACCCTTTCATCGCCCAGTGCCTCGCGCAGCACCTGGTCCACGCCGTCGGCCATGCCGTGCAGCGATCCACACACATGGATCACTGCACCTCGTGCCAACCAGGCCTGCAGTTCATCGGTCGCAGCGCGCAGTCGGTGCTGTACGTAGCTGCCATCGTCCACATCACGCGAATAGGCCTGATCCAAGCGCAGCAGATGCCCGTCAGCCTGCCACCGGATGATCTCGTCGGCGAACAGGAAATCGTGCGCGCGCTGACGCTCGCCGAACAGCAGCCAGTGGCCGTGCTCGCCCTGGTGCGCGGCTTCGCGCAGCAGGCTGCGCAGGCCGGCGATGCCCGTGCCGTTGCCGATCAGCACCATCGGCGCACCCGGCTGCCGATGGAAGCCGGGGTTGCGATGCACGCGGGCGGCTATCGCACCGTCCATCGGCGCATGCAGGCCCAGCCAGCCCGAGCCCAGGCCGGCGCGGCCCGCTGCGTCGTGGACCAGCCGCACCACCAGCTCCACTTCGCCATCGGCGGCGCATGAGGCGATGGAGTACTCACGCCCAGGCAGTGACGGCAGGCCCGACAACCACAGGCCTGCATCCTGCACCGGCAACGCACGGCCGGGTTCGGGCAGCACGCGTTCGCTGGCCAGTTCCAGCAGGGTCTTGGCAAAGCCATCGATCAGCTGTGGCTGTTGGGGATCCAGGCCATGCGCGCGCAGTACCGCGCTCGCGTGCATCGGGTCGTGGCGGGGCGCGATGTGCAGGATGTCGCCGGCCCGCCAGTCGACATCGGCCGGTGGTGCCAGGCGGATCTTCCAGATCTGGCCGCCGACGCTGCCGGGGTTGAGCAGGGTGCGGCCGAGCAGGCGCCAGTCGTGCATCACCGTGGCGGCCGGCAACACGCTGTCGTCGGTGTCGATGCCAGTGAGTCCGGTCAGCTGCAGCTGCCATTGGCGCAGCGCCTTTACCGAAGCGGCATCAACGTCGATGCGGGCGAACAAGGCTTTCGCGCCCGAGCGCGTCAACCAGTCGTCGATCTGGATGCCGAACCCGCAGAACTGCGCGTACTGGTGATCACCCAGCGCGAGCATGCCGTAGCGCAGCCCGGAAAGATCCGGAAGCTGTGCCAGCAACTGGCGCGCGCTGCGCCGTGCATTGTCCGGTGGTTCGCCATCACCGAAGGTGCTGAGCACGAACAGCGCTTGTGTGGAGGCCTGCAGCTGCGTGGCAGCTACGCGCGCAAGCGGCAGTACCTGCACTCCATGGCCGGCGGCCTGCAGCTGTGCCGCCGCACGCCAGGCCAACTGTTCGGCCAGGCCGCTCTGGCTGGCATGCACCACCAGCCACGGCGTGCCCGCGGCATGGGGTGCTGCTGCCGGCACGCTCTGCCGCAGCACGCGGGCGGCACGCTGGCCGCGGCGGCGGTCCAGGTACAACAGCCAGCCGGTAACGAAGAACAGGCACATGCCCAGGCTGCTGAGCATCACCACGATGCGCCCGGGCATGCCGAAGAAGCTGCCCGAGTGCAGGGCGAACATGCTGGTGGTGAGCTGGCCGCCGGTACCCTGGCGCGCGTAGGGGCGCGCGTCGAGGACCGCGCCGGTGGCCGGGTCGAGCTGCAGCAGGTCGTGTGCGCGGTCGTGATGGCCGCCCCGTTGTGCGGGATCCGCCGACATCACCCGTACGTTGAGGGCTTGACCGGGCTTCTCCGGCAGGCGCAGGTCGATGAAGCCCTGGCGCACGCCGGGCAGTGCGTACAGCGTGGCTTCGACCTCGTGCAGATCCAGGGGCAGATCCGTGGCGACCTTGTGCTTGGCTGGGGGCGCGACACCCAGCAGCTGGGTCAGCCCGTTGCGATACCAGTCGAACGACCACCACAACCCGGTCAGTGCGCTCATCAGGTAGATCAGCAGCACCCAGGTGCCGATCACCGAATGCAGGCTCCACAGGAAGCCCCGGCCCTTGCGCGCCCATTCCACCGCCAGCCAGCTGCGCCAGTGCCACCAGCGGCGTGGCCAGCGCAGGTACAGCCCGGAAAGGGTGAAGAACAACAGCGCGATGGCACAGCTGCCGGTGATCCACGAGCCGCGTTCGCCGGCGACCATGTGGCGGTGCAGGTCCTCGACGAAATCGAAGAAGGCCTGTCCGCGCAGCGCGCTGAAGCGCTCGCCGCTGTAGGGGTCGAAATAGACCCAGTGGTCCTTGCCGCCGGCAAAGCGTGCCACCGATGGCCGCTGGCCGCTGGCATCCACCCGCAGGCGCTGCAGCGGCCGCTCGCTGCCTGCCTGCAGCAACGGCACCAGCTCGCTCAGGGCGAGCGGCTGCTGGTTGTCGGCATGGTGCTCGGAGATCTCGGCGAAGCCGGGATTGGCCGCGCGCAGCAGTTCATCCTCGAACGACAGGACTGCACCACTCAGGCCCATCACGGCCAGGATGGCACCTGCGCTGATGCCCAGCAGCCAGTGCAGTTGGAACAGGACGTTCTTGAACATCGGGATCGAGGGCCGTCGAGGCTGCCGCCCGCATCCTGCGCAACAGCAAATGAGAATTAATCTCGTAATTCTCCGGGTCGCGGGCCGCTGCGGTCAAGGTGGGTTTGCCGGCAGGGCTGCGCCCTGCACCCGCCGAAGCGGTAGTGCCGGCCGCTGGCCGGCAACCTCAACAGCAATAGCAACAGCAACAGCAACAGCAACAGCAACAGCAACAGCAGAAGCTGGGTTCCTGAGAGTGGGCGGGGTGGGTCCGGTTGCGGGGGCCGCTGCAAGTACGTCCATGTAAGCTCGGTCGCCGCATCCATGCGGCTCACGCCCCCGCAACCGGACCCACCCCGCCTTCGACAGTTGTCCGCGACCTGTCGGGACGGCGTTCTGTGATGCTCTTGGTGGGTGTCGGCCTTGGTCGACACGTAGATCCACGCCACGCGTGGATGCTCTTCGTTCAATTGTCGAGATATTCGATTCCGATGAAGATTCATCCACGCACGAGGTGGATCCATCAGACACCGGAAATCTGTCAGAGGTGGGGCGGTGTCGGAGTGCGGGGTGTCAGCTGCATGGGCCCGAGGCATGCCTCGGGCGGGCTGGGCAGGAGCCCAACCCCGGTCTTGCCGTGTGCGCAGGACAGCGCACACGAGCAAGCCGCGGCCAAGCCTACAAGGACGTACTTGCGGCGTCCCCGCAGTCCGACACCGCCCCGCCATCCCACGGAAGCCCGCTGTCGCTGTTGCTGTAGCTGTTGCTTGAAAGCATCTGCAGGTGCAGGGCGCAGCCCTGCCGACCTACTTCGCCCAGCCTTCGATTTCGCCGTGCGCGAACGGTCCGAGCTTGGCCTTCACCATCCGTCCCTGCGCGTCGAACAGCACGCTGTAGGGCAGCAGGCCCTGCGCGTTGCCCAACTGCACGCTGGCATCGCGTGGGCCGGGGGTATCGAGCACGATGGGATAGTCCACCGGCACCCGCTTCAGGAAATCGCGCACGCCGTCCGGCGTATCCAGTGCCAGGCCCAACACCTGCACGCCGTGTGCGCCCTGGCCCTCGGCAAAGCGGGCCAGTTCGGGCATCTCTTCCACGCAGGGGCCGCACCAGCTGGCCCACACATTGACCAGCAATGGGTGGCCCTTGAAGCGTTCACGGATATCCAGCGCGTGACCTTCAGCGTCGGCAAGCACCAGCGGCGGCAGCGGATCACCGGGCCGCAGCATCGGCAGCGCCGGTGGCGCTGCGGCAGGCGCTGCGGCTCCCGTCGCCGGCGCCGGCGCCAGCCGATTGCCGGCCCACAGGCCAAGACCGGCAGCCAGCACTGCTGTCCACAGCAGCGCTGGCCGTTGCCACTTCATCGCGCGGTGCGCAGCAGCGCTTCTTCCACCAGCGCCTGCGTCAGCAGGGTCGGCAGCACCGTCGGCGGGGCGCCGGGGCCGTACACCACGTACAGCGGCACGCCCACGGCCTTGTGCTCATCCAGGAACGCGGTGATCTGCGGGTCGACATTGGTGTAGTCGCCACGCATGTACACCGCGTTGGTGCGCTTGAGCAGTTCCTTGAACTCCGGGCGCGACAGCACCGCGCGCTCGTTGGCCTTGCAGCTCACGCACCAGTCGGCGGTCATGTTGACGAACACCACGCGGTTGTCGGCGCGCAGGCGGTCCAGCATCTGCGGCGAATAATCCACCACGTTCTCGCTGCTCGCCTGCGCGGCACGCGCCGGCGGTGCCAGCTGGGTCACGCCCCATACCGGTACCAGCGCGGCGATCACCAGCAGCACGCCCAGCAGCCCGGCCGCGCGCTGGCTGCGCCAGCGGCTGCGCTCGAACAGCCACAGGCCGCCGGTGAGCAGCAGCAGGCCACCCAGCGCCAGCGCCATGCCATCCACGCCGCGCTGCTTGCCCAGCACCCACAGCAGCCACAACGCGGCGGCGTACATCGGGAAGGCCAGCACGTGCTTGAGGGTTTCCATCCACGGGCCCGGCTTGGGCAGGCGACGGGCCAGCGCCGGCACTAAGCCGATCAGCAGGAACGGCAGGGCCAGGCCCAGGCCGAGGAACAGGAACACCAGCATCGCCGCTACCGGCGGTGCAACGAATGCATAGGCCACCGCCGGGCCGAAGAACGGCCCCACGCACGCACTGCCGACCACGCAGGCCAGCACGCCGGTGAAGAAATCGCCGGCCGGGCCACTGCGTCGCGCCAGCGACTGGCCGAAGTTGCCGATGCCGCCGCCCATGGTGAACACGCCGGACAGGCTCAGGCCCACCGCGAACATGATGTAGGCCAACGCCGCGACCACGCCGGGATGCTGCAGCTGGAAACCGATGCCGACCGCATTGCCAAGCATGCGCAGGCCGACCATCAACGCGCCGATCACCGCAAAGGCAACCAGCACGCCCAGCGTGTACCACATGGCATGGCTGCGGGCGCGCTCGGCGCTTTCACCGCTCTGCGCCAGGCTCAGCACTTTCAGCGACAGGATCGGCAGCACGCAGGGCATCAGATTCAGCACCAGGCCACCGCCCAGTGCCAGCAGCAGTACCCACAGCAGCGAGCTGTCGGTTTTCGGTACGCGGCTCGGAGCCTTGGTACGCAGCGCATTGTCCTGCTGCGCGTCGGCGGCGAAGGCATCGCGCGAGCCGCTGCTGGCGTCGGCACCACCCGTGGCGGCCGGCGCGTCGTTGGGCACGGTCGGAAGCAGGCGCAGCGGTGTGCCGTTGGCGCCCTCGCGGGTGCCGGCAGTGGCCGAAGCCGGCAGCGAACGAATCACTTCGTCGCGTGCGGCAGGTGCATCACTGGTGGCGTTGGCCTTGCCGGCGGGGATCGACAACTTCACCCGGCGGGTCATCGGCGGGTAGCAGATGCCATCGGTCTGGCAACCCTGGAAGGTCACCACCAGCGTGCTGTCGACCGCCTCGGCGCGGCTGCGGCGCAGCGGCACCGGCACTTCCACCTGGTTGAAATAGACCGCCACATCACCGAAGTGCTCGTCGCGGTGCGACTGCGCCGCCGGCCAGCGCGGCTTGTCGGCCAGTACCCCGGCGCTGCCTTCCAGCTTCAGCGAGGTGCGGTCGCGATACAGGTAATAGCCCGGTGCCGGGCTGAAGCGCAGCAGCAGGGTGTTGCCATCGCTGGCGATGGCATCGAAGCCGAACGCCTGTTCCGAGGGCAGCGGCAATGCCTGGCTGTTGCTGGTGCCCGGCAACCGCAGGCCACCGCCACCGCCGGCGCCCGCCAGTGGGTTGTTGAACGCACTGGCGCCGGTGGCGCGTGCGATCGGCAGCGTGGCCGCCGCACCGCCTGCACCAGGCAGGGTCACCTGCACCACGCGCTTCTGCGGCGGGTAGCACACACCGGCATCGGCGCAGCCCTGGTAACGCACTTCCAGGCTGATGGTGCCGGCGGCATCGGTGGGCGCGCCGGGCAGGGTGGCCTGCAGGCGCTCGCGGTAGGTCTCCACCTCACCGAAGAAATCGTCGTGGTGCTTCTTGCCTGCGGGCATCTGCAGCGCGGCGGCGTTGAACGCCGGATCGGCCTTCACCGTGGTGCGGTGGCGATACAGGTAATAGCCGGGGGCGATCTTGAACTGCAGTTGGATCTGGCCACGCTCGGGCGCGCTGGCGGTCAGCGCGAACGCCTGGTCCACCGGCAGCAGATCCTTCTCATCCAGCGCGAAGGCCGGCAATGAAAGCCACAACAGAGCGCACAAGGCGGCGCCACGCGCAAACAGAGTCTTCAATCAGTGTCCTCCCGGGTCTGTGCCCGGATCCAGTCCAGATAGGCCGGCAGGCCGGCCCGGGTTTCGACCGCGATGCACTCCGGGAGTTCATACGGATGCAGTTCGACGATCCGGGCGATGGCTTCATCGACACGGCTTGCGGTGGTCTTCACCAGCAGCTGCAGCTCGGTGTCGGTGGTGACCTCACCCTGCCAGCGGTAGGTCGACTGTGCGCCGTCCAGGCGGGTCACGCAGGCAGCCAGGTGCTCGGCGACCAGCGCATGCGCGATGCGCTCGGCACTGGCCCGGTCCGGGCAGGTGGTCAACAGCAGCAGGACGGGATCGACGGTCGACATGACCGTCGAGTATAGGGCCGTCGCCGGGGCAGGGCCCGGCGACGGCAGTGGACCGCAGCGTTGCGCGGTCAGTTGGCCAGCTGGCAGGTGGCCGGCCTGGCCGAGGTGAACAGGCCCGGGGTGGCCCACTCGGGGTGGTCGATGAACGGGTTGCGGTTGCCTTGGAACGAGTAGATCACGTCATTACGTGCCTGCTCGGCGGCATCCGGCGGATCGGACAGGTGCCAGTCGATCAGGGTCGACAGCAGGCCCATGTAGGCCGGCGAGCTGCTGGTCTTGACGATCTTGCTGCGGTCGTCGGTCAGTTCCAGGTCCGGTTCGGACTGGCCGGTGGCCGCATCCTTGCCACCTTCATAGCGGATGGCCATGTACATCACCGCCCGTGCCATGTCGCCCTTGCGATGGCCCCACACCTCGAAGGTTCCGGCATTGCCATCCGGTGTGCGTACCCAGTTCGAATTGCCCGGGTAACCACCGCTGCCACCGCCGTGGCCGTTGTTGGCTTCGGTGGCACGCTCGCCGCAGTTGGCATCGCACTTGCCGAACGGCTTGTTGCCGCGGTCGGCATTCCACTGTGCGTCGGTCAGGTACAGCATGTGGGTATCGGTGTAGGGCGCGTACGGCAGGCCCTTGTCGCCGGTGGTGCTGGCAAAGCCCAGCGAGTTCGGCCAGGTGTGCTCGCGGTTGTACTTCAGGCCGCTGCCACTGCCTGCACGGTCGGTCACCTTGGCGAAGCTGTGGTTGCGGTAGGCATCGAGGATCCGGCCGCTGTTGTTCGGATCTTCGTCGGCGATCTCCAGGATGGTCCAGGTGCTGGTGCCCGAGCCACTGTACGGGTACGCGGTGTGGCCCTTGATGGTGGCGTGCAGCGAGCAGCGCAGCTGGCTGGGGCTGCTGGTGTTGACCTTCGAGTAGTAACCGGCCGGTCCGCCGGGATTGCCCGGGTCCGGATTGCCGGTGGTGGTGGCCACGGTGAAGGCGATGCGGCTGTCGGTCGCTGGGCGGGCACCCTGCGCATCGGTGATGCGTGCGGCACGGATGTCGAAGCGGCAGGCTTCACCGGCGACCAGCGCGGTGTTGGTCGACAGCTTCACGCTCTTGCCGCTGGCCGGCCAGGTCAGCGGCACGCTGCCCGAAGTGCCGCAGGTCAGTGCGAAGGCGCCGCTGGCGAGGTTGACCGTCTCGCTGAACACCACTTCCAGGTCGGCGGCGGCAGGGAAGGTGCTGCTGCCCTGTGCCGGCGTGGTGGTGGACACCGACGGCGGCGTGTTCGGGCCCGGGGTGCCGCCGCCGCTGAAGGTCTGGTTGTTGTTGCAGCTGCCGAAGGTCTGCCTGGCCGATTCGGCCCAGGTGAAGTGCGCGTACTGGCTGCCGCTGCCGGTCAGCTGCAGCGAGGTGCCCGCTGCGGTGCTGTTGGTTTCGGCAACCGGAATGTTCTGGCTGGTCATGCCGGCGGCGGGGCCACCGGAAGCGGTGATCGCGCCCTCGTAGCTGAGGAACTGGACCACCTTGCCGCTGGCGTCGACCAGGGCGATGCCGTCGTTGGCACCGTTCTGCAGGCCGTTGCTGGGGTAGGTGACCACCGCCAGGGTGGCGCTGCCGCAGCTGGCCGCGGTTCCGGCCGGCACCGCGTTGTTGGCGTAGACCGTGGCGGCCGACGGGTTGCTGCCGTTGTAGAGGTACAGGCGGTAGCCGGACAGGTCCTCGCCGGCGGTGGCGACCACTTCGATGGCTTCGCCGACGTCACCGGCAGCGGTGCTGTCGTCGTAGTGCAGTTCGTTGATGAAGACCTCGGCCTGGGCCGGCGCTGCAGCCAGGGCCAGCAGGCAGGCGGCGGCGAGCGGGGACAGCAATCGCATCGACTACTCCTTGTGATTGGGAATGCCGGGCCACCCTAAAGCCGATCCGGTGACACTTTGTCGTAAATGAACGCCAGATATCTGACAGTGCGACGGCGGTCACCAAATGGTGGCCAATTCCCCCTTGGCTTGCCGCGACGCATCCCTATAAAGGCGTCCGCGCAGGGATGGTGTGCCGCCGGTCCGCCGGGAAAAATTTCGGGGGCAGGCCTTGAAAGGGCTCCTGAGGTCTCCATCTTTGTCGTGCTCCCGACCTGTCGGGCTTTTTCACGCGCGTTGCTGGCAGTCGCCTGGTGCGAGTGCTAACATCGCCGGACTTTTTCAGACCAATCAATAACTTAAGAGGTCCCACATGAGCATCAAGCCGCTGCACGACCGCGTTGTGGTCAAGCCGATCGAAGCCGACGAAGTTTCCGCCGGTGGCATCCTGATCCCGGACTCCGCCAAGGAAAAGTCCACCAAGGGTGAAGTCGTGGCCGTGGGCCCGGGCAAGCCGCTGGACAACGGCAACGTGCGCGCTCCGTCGCTGAAGGTCGGTGACAAGGTCATCTACGGCCAGTACGCCGGCAGCTCGTACAAGAGCGAAGGCGTCGAGTACAAGGTCCTGCGCGAAGACGACGTGCTCGCCGTCATCGGCTGAGCGTCGGCGCGACCTGCTTCATCCCCTGATTCCAACACCCAGCCGCCGGGCATGGCCCGGCGCTACCAATGAGGTAAACGCAATGGCTGCCAAGGATATTCGTTTCGGTGAAGACGCCCGTTCGCGCATGGTGCGCGGCGTCAACGTTCTCGCCAATGCCGTCAAGGCCACCCTGGGCCCGAAGGGCCGCAACGTCGTGCTCGAGAAGAGCTTCGGCGCCCCGACCATCACCAAGGACGGCGTGTCCGTCGCCAAGGAAATCGAACTGGCTGACAAGTTCGAGAACATGGGCGCGCAGATGGTGAAGGAAGTCGCCTCGCGTACCAACGACGACGCCGGCGACGGCACCACCACCGCCACCGTGCTGGCCCAGGCCCTGATCCGCGAAGGCGCCAAGGCTGTTGCTGCCGGCATGAACCCGATGGACCTCAAGCGCGGTATCGACAAGGCCGTGGTGGCCGCCGTCGCCGAGCTGAAGAACATCTCCAAGCCGACCGCTGACGACAAGGCCATTGCCCAGGTCGGCACGATCTCGGCCAACTCGGACGAGTCGATCGGCCAGATCATCGCCAACGCGATGAAGGAAGTCGGCAAGGAAGGCGTGATCACCGTTGAAGAAGGCTCGGGCCTGGACAACGAGCTGGACGTGGTCAAGGGCATGCAGTTCGACCGCGGCTACCTGTCCCCGTACTTCATCAACAACCAGCAGTCGCAGACCGCTGACCTGGATGACCCGTACATCCTGCTGCACGACAAGAAGATCTCCAACGTCCGTGACCTGCTGCCGGTGCTGGAAGGCGTCGCCAAGGCTGGCAAGCCGCTGCTGATCGTTGCCGAGGAAGTCGAAGGCGAAGCGCTGGCGACCCTGGTGGTCAACACCATCCGCGGCATCGTCAAGGTCGTGGCCGTCAAGGCGCCGGGCTTCGGCGACCGTCGCAAGGCGATGCTGGAAGACATGGCCGTGCTGACCGGCGGCACCGTGATCTCCGAGGAAGTCGGCCTGTCGCTGGAGAAGGCCACCATCAAGGACCTGGGCCGCGCCAAGAAGGTGCAGGTCTCCAAGGAAAACACCACCATCATCGATGGCGTGGGTGACAAGGCTGCGGTCGATTCGCGCGTTGCGCAGATCAAGACCCAGATCGAAGACACCTCCTCGGACTACGACCGCGAGAAGCTGCAGGAGCGCGTGGCCAAGCTGGCCGGTGGCGTTGCAGTGATCAAGGTCGGCGCGTCGACCGAAATCGAAATGAAGGAAAAGAAGGATCGCGTCGACGACGCCCTGCACGCGACCCGTGCGGCCGTTGAAGAAGGCGTGGTCCCGGGCGGCGGCGTTGCCCTGGTCCGTGCGGTCTCCGCACTGGCTGGCCTGAAGGGTGGCAACGAAGACCAGAACCACGGCATCCAGATCGCCCTGCGCGCGATGGAAGCCCCGCTGCGCGAAATCGTTGCCAATGCCGGTGAAGAGCCGTCGGTCATCGTCAACAAGGTCAAGGAAGGCACCGGCAGCTTCGGCTACAACGCCGCTACCGGCGAGTTCGGTGACATGCTGCAGTTCGGCATCCTGGACCCGACCAAGGTGACCCGTTCGGCGCTGCAGAACGCAGCCTCGATCGCAGGCCTGATGATCACCACCGAAGCCATGGTTGCCGAAGCTCCGAAGAAGGACGAGCCGGCCATGGGTGGCGCCGGTGGCATGGGCGGCATGGGTGGCATGGGCGGCATGGACTTCTAAGGTCCGCTGCACTGCTGCAATGAAAAACCCCGCCGCAAGGCGGGGTTTTTTGTGGGTGGCGTGTTGCCGCCAATGGGTCCATACCCGTGTATCCATACCCATGTGTCCATGCCAATGAATCCATGCCTACGGGTCCAGGCCAATGAATCCATGCCTACGGGTCCATGCCAATGAATCCATGCCTACGGGTCCATGCCAATGAATCCATGCCCATCGGTCCATGCCAGTAGATCCACGCCATGCGTGGATGGCGTCAGCGCACGAACACCTTCTGCGTGCCGTACTCCCAGTCCCACGGCACTCCGGTATCGCCCAGCACGAACGCCACCAGCGCCGGAAACACCGCCTCGGAGCGGACATCGTTGCCCAGCATCACCACGCAGCGCTGGCCCTGCTCGATGCACACCAGGGTGTTGCCCACCGCGTCATCGTGGCCGCCCTTGTAGAAGCCGGGCCCCTGCGGCCCGCGGAAGGTGACCACGCCCAGGCCGGCTGCCAGGTCCCTGCGCCGCTCCGCTACCGGCAGTTCCGCCTGCAGGGTCGGAAACTGGCTGGCCGTGGTGATCGGCAGCTGCGGACGTACCAGCTCCTGCCGCATCGCCGCTGAAAGGCCTTCGCCGCGGACATAGCCCGCCGCGAAGTTGGCCATGTCGGCGATGGTGGTATCCATCGAGCCGGCGGCCCGCACCCGGCTGCGCTCGTCATGCGGCTCGGGCGTGCCATCGGCGGTCCAGCCGTCGGCCAGGTTGGCGGCGAAATCCTCGCGCCACATCATGCTGGTGCGGGGCATGCCGAAGCGATCAAACACGCGCCGCTGCATCAGCGCGCCGATGTCCTGGCCAAGGCGCCCCCGTTCGAGCACGAACTGCAGCAGGATCAAGCCTTCGCCGGAATAGCCGTAGCGGCTGCCCGGATCGAAATGGAATTGCAGCCTGCCATCCGGTTCCAGAAACGCGAAGTTGGCAAAGCCGCTGCCATGATTGAGCAGCAGGCGCGGGGTGAGCCGGCGCCAGCGTTCGTCGCCGGCCAATACGCTGTAATCGGCGTAGTGCTTCGTATCGACGGGGTAGTCCGGCAACGGCTTGTCCAGATACGTGGCAATGCCGGCGTCCAGCGCGATCACCTGGTCCTGTGCCAGCTGCGCGACCAGGTGGCCAAAGGCCATCTTGGTCAACGAAGCGGCGTACATCACGGTGTCGGTACGCAGCGGTTCGCCGGCGGCGTTGCGCTCGCCATAGGCGGCCACGTGCACCACCTTGCCAGCGTCGATCACCGCCAGCGCCATGCCACGTGCGTGTGCGGCCTGCATCAGCCGTCGCGCCTGGGCATCAATGCGGGCTGGCGAGGGCAGCGGAGGGGGCGCGGCGACTACGGCGATCGGCAACAGCGTCAGCAACAACAGGACGACACGGCACATGCGTGGAACTCCTGGCGGGACGTGGCGCGATGCTACCGCAGCTTTGGCTGCCGGCGCCGATCGACCGTAGCCAGGCCCTGGGGCGGCGCCGCGTCATGCCCTGCGGCAACCCGGTCCGGGCTTGCGCCCTGCGGGATCGCAAATATAATAAGGCGCCTAATCATAATGGATATGATGGATGCTTGAAGCAAAACACACGGCTCTCATTCAAGAGGCTGGCCGTCGCGGCGATCCCCAGCTGGCCCAGCTTCGCCTGTGCTTCCAGCTGCTTTCGCTGTCCACCGCCATCGACCGCGACTGCGCCGCACGGTTGGCGCCGCACGGCCTCAGCGAAGGCCGTTTCGTGGTGCTGTTCCTCCTGCACGGCGCTGGTGGCACCTTGCCACCGCATACGTTGGCCGAGCGTGCCGGCGTCACCCGCGCCACCATCAGCGGACTGCTTGATGGTCTGCAGCGTGACGGCCTGCTGCAGCGGCGCAGTGACGCCGAGGACGGCCGCCGTCTGCAGATCGTGCTGACCGCGCGCGGCAAGCGCCTGGCTGACGATCTGTTCGACCAGCACACCCAATGGATCGGTGGACTGTTCAACGGCCTTGATTCCGGTGAACAGGTGCAGTTGTCGCTGCTGCTGGAAAAAGTCTGGCGACACACCGACGCAGGCCAGGAAACAGGCACATGAGCGGCACCATCGGCACGGCACGCCTGCAGGCACTCAATGCGGGCAGCGTATCCAGCACGCACCTGGCCGAGTGCCTCGCAGTGGACTTCGCCGCACTGCTGCAGGCGGTGGCACCGACCTTGCCCCAGGCATCCACGCAGCGCATGCGCGCCGCTGCAGGCAAGGGAATCACCCAGCGCATGGCATTGGCCGCAGCGGTGCTGCGCGAGGCGGGGCAGGGTGACGTGCACTGCTGGCAGGCGCATCCCTCCGACACCGTGCGCGGATGGGCCTGTTATCTGATCGGCGGCGACGTGCGGACGGCATTGGCCGACAAGCTGCAGGCGATGCGTCCGCTGGCAGATGATCCGCACTTCGGTGTGCGGGAATGGGCATGGTTGGCCCTGCGTAGCGATATCGTCGCCGAGCCGCTGGAAGCGCTTGCCCTGCTGCACCCCTGGACGCAGCAGCGCTCGCCCCGTCTGCGCCGCTTTGCCTGTGAGGCGCTTCGCCCCCGCGGTGTATGGGCCACGCACGTTGTGTTGTTCAAGCAGCAACCCGAGCACGCGTTGCCCCTGCTGGAGGCGCTCGCTGACGATCCCGAGCGCTACGTGCAGGACTCGGTCGGCAACTGGCTGAACGACGCCGGCAAGAGCCAGCCCGGATGGGTGCGCGATGTGTGCACGCGGTGGCAGTCAACGCACGACAGCTCAGCCAATAGGTACATCCGCAAGCGCGCGCTGCGCTCGCTGTAGCGCCGTACCGTTCACGCGCGTTTCCCGGTAGTGCCGGCCGCTGGCCGGCAATCCCACGACCCTCAAGGAAGACCACATGTCCCACCTCCTCATCGAGCTGTACGCGGCGACGCCGGCCTGGAAAGCGCTGTGCGCGGAACAGCGGAACGCCTTCTTCACCCGCATCGGCGCCGGCATGCAGCAATTGGATCCCGCACGCATCGCACCGTTGGCGATGGGCCGCGTGGCCAGCGACGTGTCATATGCCAGCACCGAGCAGTACTACGCGGTCTGGAGGTGCGGCAGCCGTGCAGATGCCGATGCCCTGGTGGCCGCCATCAGTGCTACTGGCTGGCATGACTACTTCGCCACCACCAATGCCGTGGGCGCGGTGGATGCGATGGCCCAGCACCTTGCGGATCTTGCAGCGCTGTAATGCGGCCTGCGGTGGCACATGCGCGTGTCATCCATTCCGGGTAAAGATGGCGCTCGGCCGTGTCCACCCGCAGGGAAGTCGAGCATGCAGAGCAAGATCCAGGTGACGTTGTACGGAGCGCTGGGCAGCAGTCCAGCGCTGCAGGTACCCGGCCTGGAAGGGCCGGTGGTGGCCATCCAGGAAGCCACCCTGCGGCAGCTGGTGTCCGATCTGTATACGGCCAGGTCCATGCTCAACCCCGAACAGCTTGATGAGGCCAGGCAGGAACTGGACCGGGTGGTCGAGCGTTGGGTCGACATCCACGAGACGCTGCTGCTGGATGTGGAAGTGCATGGTAGCCGATAGTCCGCTGAACCGCGCCCGCAGTTGCGGATGAAACAGTTGGCACCCGCCAAAACCCTGTGTTATCAATAGATCCCATGAACGCAACCCACGCCAGCTTTTATTGGTATTACTTTCCGAAGCCCCCGGCGGAGGAAGGATTGCGCTCACCCTGAAGAAAGCTTCAGACGCATTCCCGAAAGCCGCCAGCGAACCTGGCGGCTTTTTTCATGTCGCCACGCTGCGGACCCCCACCTTCCGTAGAGACCCCTCACCATGCCCCCGCACACCGACGACCTGCGTATCCGCACCATCGAACCGCTGACACCGCCTGCCCAGCTGCTGGCGATGCTGCCCTGCGATGACGAAGCCTCCGACACCGTCAGCGCTTCGCGCGCCGCCCTGCACCAGATCCTGCACGGCCGCGACGACCGCCTGGCGGTGGTGGTCGGGCCGTGCTCGATCCACGACCCGAAAGCCGCCATCGAGTACGCACAGCGCCTGAAGCCGATGCGCGATGCGCTGGCCGGCGAGCTGGAAATCGTCATGCGCGTGTACTTCGAGAAGCCGCGCACCACGGTGGGCTGGAAGGGCCTGATCAACGATCCGGACCTGGACGGCAGCTTCAAGATCGACAAGGGCCTGCGCATCGCCCGTGGCCTGCTGCGCGACATCAACAAGCTGGGCCTGCCGGCTGGCGTCGAGTTCCTCGACGTGATCTCGCCGCAGTACATCGCCGACCTGGTGGCATGGGGCGCGATCGGCGCACGCACCACCGAAAGCCAGGTGCATCGTGAACTTGCGTCGGGGCTGTCGTGCCCGGTCGGCTTCAAGAACGGCACCGACGGCAACGTCAAGATCGCCGCCGATGCCGTGGGCGCGGCCTCCAATCCGCATCACTTCCTGTCGGTCACCAAGCAGGGCGGCACCGCCATCGTCTCCACCACCGGCAACCCCGACTGCCATGTGATCCTGCGTGGTGGCAAGCAGCCGAACTACGATGCGGCCAGCGTGGCCGATGCCTGCCAGGCGCTGGCCAAGGCCAAGCTGCCGACGCGCCTGATGATCGATGCCAGCCACGCCAACAGCCTGAAGAACCACGAAAACCAGCCGAAGGTGATCGAAGACATCGCCACCCAGCTGGAAGACGGCGAGCAGCGCATCGTCGGTGTGATGGTCGAAAGCCACCTGGTCGGCGGTCGCCAGGAACTGGTGGAGGGCCAGCCGCTGGTCTACGGCCAGAGCATCACCGATGGCTGCATTGATTGGGACACCACCGTGCAGGTGCTGGAGCGGCTTGCCGCTGCCGTGCGCGCCCGCCGTGAGGTGAAGGTGTCCGAAGCCGCTTGAGTGCGGCACGTGTGTGGATGGCGGCCAGCGCCTGCGGGGGTGCGGCCGCGATCAGGGCCGGTCGGAGTTGGAGACCGGCCCGTCTGCACCGGCGATGCGCCTGGCGCTGCGCACTCTTGCCAGCGCCAGGTACATCGCCGGGGTGGTGTGAAACCCGGCGAACGTCAGCGCTCAATGCACTTCGTCGTGGTACACGAACTTCGGCATTTCCCAGCGGTAGTGGATGGCCAGCAGACGCACGGCGAAACCACCGCCCAGGCAGCACAGGATCGCCGTGGCATCGGCCACGCCCCAGTGCAGCAACAGCAGATACACCGCACCGGTCAGCAGCGAGATGATCGCGTACAGCTCCTTCTGGAAGATCAACGGCACCTCGTTGCAGAGGATGTCGCGCAGCACGCCGCCGAACGCGCCGGTGAGCATGCCGGCGATCAGCACGATCGGCAGTGCATGGCCGGCCTCGCGCGCGATCGAGCAGCCGATCAGGGTGAAGGCGATCAGGCCCAGGCCATCGAGCACCAGGAAGGTACGGCGGAAGTGGTGCATCCAGCGCGCCACCCAGGTGGCGATCAGCGCCGCGCACACGGTGAAGCCGAGGTACTCGGGGTGTTTCACCCAGCCCAGCGGATAGTGGCCAAGCAGGATGTCGCGCAGCGAGCCGCCGCCGAGGGCGGTGACACAGGCGATCATGACCACGCCGAACAGGTCCATGCGGCGGCGGCCGGCAGACAGGGCACCGGTCATGGCTTCGGCGGAAATGGCGATCAGGTAGATGATGGACAGCAGCATGGGACAGGCTCCGGGCGCGGTGGGGCCGGCCATGCGCACATACCGCCACTGCCTGCGCAATGACGGGATGACGATGACCGGTGCCGCTCCCGCTGTCCTTTTGCCTGAGAGTTCAGCGGCGTGAGCCGCGTGCCCCTTCGGCGGATCGTCCCGGGCGTGCCCGGTGACCTCTCTCCAGCTCGGCGAGTCGAATGCATGGTTGGTGGGATTCCAGCCCACCGGCCTGAGCGATCATGGGAGCCTGCGCCTTCGGCGGGCGCCAGCGCGGCGCCTCTCTCCTGCATTCGGGCGGCAGTATATCCGCTGCAGTGCAGCACGGCATAATCCGGCCATGGTTTCGCCTTCCCGCCCGTGGTTCCTGTACCTGCTCGAATGCCGCGACGGCAGCTATTACGCCGGCATCAGCACCGACGTGCCGGCCCGCTTTGCTGCCCACCAGGCCGGCAAGGGGGCCCGCTACACCCGGTCGCGGCCGCCACTGCGGGTCCTGGCGGTGCGTGAGTACCCAGACCGGGCAGCGGCCTCACGTGCCGAATGGGAGCTCAAGCGGCAGCCGCGCGAACGCAAGCTGGCCTGGCTGTTGCAGTAGATCCACGGCATGCGTAGATCGGGCGCATCCGGCCATGCCATGATCGCCCAGCCCTCAGCGCTGGAGACCCGGATGTCCACGCTTGCCCTGTTGTTCGCTGTCGCTGCGGCGACAAGCCCTGTCGCCGACGCCGCCACGATCGCAGCCATCGAAGCCACCTGCCACGACTACGTGGATGGCCAGCTGGAGGCCGACCCGCAGCGCGTCGCCCGTTCCCTGCATCCGGACCTGGCCAAACGTGCGGTGCTCGGTGATACACCGGACGAGCGCCTGGGCCTGCGCCGGATGTCGAAGGAAGAGCTGGTTGCGTTGACCAAGCAGGGCGCGTTGAAGACCCCGAAGGATCAATGGGATCGCCGCTGCACGGTGTTGGACGTGACCGGCAACGTCGCATCGGTGCGGCTGGAAACCCCGTGGTTCGTCGACTACTTCCACATGGGCCGCTTCGAGCAGCGCTGGGTCATCGTCAACGCGCTGTGGTACCCGAAGCCGAAGTAGAGCCACGCCCTGCGTGGCTGCGCTCCATGCAACCTGCACAGAAATTCATCCACGCATGGTGTGGACCCTACCGCTTCGGCCGCCGGTCTTCGCGGTCATCGCCGAAGATGATCCGCGCGCTGCGCTGGTAGCTCCAGTACGCCACCGCCCAGTTCAACAGCACCACGACGCGGTTGCGGAACCCGATCAGGAAGAACACGTGCGCGGCCAGCCAGAACCACCAGGCCAGCACGCCGGACAGCTGCAACTTGCCCAGGTGCACGATCGCGGCCATGCGGCCGATGGTGGCCAGGTTGCCGAAGTCGGCGTACTTGAACGGCCCGGGTGCTGCCTTGCCATGCAGGCGCGCGCGGATCACGTCCGCCACGTACTTGCCCATCTGCTTGGCGGCAGGCGCAACGCCCGGTACCGGTTTGCCGTTGGCCTGGTTCAGCGCAGCAAGGTCGCCGGCCACGAACAGTTCCGGATGACCAGGCAGGGTCAGGTCGGGCTGCACCTGCACGCGACCGGCGCGGTCCAGCGGCACGTCCAGGGTGCGCGCCAACGGTGAGGCGGCCACGCCGGCGGCCCAGACCACGGTACGCGCGGGCACGAACTGGTCGCCCAGCTTGAAGCCCTGTCCATCAATGTGGCTCACCGGCGTGCCGGTCATCACTTCCACGCCCAGTTTTTCCAGCTGCCGGCGTGCCTTCAGCGAAAGCACTTCGGGGAAGGTGGACAACACGCGCGGACCGGCCTCGACCAGCCGTACCTTGGCGCTGGCCGGATCGATGTGGCGGAATTCATTGCGCAGCGTATGCCGGGCGATTTCCGCGAGGGTGCCGGCCAGCTCGACGCCGGTCGGCCCACCGCCCACCACGGCAAAGCTCAGCCATGCCGCCTTCTTTTCCGGGTCCGGTTCGGCTTCGGCGCGTTCGAACGCCAGCAGCAGTTTGCGCCGCAGGGCGATGGCATCGTCGAGCGTCTTCAGGCCGGGTGCATCGTCGGCCCATTCGTCGTGACCGAAGTAGGCGTGGGTGGCACCGGTGGCCAGCAGCAGGCTGTCGTAGTCCAGCGTGCTGCCATCGGCCATGCGTATCTGGCGGGCCTGCTTGTCGATGGCCACCACTTCACCCAGCCGCACCTCCACGTTGCGCTGGTGGCCGAGGATGTGGCGCAGCGGTGCGGCGATATCCGGAGCGGACAGCCCGGCGGTGGCCACCTGGTAAAGCAGCGGCTGGAACAGGTGGTGGTTGCGACGGTCGACCAGGGTGATGCGTATGCGTTCGCGGGCCAGCGCACGGGTGGCCCACAGGCCGGCGAAACCGCCGCCGACTACGACCAGGTGGGGGACGCGATCACGACTCATCGACTCACTCCAGGGGGGCATGGGGGAAGTGCCTGGCATCTTCGCACGGCCGCTCCTTGTCACGTCAGCGTGCATCGGGATCGGCGATACTCGGGTTCAGGCAACTGCCCGTGAGGAGTTCATGAGCGAACCGGAAAAGCGCATCGCCCTGTTGATCGACGCCGACAATGCACCGGCCTCGAAGATCGACGAAGTCCTGGCCGAGGTCGCGCGCTACGGTGTGGCCAACGTCCGCCGTGCCTACGGCAACTGGAAGAGCCCACGACTGAAGGGCTGGGAGGCGGTGCTGCACGAGTATGCGATCCGCCCGATCCAGCAGTTCGCCTACAGCAAGGGCAAGAACGCGTCGGACATGGCGATGGTGATCGACGCGATGGATCTGCTGTATGCGCGCAACCTGGATGGCTTCGCAATCGTGTCCAGCGATGCCGACTTCACTCCGATGGTGATGCGCCTGCTGACCGATGGCGTGAAGGTGTATGGCTTCGGCGAAAAGAAAACGCCCGAACCCTTCGTCAACGCGTGCTCGAAGTTCACCTACCTCGAAGCGTTGGGCCAGACCCACGCCAGCGTGCAGGATGTGGAGCAGGCAGCGAACGAACAATCATCGAACGGACAGGCGCCCAGCGAGCAGGCCACCAGCGATGATGCGCGCCCACGCAAGAGCGGGGCGGAAATGCGCAGCGACACGCGTCTGGTGAAGATGCTGCGCCGTGCGGTGTCCTCGGCAGAAGGCGAGGATGGCTGGTCACACCTGGGTCCGGTCGGCAGCCAGATCGGCAACCAGGCCTCGTTCGATCCGCGCAACTACGGTTACGGCAAACTCAGCGATCTGCTGGCGGCGATCGGTTTGTTCGAACTGAAGAAGGACGGTAAGTCCTCCTACGTACGCGCGCTGCCGAAGAAGAACCGGTAGCGCCGGGCGTTGCCCAGCGTGTGCCGGTCGCGCAGCACTGCAGAAGACATGGTGTGGCTACAGCGTACGTGCGCTGGAGCCGGCATAGCCTTCCGCAAATCCGTTGGCGAATTCTTCAACGCCATTGAAGGCCAGCAGCAGCACGCCGGCGCACAGCAGCATGTTGCGGTTCGAGCGCCGGTACCCGAGCACCAGCATCACCAGTCCTGCTGCCAGAAGCGTGTAGTTCACTGCATCCCATGCGGTCATGTCGTCTCTCCCTGTGGATGGGCGTATCGTAGCGGCTCCGCGCCATCGCGGCGCACTGCTGCACACAAGGAAACCCGCATGTTGAAGATCTGGGGCCGCCGCAATTCCAGCAACGTCCGCAAGGTGCTGTGGTGCGCCGAGGAAATCGGCCTGCCGTACGAGTCCATCGAAGTGGGTGGCAGCCACGGTGGCACGCAGTCGCCGGAGTACGTGGCGATGAACCCGAACGGCCTGGTGCCGGTGATCGAAGACCACGGCCTGCCGCTGTGGGAGTCGAACACCATCGTGCGCTACCTCAGTGCGCGCTATTCGCTGGGCACGCTGTATGCCGAAGATCCGATGGAGCGCGCCCAGGCCGAAAAGTGGATGGACTGGAGCACCTCGCGGATGGCGCCGCTGTACTCCGAACTGATCTGGGGCATCATGCGCACCGCACCGGCCGACCGCGATGAGGCGCGCATCAATGCAGCGATCGTGCGCGCCGGTGATTTCCTGGCGCTGCCCAACGCAACTCTGGCCAGGCAGCCGTGGCTGTCGGGCGAGACGTTCGCCATGGGTGACATCGCGCTGGGCTCGTTGATCTACGCCTGGTTCGAACTGCCGATCCAGCGCCCGGACCTGCCGCACCTGGCCGAGTGGTATGCACGTCTGCGCGAACGCCCGGCGTACCAGCGCGGCGTGATGTCACCGATGACGTAAGCGCAGGGGCGACGTTCGGGGTCCGAACCCTTTTCTGCGGAAAGGGATCCGACCCCAGCGCATTGCCCTCAGTACAGATCCGTCGGATCCACATCCAGCGACCAGCGCACCTTGCGTGCCTCCGGCAGCGCGTACAACTGCGGCACCAGCTGTGCCAGTACCCCGTGCAGCGGCGGCCGCTGTGCTGCCGACAGCAGCAGCTGCGTGCGCTGATAACCGGCACGGCGTGGCATTGGCGCCGGCATCGGCCCGTAGGCCTCCACCATGTCCTGTTCACCCAGCAGTTTCCGCGCAGCGAGCAGGAACGCGTTGGCATGCTCGACCTGTTGTGCTTCGGCACGCATCAATGCCAGGTGCGCGAAGGGCGGGAACCCGGCTGCCTGGCGCTGGTTGAGTTCGGCCTGCGCGAACGGGTGGTAGCCACCGTTGACCAGCGTCTCCAGCAGCGGATGGCCCGGATGATGGGTCTGCAGCCACACTTCACCCGGATCGCGCGCGCGACCGGCGCGGCCGGCTACCTGGATCAGCTGCTGCGCCAGTTTTTCGCTGGCGCGGAAATCGGCCGAGAACAGCCCTTCGTCGATGCCCACCACCACCACCAGCGTCAGCTTGGGCAGGTCGTGGCCCTTGGCCAGGATCTGCGTGCCGACCAGGATGCCGGGCGCGTTGCCGAGCTTGGCCAGCTGCTGCTCCAGCGCATCGCGGCGGGCGGTGGTGCCACGGTCGATGCGCACCACCGTGAAATCGGCGAAGGCACTGACCAGGTGTTCTTCCAGCCGCTCGGTGCCGATGCCCTGTGGCTGCAGGGCCAGGCTGCCACAGGCGGGGCAGGCCAGTGGTGCCGGCTGCCGCGCACCGCAGTGATGGCATTGCAGGCGACGGCCACCGCCATGCACGGTCATCGGTGCATCGCAGCGGTTGCAGGGTGCGGTCCAGCCGCAGTCGTGGCACAGCAGCACCGGCGCATAGCCGCGTCGGTTCTTGAACACCAGCACCTGCTGGCCACGCTGCAGGTGTTCGCCGATGCCGGCCAGTACGTCGGCGGAAAGGCCATCGCGCAGCGGACGCTTGCGGACGTCGAGGATGCGCACGCGCGGCGGCCGGGCATCACCGGCGCGCTGCTTCAGGCGCAGGTGCGCATAGCGGCCGGCATAGGCGTTGTGCAGGGTTTCCAATGACGGCGTGGCGCTGCCCAGCAGCACAGGAATGCCCTGCGCCTTGGCCCGCACCAGCGCGAAATCACGTGCGTGGTAGCGGATGCCGTCCTGCTGCTTGTAGCTGCCGTCGTGCTCTTCGTCCACGATCAGCAGGCCGGGCTGCGGCAGCGGAATGAACACCGCCGAACGCGTGCCCACGATCACCCGTGCTTCGCCGCGCGAGGCCGCAGCCCAGACCCGCGCGCGTTCGTTGTCGGTCAGCCCTGAGTGCAACGCATGCACGGCGATGCCGAGACGGCCGCGGAAGCGGGCCAGGGTCTGCGGGGTCAGGCCGATCTCGGGCACCAGCACCAGGGCCTGCCTGCCCTGCGCCAGGCAATGGATGATGGCCTGCAGGTAGACCTCGGTCTTGCCGCTGCCGGTCACCCCGTCCAGCAGGAATGCCTGGAAGCTCTCGGCGGCGGTGATTGCGGCCACCGCTTCGGCCTGCTCCGCATTGAGGGTGGGGCCGGGCAGGGGCTGGGCGTGCTGCGGCGCCACGCTCAGGGCGATGCGCTCGGCCAGGTCGCGCTTGCCCAGGCTGCGTGCGGCCACCCGCCAGTCCTGCATGCGTGCGGACAGGACATCTTCGTCCACCACCGCTTCGGCCAGCAGCTCGGCCAATTGCCGCGGTCGGCTGCCGGCGCGCAGCTTCTCGCGCTGTGCGTGGCCTTCGGCTGTCAGCTGCCAGCCCCAGTGATGGGTGTCGGGCAGCGGTTCGCCATGCCGCAGCGGGCCGGGCAGGGCGGTGCTCAGTACGTCGCCCAAGGGGGCGTGGGTATAGCGGGCCAGCCACTGCAGGCTCTGCCACAACTCGCCCTGCAGCAGCGGTGTGGTGTCACACCAGGCCAGTGCCTGGCGCAGGCCCTGGCTGTCCTCTACCTGCCCATGCCCTGCCACCACGCCGATCAGTTCGCGGTTGCCGAACGGAACCTTCAGCCGGCAGCCGACCGCTACCGTCGGGCCTTCGCCCTGCGGTGGCAGGTAGTCGAACAGGCGCGGCAGGGGCACGGGCAGGGCGACCTGCAGGGTCGGGACAGGGCCGGATTCAGGGGCGAGCATCGGGCCAGTGTAACGGCCCATGCGAGGGCGCATGGCAGTGGCAGATGCGACTGCCATGCCCTCCGGCGAATCATAAATGTCACCTAAATATCGGTGTCTATTGGAGATTCAGTCTTATCCACATCTTCTGTGGATAAGTCTGTGCGTTAGCGGCTCATGCCGCCGTATGAGGCCGATGGCGACGGCCTCACGCTTCGGTTGGTCAAAAAATAGCCACACTTTAAATTCAATATAAATCAACAACTTAAGTGTGAAACATTGCTGAAACAGGATGAATTCAGCCATTCCCGCAGGAATCGCCCGGTTGCCGCTTGGTGCTGTGCACAACCTGCAGCAGAAAGCGTCTGCAATCGCAAGTCCTGCCGGGCAGCGATGGGCTGCCGCTATCATGCCGCCAGACCTTTGGAGTGACCGATGACGGCTGTGCCCGCCCCTGTTTCCTCGACCGCGGCCGGCGCGCTGTCGGCATTTCTGCGTGGCGTCGAACGCCGTGCCCTGGTCGTGGCCGAACTGCAGTGCGGTGACCCCGCCCGTGCCGAACAGACGCTGGTGGCGGTGATGCGCGCCTTCGCCGCGGTCGCCAGCGACCTGCCGATGGCGCAGTGGCCCAGCCGCTTCTGGACCCTGCTGGGCCAGCGCCAGGCGCTGCGCGAGCCGGCCAGCGGTCAGTGGCCACCGTCATTGGCCGCGCTGGGTGAGATGGCACCCTTGCCGCGGCTGGCCCTGCTGCTGCGGGTGGGGGGCAGCCTGGACGAGAGCATCGCCACCCGCGTTCTGGATGTCGACGAAGAAGGCTATCAGCGCCTGTTGGCCACGGCCTGCCCACGCGATGCCGATGGCCAGCCCGACGCCGCTGCATGGCGCGCTCTGGCCGAACAGGTGCAGCTGCGTGTCCGCGACCTGCCGGCCAAGCGCCTACAGCAGCTGCAGCAGCCGTCCGCGCCAGCGGCCAACAATCAGGCGCCTGCGTCCAGCTGGCGTGCACCGCTGCGCGACGAACGCGCATCTGCAAGCGGCAAGCGTCGCCGCGCCAATGCCAAGCCGCGCTGGCGTGGCCCGGTGATCCTGTTGATCACCGTGGCGGTGCTGCTGCTGGCTGCGTTGGGCTGGCGCCATTGGCAGGGCCGTGCGCTGACTGCCGATGGCCCCCTGCCCGAAGGCGTGGTGGGTGAGGCCGGGCCGGTCACCGTCGAGGCGCTGCCCGCCAGCGATGTCCGCCCTGCTGCGGGCGGCGATGCGCAGGCCAGCGAAGATGCTGCGATGCTGGCCGACCGCGATTACCCGCTGCTGGCCGAGGCCGACATGCATGCCTGGAGTGCCGCCGGTGGTCCGTTGCCGGTGGACGAGTCACAACCCAAGCCGACCCACCCGGAACCGGTCGGCGCAGCGCTGGAAACCTCTGCTGCCGATGAATAAGCTCCTGCTCGCCGGCCTGCTGCTGGCCCTGCCGCTGTCGCTGGCGGCCGCTCCGCAATCAGTGAACGTGCCGCTGCCCGCACCGTCGGCAACACCATCGGCCGCGCCCACTGCGGCGTCCACTGCCGCGGCGTCATTCGCGCAACTCGATCCCGCCCAGCAACGCCAGCGCCGCAGCGAATACGCCGCATGGCGGGCACTGCCCGAGGGTGAGCGCGAACGCATCCGCCAGGCCGCCGCCCGCTTTGCCGCCTTGCCGGCCGACCAGCAGCAACGCCTGCGCGCGCAGTTCCAGGCACAGGACCAGGCCTTCCGCGAAGGCTGGCGGCTGGGCCCGCAACTGGGCGCCGAGTTCCCCAAGCTGCACGGCCTGTTCGGCTTCGTACCGCCGCAACAGCGTGATGCCGTGCTTGCCGTGCTGCGCCAGCTGAGTCCGTCGCAGTTGGCGCAGCTGGCCCTGGTCGCCCAGCGCACGCCGCCGCAGGAACGCGACAGCGTACGCAGCGCATTCCTGACGGTCCCCGCGGCCGAACGCGACACCTGGCTCAAGCGCCAGGCCGGCCAATAAGCGAAAAGGGGACGGAGGGAGTTAAGTCGTTTCTGGCTCGACTGTGCCGGATACGACTTAACTCCCTCCGTCCCCTTTATGGGGCAGTCATGGGAATGACCGCCCGGCGCGCGTAAGATGGCCGGCCGCAACCCGGTGCCTGTGCCCTTCGCGCGCAACCGTAGTTCGCGTCAAGCACCTTATGTCTACTGCAACCTCCACGCCGCGCTTCAGCAAGGAAGTCGGCGCTACCGGTCTGCTTGCCCTGCCGCTTGTGCTCGGGCACGTCTCCACCGGTCTGATCTCCTTCGTCGACAACGTGATTGCCGGCCACCATGCGACCTCCACCCTGGCCGCAGTGACCATCGGCACGGCGCTGCTGTGGCTGCCGATGCTGATTCCGATCGGCACGCTGATCTCGCTCACCGCCTCGGTGTCGCAGCTGCATGGCGCCGGCCGTGAGCGCGAGATCGGCCCGCTGTTCCGGCAGGCGCTGTGGCTGGCGCTGGGCCTGGGCCTGATCATGTTCACCTTCCTCACCGTGGTGCCGCCGCTGCTGCCGGCCTTCGGCATCGCCCCGGACATCGTGCCCGGCGCAACGGCCTTCCTGCATGCGGTGCGCTGGGGTGGCCCGGCGCTGACGCTGTACTTCTGCATGCGCTATCTCAGTGAAGGCATGCATTGGACGCTGCCGACCATGCTGCTCGGTTTTGGTGGCCTGCTGGTGCTCGCGCCGATGGGGTACGTGCTGGCCAACGGCAAGCTGGGCTTCCCGGAAATGGGCGCTGAAGGCCTGGGCATCGCCTCGGCGGTGATGATGTGGCTGCAGGCGATCGCCTTCGGTACCTACCTGTGGTTCACCAAGCGCTTTGCCCACCTGCAGCTGTTCTCGCACTTCGAGGGTCCGCGCTGGAAAGCGATCTGGGACCTGCTGCGCACCGGCCTGCCGATCGGCATCACCGTGCTGATGGAAGGTGGCCTGTTCATCGTCACCGCATTGCTGATCGGTCGCCTGGGTGCCAATGAAGCGGCCGCGCACCAGATCGCGATCAACGTGGCGCAGCTGTGCTTCATGATCCCGATGGGCGTGGCCGAGGCGACCACCGTGCGGGTCGGCCATGCGGTCGGCCGTGGCGATGGCTTCGGCGTGCGCCGTGCGGCGTGGGCCGGCTACGCGATCATCATGGGCACGCAGACGCTGTCGGCGGCGGTGCTGCTGTTCGGCCACGACGCCATCGTCGGCGTCTACACCAACGACCTGGCCGTGGCCGGGCTGGCCTCGACCCTGCTGCTGTATGCGGCCACCTTCCAGTTCCCCGATGGCATCCAGGTGCTGTCGGCCGGCGCACTGCGCGGCCTGAAGGACACCCGCGTGCCGATGTTCATCGCCATGTTCGCCTACTGGGGCCTGGGCATGCCGCTGGGCGCCGGGCTCGGCCTGGGCCTGGGCATGGGGCCGCAGGGCATGTGGATCGGCCTGATCGTCGGCCTGACCGCCGCCGCCATCCTGATGGGCTGGCGCCTGGGCCGCAGCAGCAAACGCATTGGCCAGTCCACGCTGGCCTGACATCGCGCCGGTCCCGGGCAACCGTGACTGGCGATCCCCTGACTTGTGTCCGATGCTGCCTCACGCGGCACCGGCTATGCTGTTACCACGGCAAGAAGCCATCCGGAGTGCTCCATGAACCAACCCGTGCCGCCGCTGCCCCCGGCGAACCGCAATCCTGTCGCCAGCTTCTTCATCGGGCTGTGGGACGTGATGAATTTCACCCGCCGGTTGATCCTCAACCTGGTGTTCTTCGGCCTGTTGCTGCTGGTGCTGGTGATGTTCATCGTCGCTGCGGGCATGGGCGCTGGTGCCAGCAAGGCGCTGCAGGACCGCACCACGCTGGTGATCGCGCCGGAAGGCCGCCTGGTCGAGCAGTACAGTGCCGATCCGGTCAGCCGCGCGCTGGCCAAGGCCGTCGGTGACAACGGTGCCGAGGAAGTGCAGCTGCGCGATCTGATCCGGGTGATCGAGAGCGCGCGCGATGACAAGAAGATCGAGCGGGTAGTGCTGGAACTGGACAAGCTGCAGCCGTCCGGTTTCGCCTCGCTGCGCGAAGTGTCCGCCGCGCTGCAGGACCTGCGTGCCTCGGGCAAGCAGCTGGTGGCCTTCAGCGAGAGCATGGGGCAGTCGCAGTATCTGCTCGCCGCACAGGCCGACGAGGTCTACCTGGACCCGATGGGTTCGGTGGTGCTGGAAGGCCTGGGTCGCTACCGCCAGTATTTCCGCACCGGCCTGCAGGACAAGCTGGGCGTGGACGTGCATCTGTTCAAGGTGGGCGAGTACAAGTCGGCCGCCGAGCCGTACGTGCTCGACGCGGCATCGCCGGCATCCAAGGAAGCCGATCTGTTCTGGATGAACGATGTGTGGCAGCGCTACCTCGGCGATATCGCCAAGGCCCGTCGCCTGGATCCGGCACAGCTGGCGGCCGGCATCGACACCCTGCCTGAAGGCGTCGCTGCCGCCGGCGGCGACCTGGCCAAGTTCGCCCTGCAGCAGAAGCTGGTGACCGCGCTGAAGACCCGCGAGGAATTCGAGGACCTGATGATCGAACGCGGCGTTGCTGACGAAGACGCCGACGGCGGCTTCCGCAACATCGATTTCGGCACCTACATGGCCCAGCTCGATGCGCGTCGCAACCCGGTTGATTCGCGTCCGCAGGTCGCCGTGGTGGTGGCCTCCGGTGAAATCAGCGGCGGCGATCTGCCGGCCGGCCGTATCGGCGGTGAATCGACTTCGGCGCTGCTGCGTGCGGCGCGCGACGATGACGACGTCAAGGCTGTGGTGCTGCGCGTGGATTCGCCGGGTGGCGAGGTCTACGCCTCCGAGCAGATCCGTCGCGAAGTGGTGGCCCTGCAGGCTGCGGGCAAGCCGGTGGTGGTGTCCATGGGCGACCTCGCTGCGTCCGGCGGCTACTGGATCAGCATGAACGCCGATCGCATCTATGCCGACCCGTCGACCATCACCGGTTCGATCGGCATCTTCGGCATGATCCCCAACTTCAGCCGTGCGCTGGACAAGTTCGGCGTGCACACCGACGGCGTCGGCACCACCCGTTTCGCCGGTGCCTTCGATGTCACCCGGCCGATGGACCCGGCGGTGGGCCAGGTCATCCAGTCGGTGATCAACAAGGGCTATGCCGATTTCACCGGCCGTGTCGCCGAGGCCCGCAAGAAGCCGGTCGAGGCGATTGACGAAGTGGCCCGTGGGCGTGTCTGGAGCGGCGCGCAGGCCAAGGAGCGCGGTCTGGTCGATGCCTTCGGTGGCCTGAAGGATGCCGTGGCCGACGCCGCTGGCCGTGCCAAGCTGGGCGCGACCGACAAGTACCGTGTGCGTTACATCGAGAAGGCGGCCACGCCGTTCGCGCAGTTCGTCAGCGGCTTTGCTGGCAGCCGCGCCGGCGCCTGGATGCTGGCCGATTCCGGCGTGGGCCGGATGATGCTGGCGCGCACCATGCCGGAAATCGATACGCAGCTGCGCTTCGTTGAAAATGCAGCGCGCGAGAAGGGCAATGGTGCACCGGTGAAGTCGCTGGCGTACTGCTTCTGCGGGTTCTGATGGCCCATCCACGCATGGCGTGGATCTACTGGGGATGTTCACGCATGGCGTGGATCGACCAGAAGTATCCACGCATGGCGTGGATCGACCAGAAGTATCCACGCATGGCGTGGACCTGCTGAACGCGCAACGCCCGGCTCTGGCCGGGCGTTGTTGTATGCGGGCATCTACTGCGCGTCGGCCTCTGCCTTGCGCTCCCGTTCGGCGGCCTCGTCCAGGGTCTTCTGCACGGCCTTTGCGCGGTCCACCGGTTGATTGATCGCCTTGGCCATCGCCTGCGGTTGCGGTGGTCGTTCGGGATCGGGTGGTGCAGGGCGCTGGCACCCGGCCAGCACGACGGCCGACAGCAGGACGGGAATCAGGACGCGCATGGCAGCTCTCCACGAGGGACGTGCAGCCAGTGTCGCATCCCGGGCGACGGACGGTCGTGAGCGCGTATCCTTGCCGCATCGAAACACAGCGGGCGCGGCCCCGGAGGACATATGACCCAGCAACGGTGGCGCCTGGATGGGCAGACGGCCCTGATCACCGGTGCCAGCGCCGGCATCGGCCTGGCGATCGCGCATGAACTGGCCGGTCTCGGCGCCGACCTGATGATCGTCGGCCGCGACCTGGACATGCTGGAGAGTGCCCGCGACGAACTGCTGGATGTGTATCCGCAGCACCAGGTGCACGCCTTGGCTGCCGATGTGTCCGACGATGAAGACCGCCGGCAGATCCTGGACTGGGTTGAGGACCACGCCGATGGCCTGCACATCCTGGTCAACAATGCCGGTGGCAACATCACCAAGCCCGCCACGGAGTATTCCGAAGACGAATGGCGCGGCATTTTCGAGACCAATCTGTTCTCGGCGTTCGAGCTGTCGCGCTATGCGCATCCGTTGCTCGCGCGCCACGCGTCATCGGCCATCGTCAACGTCGGCAGCGTGTCCGGCCTGACCCATGTGCGCAGCGGCGTGGTCTATGGCATGACCAAGGCGGCGATGCACCAGATGACCCGCAACCTCGCGGTGGAGTGGGCCGAGGATGGCATCCGGGTCAATGCAGTGGCGCCGTGGTACATCCGGACCCGTCGCACGTCCGGCCCGCTGTCCGATACCGACTACTACGAGGAAGTGATCGGCCGCACGCCGATGCGGCGCATCGGTGAGCCGGAGGAGGTGGCCTCGGCCGTGGGCTTCCTGTGCCTGCCGGCATCGAGCTATGTCACCGGCGAATGCATCGCGGTGGATGGTGGCTTCCTGCGATACGGGTTCTGACGGGACCACCCGTTGCGGATGGAGGCATCCACGGCGGGCGTGGATGCTTCACTTCGGCACGGGGCAGTCGCTGGCTTCCAGCACGGCCTGCAGGCGTTCACGTTCGCCGCGCGCTGCCGGTTGGTTTTCGGGCGCGGCAAAGCGCTCGCGACCGCGTGCATCGCGGAAGCGCTGCTGCCAGCTGCCGCAGCGCTGCGCTTCGGCCACTTCAGTGCAGCGGTCCCTGACCACCTCGCAGCTGGCGGCATTCACCGGTGTCGCCCCGCCCAGGCCCTGTACGTTCAACAGTTCGCAGCGGCCTGGTGCAGCCTCGTACTCATGCAGGTAGGAACCCCCCTGCGTGTCGATGCACTGGAAGATCGCCGGCAGCGGAGGCTTCGGTGGTGCGTCCTTGTCCGTGGCAGCGCCTTCACCGCGATCGTGCAGCATCGCGCTGTCGAGAATGGTGTCTCCTTCCGCGCTGTCGACCATCCGGGCTTCCATGACCGGTCGCTCTTCGCCGGCGCGTGGACTGGCCGACGTGGCGGCCGGCATGCCCGGTGTGGCGGTGGGGGATGACGCGGGCCAGGCCTGCGGGCCGGGCGGAGGCGCTTCCGGCATGGCAGCAACGGGCACCGCCCGTGCCGGATCGGCCACACGCTGCACGCGCTGCGTGCTGCCCTCGGGACAGGGTACGCGCTGGATGGTCTGCACGTCGCTGGCCGAGGTGCAGCGGTAGATCACCATGTCATCGGCCAACGCGTTGCCGGGCAACAGGGCCATGGCCAGCCAGATCAGTCTTCTCATGCGAGCAGCCTACAGCGGCGGCCCATGCCCGGGTAGGCGCCCCACCTGGGTTGGCACACGTAGGTCCCATGCCGTGGTAGTTGCCAACCTTGGTTGGCACCGCTGTCTGCCAGTGCCCACCAAGGTGGGCATCTACCAAAGAGGGGGGACCGTCCCCAGCACAGGGCTCAGCCGCCGCAGTCCTGCGCCAGCCGTGCGTCGATGCCACGCTGCTCCTTGCTGATCGCGGTGCGCTCGCTCTGCAGCGCGCTGTTGTAACGGCGGTCCAGTTCCCAGCGACGATCACGCAGGCGTGCGCACACTTCCTGCGGGGGCAGGGCATGGCAGGTATCGCGCACCAGGATGTTGCCGGCAGGCACGTTGACACCAACGCCCACTGACGGCGGGCGATACACCGGAGGCCTGCCGCCGATGGGGGTACCGATGGTGCTGCCGCTACCGGCCGGACGCGGCCCCGGATGCGGTCCGGGGTACGCACCGCCAGCATGACCGTGCGGGTACCAGACCGTGGTCCACAGCGGCACCCAGCGCGGATTCCCTTCGTTGTTGTCGCTGGTGTAGCGGTCGCCGTCTTCACTCACGCATTCGTACATCGGCTGTGGCGGCTGGATGTAGACATGGCGTACCTCGCGCTCGCGCATCGCTGGCGTCTGCACCGGTGCGGGCGGCGCGGTGTCGGTGCTGACCACCCGTGGCGGCGGGTCGCGCGGCCGTTGCAGGTCGCGCACCTGCTGGCGGCCGGCCGTGCAGGGCTTGTCCTGCAGCGCGACGGCACCATTGCTGCCGACGCAGCGATAGACCCGCACGTCGTCGGCGGCAAGGGCCGGCAACGACAGCAGCAGGGCCAGAGACAGGACAGGGCGCAGCAGCGTCATGGGCGCAGCGTGCGCGATCGGCAACGCCGACGCAATCGACCTGTCAGGAGCGCAGTACGTTGCCACTGAGCGCGTCGCGGATCGGCGTGGGTTGGGCCAGGCCGCCGGTCTGCCCATCGAGGATGCCGTCGAGCAGGCGCAGCAGGCGTGGGTCCAGTTCTTCGCGGCTGCGCGCGGGGGGCTCGCCGGCAAGGTTGGCGCTGGTGGAGACCAGGGGGCCACCCCAGGCCTGGCACAGCGCCGCGACCAGCGGGTGGGCGCTGATGCGTACCGCGATGCCGCTGTGTTCGCCGGTGATCCAGGCTGGCGCGCGGGTGCCGGCGGGCAGGATCCAGGTGTTGGCGCCGGGCCAACTGGCCAGCACTGCGCGCTGGCGTGCATCGGGCAGTGCCTGCAGGCGCACCCAACCCTGCAGCTGCGACAGGTCAGCGGCCACCAGGATCATGCCTTTCTCGATCGGGCGCTGCTTCAGCCGCAGCAGCGTGTGCACCGCTGCCTCGTGCGCAGGGTCGCAACCCAGGCCCCAGACCGCTTCGGTCGGGTAGGCAATCACCCCGCCACTGCGGAGCGTGGCGACTGCGGTGTCCAGTGTGAGTTCTTTCATGGCGGCGACCGGGCCCGGCGTGGGCCTTCATTATCCCCCCGCTGCGTGCAGAACGGGTGGAACGGTGGGCGCGGACCGTGGGTCCGCTCACCTTGGCAGATCATCCACGCATGGCGTGGATCTACTTGACAGCCTTCTTGACCGCCTTCTTGACGGCCTTCTTTGCCGGTGCCTTCTTGGCCACGGCCTTCTTCGCAGCCGCCTTCTTGGCCGGCGCCTTCTTGGCAGCCGCCTTCTTCGGCGCGGCTTCCTTCTTCACTGCCGCCTTCTTTGCCGGGGCCTTCTTGGCGGCAGCCTTCTTGGCGCCGAAGCCCTTGCGCACCGGCTTGCCGGTTTCTTCCATCAACTGCTGCACTTCGGCCAGGGTCAGCGATGCCGGTTCACGATCCTTGGGGATCTTGCCGTTCATCTTGCCGTCGCTGATGTACGGGCCGAAACGACCGTTCAGCACCTGGATGTCGCTGCCGTCGAACTCCTTGATGATCCGGTTGCGCGCGATTTCTTCCTTCTCTTCGATCAGGAACACGGCGCGGGCCAGGTCGATGGTGTACGGATCGTCTTCCTTCTTCAGCGAAGCGTAGGTGCTGCCGCGCTTGGCGAACGGGCCGAAGCGGCCGATGCCGACGCTGACGTCCTCGCCCTTGTCCTCACCCAGCGCGCGCGGCATCAGGAACAGCTCCAGCGCGTCTTCCAGGGAAATGGTGTGCATCGACTGGCCCGGCCGCAGCGAAGCGAACTTGGGCTTGTCCTCGGCATCCTCGGCGGTGCTGCCGATGGCCGCGTACGGCCCGAACCGGCCCAAGCGCACGCTGACCGGCTTGCCGGTCTTCGGGTCGGTACCCAGTTCGCGCGCACCACTGGCCTCGGCACGGTCGACCGATTCCTTCTTGTCTTCGACCAGTTCCTTGAACGGTCCCCAGAAGCGCGACATCAGCGGAATCCACTCTTCCTCGCCACGCGAGACGGCATCGAGCTCGTCCTCCAGCTTGGCGGTGAAGTCGTAGTCGACGTACTGGGTGAAGTGGCTGGACAGGAACTTGGACACCGCACGGCCGACATCGGACGGGCGGAAGCTGCGGCCTTCCATTTCCACGTACTTGCGGAACAGCAGGGTCTGGATGATCGAGGCGTAGGTCGAAGGACGACCGATGCCGTACTCTTCCAGTGCCTTCACCAGCGCCGCTTCGGTGAAGCGCGGCGGCGGCTGGGTGAAGTGCTGGTCGGCCACGATGCGCTCCAGCGGCACGCGGTCGCCCGGCTTCATCGCCGGCAGCTTGCGGCCTTCGTCGTCATCCTCGGCGCTCTTGCTGTCCTTGCCTTCCTCGTACACGGCCAGGAAGCCGGGCACCACCACCGTGGTGCCGCTGGCGCGGAACACGTGTTCGCTGCCGGCCGACAGATCCACGCTGACGGTGTTGAGCGTGGCCGGGATCATCTGGCAGGCCACCGCACGCTTCCAGATCAGCTCGTACAGCTTGCGCTCGTCGTCGGTCAGGAACCGCGCAACCTGGGCCGGGGTGCGCAGTGCCGAGGTCGGGCGCACCGCTTCGTGCGCTTCCTGGGCGTTCTTGGACTTGGTCTGGTAGGTGTTGGGCTGGTCGGGCAGCGAGGCGATGCCGTAATCGCGGGCAATCACGTCGCGGATTTCGGCCAGCGCATCCTGCGACAGGTTCACCGAGTCGGTACGCATGTACGAGATCAGGCCGACCGTGCCTTCGTCGCCGCCGATGTCCACGCCTTCGTACAGCTTCTGCGCGACCTGCATGGTCTTGCGCGTGGTGAAACCGAGCTTGCGCGAGGCTTCCTGCTGCAGCGTGGAGGTGGTGAACGGCGGCGCGGGGCGGCGCTTGCGCTCCTTGCTGGCCACGTCGGTGACATGCAGGGCGCCCTGTGCGGCCTGCTGGATGCGCAGGCGGGCGGCCTCGGCGGTGTCGCCGTCGGTAACGGTGAACTGCTCGAACTTCTGCCCGTCGAGCTTGACCAGCTTGGCGTTGAAGTGCTGCGAGGGATGCGCGCACTCGGCGGCGATCGACCAGTACTCGCGGGCGATGAAGGCTTCGATCTCTTCCTCGCGCTCGACGATCATGCGCAGCGCCGGGCTCTGCACGCGGCCTGCCGACAGGCCTCGCTGGACCTTGCGCCACAACACCGGCGACAGGTTGAAACCGACCAGGTAGTCCAGCGCGCGGCGCGCCTGCTGGGCATCGACCAGGTCGCTGGCGATCTCGCGCGGCTGGCTGATCGCTTCCTTGATCGCGCGCGGGGTGATCTCGGTGAAGACCACGCGCTGCATCGGCTTGTCCTTGACCAGCCCACGCTCCTTCAGGATCTCGGCGATATGCCAGCTGATCGCTTCACCCTCGCGATCCGGGTCGGTCGCCAGCAGGATGTCGTCGGCGCCCTTTGCGGCCTTGGCGATCGCATCGACATGCTTCTCGTTCTTCTCGATCACGTCGTAATGCATGGCGAACCCGTTGTCCGGGTCAACCGCGCCTTCCTTCGGGATCAGGTCACGCACGTGCCCATACGAGGCCAGGACCGTGTAGTCCTTGCCGAGGTATTTGTTGATCGTCTTGGCTTTGGCCGGCGATTCAACGATGAGCAGGTGCTTGGGCATGGCAGCAGGGTCTGTGGGTAAGCCGCGGGGAAGGGCCGCTAGGGTGGAGCAAACGGCCGCATTAGTGAAGCGGCCACGGGCAAATCAATAAACTGAACGCCCGGGACTGTGCCGGGCGTTCAGGTTTCACCTTATTAGAGGAATCACGCCTGGCCTGCCATTGTCAAGCAGGGGGGCGTGAGGATGGCCGTCCGCGACGGCGCATTGGCCCTCGATCCGCGATCACGACGCCATGCTGGCGATGACGCCGACGGCGAAGATGATCGCGGCGAAGCCGGCCAGCATCAGCAGGCCGCCCAGCACCAGGATCACGATGGTCACCGTGCCCATTTCGCGGCGCTGCAGCTGCGGCTGGTCGGTGTAGGCCCAGCGGTCGACCACCACGGTGTCGCAGATCAGGTCATGCAGGCCCTGCTTGCGCTCGGTGAAGGCGGCCATCAGATAGCCGATGCAGAGGGTCAGGCCACTGAGGATGGTGGCGAAATAGCGGCCGATGCTGCGGCCCAGGGTCAGGCGATCGCCATTGCCGCGCACGACCTTGATGCCGATGGCCATCTTGCCGAGGGTGGCACCGCCACGGGAGGCATGGAACCAGCCGTAGTAGGCGACGGCGATGAACAGGCCAGCCAGGCCACTGATCAGCTGGGTGATCACTTCCACCGCTGTTTCGCCGCTGCCGGCAGCGCCCATGCCCGCGCCGAGCACGAAGCCCAGCACGCCACCGACCACGCCGCTGGGAATCAGCAGCACGAAGTAGTCGATCAGGTAGGCGGCAAAGCGCTTCCAGAAGCCGGCGTAGACCACTTCGCCGCCCTGTACCGGCTGCGAATGGTCACTGCCGCCCGCGCCGGGCGCGGCGTAGGGCGAGCTGCTGAGGGCGCCGGTGCCTGGCAGGGGCGCGGTGCCGTTGTCGATCGCGGCGTAGTCGTTGCGCAGGTCGAAGCCACCGGTGGCGGTGGACGTGCTGGCATCGGCCAGGGTCTGCAGGCCCAGCTCTTCCACCACCTGCCGCAGCGGCGCCCACTGCCCCATGCCTTCGCGCCAGACCAGGGTGTCCAGGTTCAACTGGCCGCGCTGGAAACGCTGGCGGATCTCGGTGATCTCCAGCGGTCCCTGGCGTTGCTGGCCTTCGGCGTAGTACCACTCAGTCATTGCATGTCCCCTGTTGGGTCGTCCTTGGTGGGTTGCCCGATGCGCGGCTCAGCCGCGGCATTGCGTCGGCAGATACTTGTCGTCGCTTTCGCCACTGCATTCCCAGCGCCCGCTGTCGCGGTCGTATTCGAGCCAGAGCAGGTCGCCATCCTGGCTCTTGCCGGGAACCGCCAGCGTCGCTTCGATACCGCAGTGGCCATTGTTGAAGCGGCCGATATGCACGGCCGACAGGCCCTGGCCTGCGAATTCGTCCGCCGCCGGGAAGCCGGCATCGTTGGCGCCCGGGCAGCGGCCCTGGTCATCGGCGAAGTGCTGGACCTTGTCCTTCAGCGGCTGCAGCACGGTGATCGCGCCGGCGACCTTGGCCTTGATGGTGTAGTCGTTGTAGGCCGGCAGGGCGATCGCGGCCAGGATGGCCAGGATCGGCACCACCACCAGCAGTGCAACGCCGCCGATGATGGCGGTCAACGCGCAGCCGGACAGGCCCTTCTTCGCGACCGGCGCAGCGTCCATCGGCGTGGTCGCGTACGGAGAGACAGGGGGAAGCGTTGGCGGCAGAGGGGCTGCAGGCGGCGGCGGTGGCGCCGCGGCGGCTGCATCAACGGCGGGCACGATCAGGCCCAGTTCGTCGACCACGTTGCGCAACGGCTGCCATTGCGGCAAGCCGTCGCGCCATACCAGGGTGTCCAGGGTGATCTGGTTGCTGCGGAACAGCTCGATCAACTGTTCCGAGGGCAACGGGCCTTGCTGGCGGTTGCCTTCGGCGTGGAACCACTCACTCACGGGGACGCTCCTGAATGCGCACGGCCCCCAAGTGTACGGTCAGTGCAGGGGTTCTGGCTCGTCCACGAACATCTGCGTTTCCATCCAGGCATAGGCCGCCTCGGCACCGGGCTGGTTGAACAGCACCATCAGCACGACCCATTTCAGGTCGTCCAGGTCCAGTTCGTCCTGGTCCAGAGCCATCGCCCGGTCCAGCACCAGTTCGCGCTGGCCGGCATCAAGGATGCCGTGCTGTTCCAGGTACAGCAGGAAGCCACGGCACTCCACGTCAAGCTTGTCCAGCTCCGGGCCATGATAGATGCGCACCGGGCCATCGACCCGGGCTTGGGCCGCGCTTGGGCGCTGCGCTGCCAGGGCATCGAGCCATTCGAACGCCTTGTTGATCTCAGTGGGGCTGAAACCGGCCTGGATCAGGCCATTCTGCAGTGAGTCGCGATCACGGATCAGGTCCGCATCTTCGCTGAAATAGTGTTCAAACAGGTACAACAGTACATCCAGGATGCTCTCTTTCATTGCCCCTCGGCCTGCGTCGCGCGACGCTGTGGAGGTGAAGAAACTAGGGACGTCGACAGTAGCGGCCGTGTACGCACACCACGATCCCCGCAAGTTCCATGGCCAGCAGCATGGAGGACACCTCCGACGCCGTCAATCCACACTGCGTGATCAGTGAATCCATACTGATTGGGTCGTGCCCCAGCGCCCGCCACAAGCTCTGGTAGTCAGCGTCGTTCGCCCAGCATGCCGGCAGGTCTGCCGGCGCTGCCTGTTCAGTGGGGGTGGCAAGCCGGGTTTGCAAGCCCGGAAGCTGGTGGCGCAGGGCCGGGGCCAGCAGTTCCAGCACTTCTTCGGGGCGTTCGACCAGGGCAACCCCTTCACGGATGAGTCGGTGGCAGCCGGCGGCGCGCGGATTGAGCACCGAACCGGGTATCGCGCAGACCTCGCGGCCGGCGTCGGCTGCCAGCCGGGCGGTGATCAGGGCGCCCGAGCGTTGTGCGGCCTCGACCACTACCGTGGCCAGGGCCAACCCGGCCACCAGCCGGTTGCGCGCGGGGAAGTGCCCCGGCCGTGCGGGCGTGCCTGGCAGGTACTCGCTGAGCACCGCGCCGTCGGTGGCGATTCTTGCCTGCAGGCGGGCATGGCTGATGGGATAGGCGCGGTCCGGGCCAGTGCCTATCACCGCGAGGGTGCAGCCGCCCGCGTCCAGCGCCGCCTGGTGGGCGGCTGCATCGATGCCTGCCGCCAATCCACTGGTCACCGCCAGCCCGGCCTCGACGAAGCAGGTGGCGAACCGGGCGGCGAGGGCACGGCCGGCGGGGGTGGGTGAACGGCTGCCGACCAGGGCCACCGCAGGGCGCCAGGCGATGGCCGGATCGCCGGCAACGAACAGCGCCAAGGGCGGGTTGGGTGCGTCGAGCAGGAGGGGCGGGAAGGCTGGATCGTTGCAGGCCAGCAGATGATGATCAGGCTGCTGCAGCCAGCGTTGCGCAAGCGCGAGGGTGCGGGTATCGGGACGCTCCAGCGCAGCGCATTGTTCCGGCGTGCAGCCGTGGGCCCGCCAGCCGGCAACGCCCAGCGCCAACGCTGCATCCGCATTGCCTGTGCTGTGCAGCAGGGTGCGCCTGGGAGCCAGGGAACCACCGGCGATCAACAGGCGCAGCAGCGCCTCATGTCCATGCTCAGTCATCCCCCGACTATCGGCCTCATGCAACAAAGGCGCCCTAGGGCGCCTTCGCGTATTGCTGTCAGGGTATCCCGGAGGTTGCCGGCCGATGCGGCCGGCACTCCCCGCCGGGGCCGGGCGGGGCCCGGCGCTGGTTCATTTCGCGTCCGGATGCAGCGCGCTGTAGCCCACACGCACCGGCTTCACACCCTGCATCACCAACGCATAGCTGACGTTGTCGAAGGTGCGGAAGACCATGGCATGCGCGGCGTACTCATCCGGCAGGGTGACCCGGCCGGCGCCCGTGCTGACCGAGTCGTCCATGCGCGAGGACCCCGGGAACTTCATCCGGTGCGCCACGTGGCTGCCCTGGCGCCACAGCGAGAACACGGTGCCGTTGTCCACGCCCTGGGCGCGGCCAGCGGAAATCGCGATCACATCGCGCGGACCGCCGGTGCTGAACATGTCGGTGACCGCCAGTACGCGCACATCCAGGCCTTCCACGCCGGCGGCGGGCACATGCGGGAAGAACTGCAGGTCGTACGGCGTGGCTTCCACCGGCACCAGACGATCGCCGGCACGCACTTCACGGCCGCCGCTGGCGTTGTCCAGGACCAGAGTGGAGGCTTCGGTCCTGCCGCCCGCCACCTTGGTGATGGTGCCGGTGCTGACCTGCGCCAGCTCGTAACCCAGGATGCCGCGGCGGTGGTTGGGCGCGCTGAAGGCCTTCCAGAGATTGCCGCTGCCGGGGGTGACATCGCCGTTGGCGGTCAGGTCCTCGGTGGGCTTGGGCTGGGCATAGCGCACGGTCGGGCGGACCACGGCCCAGCGCTGTCCGGCCTGGGCGTCCGCCAGGCGCACATAGGCGGTCTGCCCACCGGTGGCGCGCAGGCGGTTGTCTTCCAGGCCGACCACATAGGGCAGCTGCTCGATGCTGTCGACCACGCTGAGCTGCTTCAGGAACGGCTCGACCTGGGCCAGCGGCACGCCGGTCACCGGAGCTTCCTGGCGCGGGCCGGGCTGGGCCGTCACCCGGTCCAGGTAGGCCAGGCTGAGGACGTCACCGGGATAGATCAGATGCGGATTGGCAACCTGTGGATTGGCCTGCCAGATCTCCGGCCACAGCCATGGTTTCTGCAGGAATCGTCCTGCAATGTCCCACAGGGTGTCCCCTTTGCGGACCACATAGGTGTCCGGGTGCCCGCCATTCACTTCCACGGCGGTAGCATAGGCAGCCACGGTCAGCATCGCCGCGGCGACGACCGTACGAAAACGAAGCAACATAGGTGTGAAGCCCTGATTCCCCAACAGGTTCGCGCACTATAGTCCAGAAACCGGGGCGCAAGGCAAGCGTTGGAGCTAGAATCTGCGACGTATGCCGGCGTACCCCGGCCCCAACCCCGGAAACTGCCATGGCTTTACTCCCCATCCTTGAGTTCCCCGATCCGCGCCTGCGTACCAAGGCTGCGTTGATCGATGCCGCCGAAGTGACCACGCCGGCGTTCCAGGAGCTGCTCGACAACATGTTCGAGACCATGTACGACGCCCCGGGCATCGGCCTGGCTGCCAGCCAGGTGGACGTGCACCAGCGCTTCATGGTCATCGACGTGAGCGAAGAAAAGAACGAGCCGCGCGTCTTCATCAACCCGGAAATCGTCGCCAAGGACGGGGGCCAGGTGTACCAGGAAGGCTGCCTGTCGGTGCCTGGCATCTTCGCCGACGTGACCCGTGCCGACACCATCACCGTCAAGTTCCTCGACCGCCAGGGGCAGCCGCAGGAGTTGACCACCGACGGTCTGCTGGCGGTCTGCGTGCAGCACGAGATGGACCACCTGGACGGCAAGCTGTTCATCGATTATCTGTCGCCGCTCAAGCGCGAGATGGTCCGCAAGAAGCTGGCCAAGCAGCGCAAGCACGTGGCGTGATCGCTGCTCCGGGCCGCCCTTCGGGGTGGCCCGCGCCTGCGCGTGACGCGCGGGCCGCATGGCGCCGGCCGACGGCGCCGTTTTTTTTCCTGCACGATTTCATCCTGCAAGTGGGGTTGCCATGAGGATTGTCTTTGCCGGTACGCCGGAATTCGCGGTGTCATCGCTGCGCGCGGCCGCGCGTCATCACGAGGTGGTGGCTGTCTATACCCAGCCCGATCGCCCTGCCGGTCGCGGCCGTGGTCTGGCGCCTTCGCCGGTCAAGCTGGAAGCGGTCGCCCGTGGCATCCCCGTGTACCAGCCGGAAACGCTGAAGGACGAAGCGGCCCAGCAGCAGCTGCGTGACCTGCAGCCGGACCTGATGGTGGTGGTGGCCTATGGCCTGATCCTGCCCAAGGCGGTACTGGCCATTCCGACCCACGGTTGCTGGAACGTGCATGGTTCGCTGCTGCCGCGCTGGCGCGGCGCCGCACCAATCCAGCGCGCCATCCAGGCCGGTGACAGCAGGACCGGCATCTGCCTTATGCAGATGGAAGCCGGCCTGGATACGGGCCCGGTGCTGCTGCACCAGGAGCTGCCGATCGCCGCTACCGATACTGGTGGCCAGCTGCACGACAAGCTGGCCGAGCTCGGCGCGCAGGTGCTGTCCGATGGGCTGGGCCTGCTGCGCGCCGGCATCAAGCCGATCGCACGGCCGCAGCCTGAGCAGGGCGTGACATACGCGCACAAGCTGGACAAGGCCGAGGCGAAGCTGGATTGGGCGCAGGACGCCGAAGCGCTGGCGCGCACGGTGCGTGCGTTCAACCCGTGGCCGATTGCCGAGGCACTGCTGGCCGGTGAGCGCGTGCGCATCCATGGCGCGGTGGCGCTGGATGTGGCGCATGGCCAGGCGCCGGGTACGGTGTTGGCCGCTGGCCGCGAGGGCATCGACATCGCCTGCGGCCAGGGCGCGCTGCGCCTGCGTGTACTGCAGCGGGAAGGCGGCAAGGCCATCACTGCGGCCGACTACCTCAATGCCCGCCGTGACCTGCGCGTGGGGGTCTGACGGGTGAGCAAGGCAGACGATTTCTCCATCGCCAAGGCGGCGCCGGGTGCGGCCACCCGCATGCTGGCCGCGCGCGTGCTGGCGCAGGTGTTCACCCGCGGTCGTTCGCTCAAGGCCGAGCTGGCCTGGGCGTTGCCCAAGCTGGCCGACACCCGCGACCGCGCGTTGCTTGAAGCGTTGTGCTTTGCGGTGCTGCGCCGTCGCAGCACCTATGACGCTGCCCTGCAGGCGTGGATGCAGAAGCCGCTGTCCGCGCGCGACGCCGACCTGCGCACGCTGCTGATGGTGGGCTTTGCCCAGTTGGATGTGCTGGCCCTGCCGGCCCATGCGGCGCTGTCGGCCACGGTCGATGCTGCGCGCGCACTCGGCCGTGAACGCCAGGCTGGCCTGGTCAATGCGATCCTGCGCCGCGCCCAGCGCGAGGGTTTCCCCGAACAACCTGCACGCGACGCATTTCCGGTCTGGCTGGCCGAGGCCGTCGAGCGCGACTGGCCGGCACAGGCCGAAGCGATCTACGCCGCCAGCCTGCAGCCGGCGCCGCTGTGGCTGCGTGCCAACCGCCAGCAGGGCGGGCGCGAGAAGATGATGGCGGCCCTGGCCGAGGCGGGCATTGCCGCCGAAGCCAGCCCACTGAGCGCCGATGCGCTTCGGCTGGCCGTGCCGGTCCCGGTGAACCAGCTGCCCGGCTTCGGCGAAGGCCTGCTGTCGGTGCAGGATCTGTCGGCGCAGTGTGCTGCTGACGCGCTGGCGCCGCCGGCAGGCAGCCGCGTGCTCGACGCGTGTGCCGCCCCGGGTGGCAAGTCGGCGCACCTGCTCGAGCGTGACCCCGGCCTGCGATTGCTGGCGCTGGATATCGATGCCCGTCGTCTGGCGCGCGCAAGGGATACGTTCGCCCGCACCGGTGTGGGCGAAGGCGCGCAGGTGCAGGTGGCCGATGCCAGCGATCCGGGGGCATGGTGGGACGGCATTCCCTTCGACGCGATCCTGCTGGACGCACCGTGCTCGGCCACTGGCGTCATCCGTCGGCAACCGGACGTGATGTTCCATCGCCGTGCGGAAGACATCGATGCGCTGGTCGGCATCCAGGCCCGCCTGCTGGAAGCCTGCTGGTCGATGCTGCGCCCCGGTGGTGTGCTGCTGTATGCCACCTGCTCGATCCTGCGCGCGGAAAACGTCGATCAGGTAAAGGGCTTCCTGAAATGGCACGCGGATGCGGAAGCGGTTGCGCTGGGTGACGCATTTGGTCTGGATTGTGACGGTATTGCTCGCCAGCGCCTGCCCGGTGAAAACGATGCTGACGGATTTTTCTACGCGCGTCTGCTAAAAAAGGCCTGACCCAACCGCCGTCCGAGCCCCCATGCTGAAAACCCGTGCGTCACGCCAGACATGGCTGTTCGTTGTGATGGCCCTGCTGGTGTTGGGTGCCGGGCTGGGACTGCGTGACCCCTGGCCTTCGGACGAACCGCGCTTCGCCCTGGTCGCCAAGCAGATGGTGGACAGCGGCGACTGGCTGTTCCCGCACCGCGGGCTGGAGCTTTACTCGGACAAGCCGCCGATGCTGATGTGGTGGCAGGCCACGCTGTACAGCGTGATCGGCAACTGGCGCGTGGCGTTCCTGCTGCCTTCGCTGATCGCTGCACTCGGCACGCTGTGGTGCGTGGTCGACCTCGGCCGGCGCCTGTGGACCCGCCAGGTCGGCCTGTACGCTGGCTGGGCGCTGCTGTTCGCGCTGCAGTTCACCTTCCAGTCGAAGAAGGCGCAGATCGACCCGCTGGTGGTGTTGTTCATCACCCTGGCCAACTATGGTCTGCTGCGCCACCTGCTGCTGGGGCCTGCCTGGCGCTGGTGGTGGCTGGGCTGGTTCTTTGCCGGCATCGGGGTGATCACCAAGGGCGTGGGCGTGATCGCGCTGCTGATGATCGTGCCAGCGGTGATCGGCTCGGTGCTGCACTGGCCGCGGGTGCGGCTGCATGCGCGTGACCTGCGCTTCTGGCTGGCACCGCTGGCGTTCGTGCTGGCCATCGCGCTGTGGCTGGTGCCGATGGTGATGACCGCGCTGGCCACCCGCTCCGGCGAATACCTGGCCTACATGGACGACATCCTGTTCCGGCAGACTGCCAAGCGCTATGCGCAATCGTGGGATCACCACCAGCCCTGGTGGTACTTCCTGGGCACCATGCCGTCGATGTGGATTCCCGCCTTCCTGGCGGTGCCGTGGGCGATCCCCGCCTGGCGGCGCCGGCTGCAGCGCCGGGACGCACGCTATCTGTTGCTGCTGGGCTGGTGGGCGCTGATCGTGCTGTTCTTCTCGATCCCCAATGGCAAGCGCGACGTCTACATCCTGCCGGCGCTGCCGATGTTCTGCCTGGCACTGGCACCGTTGCTGCCGGGGCTGCTGCGCCGGCGCGATGCGCAATGGCTGCTGGGTGCGTTCACCCTGCTGCTGTCGCTGGGGACGTTGGCCGCCGGTCTGTCTGCCCTGCTGGGCAAGCCCGGCTTTGAAGTACGGCTGATGCAGACGCGGGGCATCGGCAATGGCGAGATGAACGCTCTGGCCTGGGCAGCCATGGCGATGGGCGGCTGGGGTGTGGCCAGCCTGCTGCTGTTCGGGCGCGGCCGCCGTCAGCTGGCGCTGGTCTCGACCCTCGCTGCGGTGTGGGTGCTGTACAGCCTGATCGGCTATCCGCTGCTGAATGATTCAAGTTCCGCCCGCGGCCTGATGCGGCACACCGGCCAGCGTATCGGCGCCGAGGCGGAGCTGGGACTGGTGGCCTGGAAAGAGCAGAATCTGCTGATGGCCGACCGCCCCGCAGCCACCTTCGGTTTCAACGAGCCCTGGGATGCACAGCTGACTGCGGCGGTGGAATGGCAACAGCTGGCGCCCCGGCGCCGCTGGTTGCTGGTCCACGAAGACGCGCTGCTGCCGTGCATCGACCGCGACCGTGCCGAGCTGGCCGGCATCGCCAACCGCCGCCGCTGGTGGCTGGTGCCGGCCGCTGCGGTGCAGGGCCGGTGCGTGGCCAGCGCGGAGGAACGCGAACGTGAACGGCGAATGCAGCGTGAGGAGTAACCATCCTGGCCCAAAGTTGTCCAGACTGCCCAAGCGACAGCAAAGGCAGTAAAACGTCAGCGTGGGATCGGCCGTGCCGGTGATCCCGTTCATTCCGCCGGATCGCAGCGAACTTTTTCGACGTGGCAGCTTCACAGCACAACCTGGAATCCACGATCGGCGATCCGTTGGGCGTCCCCGCAGGCAGGCGCCCGCGCGCGGCGCACTGGCTGGCGCAGATCGGCCTGTTCTGCATGCCGGCACTGGTGCTGACGATCCCGATCAACCTGTTGCCCTACGCGCTGCTGCTGCTGGTCAGCACGGCGATGGTGCCCGGCCTGCTGTGGCAGGCCCGGCGTATGGACATGCAGCCGATCAAGGTCCTCAGCTGGCTGATGCTGGCGGTGCTGGTGATGGCCATCGTGTCGGTCGTGCTGTTCGAACAGGGCCTGCGCGACGTCGACAATCGATCCCGCTTCCTGGTCATCCCGTGGATCGCACTGTGGGTGTGTGCGCTGCGCCCGGACATGCGCTGGCTGTGGCGCGGTGCATTGGCCGGGCTGGTGGGCACTTTCGTGCTTGCGGCGTTGCAGGTGTTCCAGGGCGCACCGCGTGCCGAGCTGTTCACCAACGCGATCGTGCTCGCCGACATCGTGATGATGCTGATGGTGCTGCTGGTGTTCTGCCGGCCGTCGCGGCGCTGGTCGCTGGTGATCGTCGGCATGGCTGCGGGTTGCGGGACCATCATCCTGACCGGAAGCCGGGGCGTGTTCGCGGCCCTGCTGGCGTTGCTGGTGGTGCTGGCACTGAGCCTGCGCTGGCGCACCGGCGCGGCGCGTCTTTCAGTGCTTGCCGGCATGCTGGCCATCGGCGCGACCCTGCTGCTGTCGGTGCCCGAACTGCGCCACCAGGTGCGGTTGTCCGAACTGCACAGCGATGTGCAGCGCATGGAGCAGGGTGACAGCGACTCTTCGGCCGGGGCGCGCGTCGAGCGCCTGCAGGTGGCGTGGGAGACCTTCCTTGATCATCCGCTGACCGGAGTAGGCATCGGCCACTTCGACACGGCCATGAAGCGGGTGCCGGCCTGCCGCGAGAACCCGCAGGAAGTCCGCTGCCACCTGCGCCATGCGCACAACGATCTGGCCGAGTGGGGGGCTACCCAGGGCCTGCCGGGCGTGTTGCTGCTGCTGGCCGTATATGGCGTGCCCCTGTGGGTGTTCGTGCGCCTGCACCGGCGCAGCGGGCATGCCACCTTCCGCGGCCCTGCCGCCGCCGGTGTGATGGTGGTGGTGTCCTACATCCTGTGCGGCCTGACCCAGTCGATGTTCGCGCACCAGATGACCGCCAGCTTCTACGTCACCATCGTTGGCCTGCTGACCGGCCTGTCGATCGTCGAAGGGGCGCGGCACCGGGCAGGGATCGCCCGATAGCATCCGGCCAGGTTCAACCCTCCACTCAGGGGTTGGGCGGATCGGACACGGCCTGACCGTTGCCCAGCATCCACAGCATGATGGTCTTCTGGCGCACGTAGTTGGCGCGCACATAGGCATATACCAGGCCATGCCAACCGTCGCGGAAGCCGCCACGGAACAGGAAGCCGCGCCAGAACCGCCAGGCCGGGGCCAGCACCAGCTTGCCGAGGGTGGCCCGCTTGCCACGCGCGAACTCGTGTTCGGCCATCATCCGTGCGTACTTCTCGGTCTTGGCCAGCTGCTGCTGCAGCGAGCGGTAGGGGAAGTGGATGAGGTCCCCGCGCAGGGTGCCGACCGTGCCATCGACACTGGCCGCCTCATGGATCTCGCGCTTGCCGCGCCAGCCGCCGTGGCGGCGGTCGAACAGGCGCAGCACCCGGTCCGGATAGGCATTGCCGTGGCGCAGGAACCTGCCGAAGTACTCCGACAGGCGGGCGAAGCGGTAACCCGCATGACCGGCAAAGCCGCCGTCGCGGGCCTGCTCGATGGCCGTGCGCAGTTCCGGGCTGATGCGCTCGTCGGCGTCCAGGCACAGTACCCAGGGGTGGGTGGCCTGCTCGACGCAGAATGCCTTCTGGCTGCGGAAGCCATCGAACGGACGCTGCAGTACGCGGGCGCCGGCCGCCTCGGCGATGGCCACCGTGGCGTCGGTGGACTGCGAGTCCACCACCACGATCTCATCGCAGAAGGCCAGCGAGGCCAGGCAGTCGCCGATGCGCCCGGCCTCGTTGAACGCGATAATGCAGGCCGAGATGCGAGGCCGTTCGATGGGAGCGGTCGTGGAGGACATGATGGCCGGGTACCTGTTGTTTGCGACGGAGCGCTATGCGCTGCCTATTCTCGCCCCGTTGGTGCAGGCCTTGCACGCTTCCGGCCAGGAAGTGGCGGCCTGGTTCGAAGATGGCGCGGCCGGCAGCCAGCTGCCCGGCGTGCCCAGCATCGGCCTCAAGCAGGCCCTGGCGATGCGGCCGCGGGCGGTGTTCAGCGCGGCCAACTGGGTGCCGACCTTCCTGTCGGGGGCCAAGGTGCAGCTGTTCCATGGCTTCAACGTGGAAAAGCGCGACAGTGCGCGTGGCCACTTCCGGGTGCGCGGCATGTTCGACCTGTACTGCACGCAGGGCCCTGCCACCACCGCGCCGTTCCGCGAGATCGCGGCAGTGCAGGGCCATTTCGCCGTGGCGGAAACCGGCTGGCCGAAGCTGGACCCGCTGTTCCGCGACGACGGTGGCGACAGTGCCGCGCTGCGCAGTGCAGCCGGCGGCCGCCCGGTGATCCTGTTCGGTTCAACCTTCACCGAGCGCTTGAGTGCCGCCCCGCACCTGCATGCGCAGATCGCCGCCGACATCGCCGCCGGGCAGCACTACTGGCTGCTGACCCTGCACCCGAAGTGCCCGCCGGAACTGTTCGAACGTTACCGCGCGCTGGCCGGCGCCAATGCACGGTTCATCGAACCGGAGCAGGTGATGGCTGCCCAGCGCGCCGCCGACGTCCTGCTGTCGGACACCTCATCGATCGTTTCCGAGTTCATCGTCCAGCACAAGCCGGTGGTGACCTTCCGCAACCGCGTGCCGAAGCCGCACATGATCGATTTCGATGATCCGCAGCAGTTGCCGGCCATGCTGGCGCGCGCGCTGCAACCCGACGCGGCGCTGCAGGCGGAGATCGTGCGTTACGCCGATGCCATCCACCCCTATCGCGATGGTCTGTCCAGCGAGCGGGTGATCGCCGCCACTGAGGATTTCCTGTCCGGCGAGATGGGCGTGCTGCGTCGCAAGCCGTTTGGCAGCTGGGTACGCGACCTGCAGATCCGCAAAGACCTGGGCTACTGGGGGCCGTCGCAGCGGTGATGTGGCTAGCGCCGGCCGCTGGCCGGCAACCACCGGAATGCCCTGCGTTTGCCGGCCAGCGGCCGGCACTACCGTTCACCCACGCCATGCGTGGGTGGTGCAGTAGATCCACGCCATGCGTGGAAGGTGCAGTAGATCCACGTCATGCGTGGAAGGTGCAGTAGATCCACGCCATGCGTGGGTGGTGAAGTAGATCCACGCCATGCGTGGGTGGTGAAGTAGATCCACGCCATGCGTGGATGGCGGTTCAACGATCGGCCGCGCTACCAGCGCAGCTTGCGCCTTGCCAGCGCCGTCGCCAGTTCTTCCATCAACGCCTGTGCACGCGCCTGCGGCAGGTAGCGCAGTGCCAGTGCCACATCGCCATGCGCACCGGCGGTGTCCAGCTGCAGGCTGGCCGTACCCAGCAGCTTGTCCAGCGGCGAGCGCTGCAGGCGCAGGCCCTGCACCTTGTCCAGCTCGGCCCAGCGCCACCAGCGCTTCCACCAGCCGCCGCGCACCGCCACGAACTGGCCATCCAGGTGCCAGCCCATCCGCGCCATCTGCCGGTGCGCGATCAACAGGCTGACCGGCAGCCAGGCCAGCAGTGCCAGGGCCGGCAGGCCCCAGCGCCAGTACAGCGCGGCGGTCAGCAACGGCACCACCAGCAAGGTGGACAGCGACAATCGCCACCATCCGCGTTGCGGTATCGGTTGCCACTGCTGCGGCGGCCATTGCAGCTGCGGCAGCAGGTGGCGCACCAGTCCATCGCAGGCGCTTGCGCCAGCCAGCGGTGCCAGTTCGCGCAGCGCGCGGTCGTCGTCGCGCGAGGGGCCACCGGCAGCGCTGTCGATACGCAGCTGGCGCAGCCCGAACCAGCGTTGCAGGGTGCTCTCGCCCAGCGTCCATGCCTGGATGCGGCGGCGCGCGACGCTGCTGCGGGTGCGGCTGAGCAGGCCGGTGGAGACGGTCAGGCGCCGCTCGCGCTCGCTGAGGGTGAAGCCGTGGTAGCGCAGCAGCGTCAACACCACCGACAACACCCGCAGCAACAGCCAGCCCAGCAGCAAGGCGGCCGCCAACAGTACCAGCCCGCCGGTCACCCCGGCATGCAGGTGGCTGGCGTAGCCAAAGGCCTCGCGCCCGCCACGCTGGATGGCATCGTCCATCACCGGGCGCGGTACGGTCTGGAACAGGACACCGAAGGCGGCGATCGCCAGCGCCCAGCCACGGTTGGACAGCAGGCCCATGCGCAGCACGTCCCAGCTCGACAGGCGCAGCAGTACCTGCTCGTCGTCGGATGGCACGACATCGGCAACCGGCGCGTCGCCCGGCGTCGGCTGGGGCGCCTGTCCACGCTGGCGCACCAGCTGTTCCAGCGCCAACGCCTGGTCCAGCCGCAGCACGCGCATCTCCGCTTCCGGGCGCACCCCGCCGGCCGATTCCAGGCGCAGTTCGGCAACCCCGAACAACCGGTGCAACGGGTTCTGCCGCACTTCCACGTTGTGGATGCGGGCGAAGGGAATCTCGCGCCGGTTGCGCGCCAGCAGGCCGCTGCGCACGGTGATCGCATCGTTGCCGATGCGATAGCGGTAGCTGAGGTACTGCAGCACCGACACCAGCACCAGCGCGGCGATGGCGGTCAACGGGATCAACTGTGCCCACATCGGATCGCGGTCGCCGCGTTGGCCGAACACCAGCAACGCGACCAGCGGCAGGAAATAGTGGCGCAGCTGCATCAGCAGCGCGAACAGCCACGACCACGGATGCAGGCGATGCTCGTCGCCACCGCTGGGCAGCGAGGGCGGCAGGGGTGGGGGCAGGCTCACAGGGCGTCGGCGTCCTGGTCGAGCTGATGGGCCAGGGTGTCACGCAGGCGCTCGGCATCGGCTTCGTCCAGGCCGCTGACAGTGACCGCACTCAGGCGGGTGCCGGCGGTGTGCACGATCAGCGTGGCCAGGCCTGCACGCCGCTCCAGGGGCCCGCGACGCAGGTCCAGATGCTGCACGCGCGAAATGGGGATGCGGGTCTCCAGCTGCCACATCAGGTCGCGGCGCAGGCCCAGGCCCTGTGCGTCCAGCCGCCAGCGGGTGCGTGTCAGGCGCCGATGGCCGATCCAGGCGCCGAAGACGAGGCCGACCAGCAGGCCCAGCATCGCTGCCCACGGGCCACCGGGAAGATCGAAGAACCACCAGAGGGCCGCCAGCGGTGCGCCGGGGATGAACAGTCCGCCGAAGGCGCCCTCCAGCGCCGCCAACCGGGCAGCGCGCCGCGGCAGGGGTTGCCAGTGGTCGAGGAGCATGTCGGCAGCAGCAACAGGCAAGGGCAGTGGCAGTTCGGTCACGCGGGCGTCCGTCGGGCAGCAGGGCGGGCAGGCGCGGTGATGGCCGCACCGCGCAGACGTTAGCAGGTCGCCCGCGTTACTGGGCGGCCTGGATCAGCGCGTCGACATCCAGCAGATGGCCGGCGCGGTCGGCCTTGGTGCGCAGGTAGTGCTCGTTCTCGGCGGTGATCTCGCCGGTGACCGGAATGCAGTCCAGCACTTCGATGCCGGCATTGCGCAGGCGCTGTGCCTTGGTCGGGTTGTTGCTGAGCAGGGCAACGCGGGATACACCCAGCCCGCGCAGCATCGCCACCGCGCTGCCATAGCGGCGCTCGTCGGCGCCGAAGCCCAGCTGCGCATCGGCGTCGATGGTATCCAGGCCGTCATGCTGGTAGCCGTAGGCGCGCATTTTCGCGGCGATGCCGGTACCGCGGCCTTCCTGGTCCAGGTACAGCAGCACGCCGCCGCCCAGTTCCTTCAGTTTGCGCAGGCCACGCCGCAGCTGGTCGCCGCAATCGCACTTGAGCGAACCGAACAGGTCGCCGGTGAGGCAGGACGAATGCACGCGCACCGGCACCACGGCGGACAGGTCCGGTTCGCCGACGATGATCGCAACCTGGTCGCGCTGGGCGACGCCACCGCGGAACACCGCGAAGGTGGTCATGCCGACGTCGCGCAGCGGCACCGGAGAACGCGCCACCAGTTCGTAATCATGTGCGGCGTGCACGGCGCCTTCGGCCAGATCGCACAGGCCGACCTCGGCCGCGCCATCGAACGTGGTGTCGTCTGCATCCAGGCGCACGGCCACCATCGCTGGCAACAGCAGGCCCAGCCGGGCCAGCTCCACCGCGCCGGCATCGAACGCATCGCCTGCGCTCCAGGCCGCGGGCATCGGTCCGGGTTCGCGCAGGTAGCCCAGCGAGGGCAGGGCATCGAAGGCAACGCCGGCCAGCGGCAGGCGTGCGCCCTCGGGTGCCTCCACGCCGAGCACGCGGGCGCGGGTGGCGGTCAGGTACAGGTAATGGCGCTCGCGCGCGGCACTGGCGAAGGCGGCGAAGCTGCTGGCAGTGGCGCTGTCCAGGGCGATCACCGCCAGGCGCTGGCCCTGGCCATCGTGGAGCAGGACCGGGCGACCGGCGCGCAGTTCGGCGACGGCGCGCTCGCAGCGGATCGCTGCCGGATCACCGAACAGGGAGGGAGCAGACATGGCAGGACCGGGGGAGGCGGACATCGGTGTCTCTATGGGGGCGCCAGCGTCGTATTCAACGTGCTGCGGCGGTGTGTCGCAGGCCGGTGCAGCGGCTCTCAGTGCGGATGTTCGTCGGTCGCGTACGGGTCTTCCTCGCCGCTGCCCGGTGGCCGCAGCGTATAGCGCTTGTAGGTCCACTGGTACTGCGCCGGGTCGCGGCGGGCGATGCGTTCGATGCCAGCGTTGAGCGCGGTGGCCGCCACGTGCGGATCCGGATCGGCCACGGCCGGGTCGGTCGGCTCGATGTGCAGGGCAAATTCCATGTCCGGGCCGATGCGCTCGCACCAGCCATACAGCACGGTCGCGCCGGTGCGCTCGGCCAGGCGGTTGACCAGGGTCATGGTCAGTGCCTGCACGCCGAAGAACGGCACGAACACCCCGTCGCCGGCCTTGGGCTGCTGGTCGGGCAGGATGCCGGTGGCACCGCCGTCCTTGAGCACCTTGAACAGCTGGCGCACGGCCGGGCCTTCGGCCCGCACCTGCTGCACGTTGTCGCCGCCGCGCACGATCTGCAGGAAGGCATCGCTGGCCTCGTCCTCCGGCGGCTTGTAGACGATGGCGATCTGCCCGCGCGAGGCCAGCCACTGGTTCAGCAGCTCCCAGTTGCCGTAGTGCGGGGCCGCCACGATCACGCCCTTGCCGCTGGCCAGGGCCGCGTCGTACAGGGCCTGGCCGTGGCGCTCCTTCAAGTGCAGGCGCAGGTTGTCGGCGGGCTTCCGGCTCCACAGGCGCAGGGTCTCGATGGCCTGCAGTGCGGTGGAGCGCAGCAGTTCGCGCTGCAGGCGGTCGCGCGCCCGCGCGTCCAGCTCGGGGTAGGCCAGCTCCAGGTTGCGGCGGGTGACGCGGCTCTCGCGGGCATCGAGGCGCACCCACGTCCAGGCCAGGGCGCGCGCGAACCCGCGCAGCAACGGCCAGGGCAGGCGGGCGAACAGGGTGGTGGCGCGGTAGACCAGCCGGGCTTTGCGGTGTGGATTCATCGGCCCCAGTTTAGCCAAGGGCGCTGCTATCGTGGCCGGCCCCTTGCCTGGAAGCCCGCCGATGCTCGTCCTGATTCAACGTGTCAGCCAGGCTGCCGTGCATGTGGAAGGTGAGGCGGTGGGGCAGATCGGCCCCGGCCTGCTGGCCCTGGTCGGCATGGAGCCGGGCGATACCGAGGCCCAGTTGCAGCGGATGGCCGAACGCTTGCTCGGCTACCGTGTGTTTGCAGATGAGGCCGGAAAAATGAACCGCTCGCTGCGTGATACCGGCGGCGGCCTGCTGCTGGTCAGCCAGTTCACCCTGGCCGCGGATACCCGTTCCGGCATGCGGCCGAGCTTCACCCGCGCGGCACCGCCGCAGGAGGCTGAACGCGGGTTCAATCGATTTGTCGACATCTGTCGTGAAAATCACGCGCCGGGGGTGGAAACGGGCCGCTTCGGTGCCCATATGGTCGTCAGCCTGGTCAACGACGGTCCCGTGACCTTCCTCCTCAGGCCTTAGGCCGCCGGGACCACCGCCCGGCAGGCCGGGCCCCGGGCTGGTATAATGCTACGTTCCCTATTTCCCCCCAGCCGGTGGCGCGAGCACTACATGGCCAACGAACGTCCTGCCCAATCCGAAATCAAGCAACTGATCAGCAAGGGCCTGGAACAGGGCTACCTGACCTATGCCGAAGTCAATGACCATCTGCCCGACGACATGGTCGATCCGGAACAGATCGAAGACATCATCGGCATGATCAACGGCATGGGCATTGATGTCCATGAAGTTGCTCCGGATGTGGAAACCCTGCTTCTCAACGACGGCAACACGGGCAACCGTGAGGTCGACGACACCGCAGCCGAAGAAGCTGCCGCCGCGCTGAGCGCGCTCGACACCGAAGGTGGCCGTACCACCGACCCGGTGCGCATGTACATGCGCGAAATGGGTACCGTCGAGCTGCTGACCCGCGAAGGCGAAATCGCCATTGCCAAGCGCATCGAAGAAGGCCTGTCCCAGGTCCAGGCCGCACTCGGCCAGTTCCCGGTGTCGGTCGAATCGCTGCTGACCGATTACGAAGCGCACAAGGAAGGCCGCAAGCGCCTTGCCGAAGTGATCGTCGGCTTCAACGACCTGACCGACGACGTGCCGGCCCCGGCCGCTGTGGTGGCCGATGACGCGGACGACGCCGATGCCGACGCCGACGAGGAAGAAGACGACGTCGACGGCGGCGATGAAGAAGCCGCACCGACCGGTCCGGATCCGGAGGAAGTGGCTGCGCGCATGCAGGCGCTGGGCGATGCCCTCAACGCCTTCAAGAAGGCTGCCGCCAAGGGCGACAAGAAGAACCTGCCCAAGCTCCGCGAGGAGATGTCGGCGGTGTTCGTCACCCTGAAGCTGCCGTTGCCGCTGACCGACGTGCTGACCAAGCAGCTGCGCGACACCATGGGCAGCATCAAGGCCCACGAGCGCCGCGTGCTGAACCTGGCCACCGTCACTGCCCGCATGCCGCGCAAGGACTTCATCCGTTCCTGGGAAGGTAACCAGACCAACCTGGAGTGGGTGGAAGACGCACTGAAGCGCAAGCAGAAGTGGTCTTCGGCGCTGCGTGAAGTGAAGGACCAGATCGTGTCCGAGCAGCAGGCTACCATCGACATCGAGAAGGTCACCCTGCTGGACCTGGACGAGCTGAAGGAACTCAGCCGTGCCATGGCCTACGGCGAAGCCAAGGCGCGCAAGGCCAAGAAGGAAATGGTCGAGGCCAACCTGCGCCTGGTGATCTCCATCGCCAAGAAGTACACCAACCGCGGCCTGCAGTTCCTCGACCTGATCCAGGAAGGCAACATCGGCCTGATGAAGGCCGTGGACAAGTTCGAGTACCGCCGCGGCTACAAGTTCTCCACGTATGCGACCTGGTGGATCCGCCAGGCCATCACCCGTTCGATCGCCGACCAGGCGCGCACCATTCGTATTCCGGTGCACATGATCGAAACGATCAACAAGTTGAACCGCATTTCCCGCCAGATGCTCCAGCAGTACGGCCGCGAGGCTACGCCGGAGGAGCTGGCCAAGGAAATGGACATGCCGGAAGACAAGATCCGCAAGGTGATGAAGATCGCCAAGGAGCCGATCTCGATGGAAACCCCGATCGGCGACGACGAGGATTCCCATCTGGGCGACTTCATCGAGGACACCAACGTGGAGTCCCCGATCGAGAACACCACCAACATCAACCTGTCTGAAACCGTGCGCGACGTGCTGGCCGGCCTCACCCCGAGGGAAGCCAAGGTGCTGCGCATGCGCTTCGGCATCGACATGAACACCGACCACACCCTCGAGGAAGTCGGCAAGCAGTTCGACGTGACCCGCGAGCGCATCCGCCAGATCGAAGCGAAGGCCCTGCGCAAGCTGCGTCACCCGAGCCGTTCGGAGCAGCTGCGCAGCTTCCTGGATATCGATTGATATCCAGGTCGTGCCGAGCCATGCTCGGCAACGGCTTCTGTCGAGAAAAACCCCGCCTTGGCGGGGTTTTTCTTTGGGGGATCCGGTGTGGAGTCGTGGCCATGCTCGGCCGCGGCTGGTGATGACGCATCCGCCCTTTGACGTGCGGAGATGACAGACGCACGCTGGTGATTCAGGTGCTCAACACACCTCGTGGGCGGGCCGGATCACCGGCACCGAGGCGGACGCGCTGCGGGGACACGTGCAACGCGTGTATCTGCGGCATCACCCCTGTTGAGCATTGGAGCTTGGCCATGAAGGCTGTTGAACATGATGCGCCTGTTGTTGCTGCCCTGGATTTCCCGCCAATGATGACGTGGCAGGACGTCATGCAGGACGAACTGGAGGATCGGCTGGGCTTCGCCCGACGGGCCACGCTGGCGCTGCTGACGCAATCGGGAGAACAGTTGGTTGCGGGGTTTGCCGGTGGCAATCGCACGGGGCTGGAGAGCGCAATGAAGGCGGTGGCGCTGTTCCAGGCGCATCTGCAGGAGATGGAGCGGTTGGCGGGGATGGCAGAGCGACGGTTGCTGCGTGTTGGCGAGGCGCTTTCTGCTGCCGACCGAGTAGCCGACTCCGGCCGTGCTCCACTACACTGTGACGCTGCGCAGGGCCTATAGCTCAACGGTTAGAGCAGGGGACTCATAATCCCTTGGTTCCAGGTTCGAATCCTGGTGGGCCCACCACGTTGATCGCGCGATGACTCTCCGTTGCATCACACCCTAGGCCAGCGCCAGGCCAGTACGCAGATCGCCATCGAAAGCACGATCTCGATCACTCCCAGGGTGATGTAGAACCACCAGGCGCCGGGCATCGTCAGCGCCATGATCGCGGTGTAGAACAGCCCCGACAGGATGTTCAGCCATCGAGTCAGTCGGGCCGGCGCAAGCAGGGATACCGCCACCATCAGGCCGGGGATGGCCAGCAGCAATGCCGTGGCGACCAGCGTGCCCTCACTGACCGGACCGACCGGGCCCGCGCCGTTGATCATGCCCTGCAATTTGCCTGGCACGTAAAGGCCGAAGTAGTCGCCGTAGATGTAGCAGAACATCAGTGCCGCCCACAGCGCGGACAGCTTGAAACGGACATGGATACGGATGTCGTGCAGTGCGCCGGATGCCATCGGGAAATCCTCGGATGGGAGCGTCAGATTGTCGTGCGCGCGCGTGCACGCACACCGACCACCAGCAGCCACAGGCAGATGCCGATCTCGCCCAGCGATGCGGGCGCGGTCGCGTAGTTGGAGAAGGCCATTTCGGCATAGCCGGGTATCAGCAGTTCGCCGAACACGTTGGCCGCATACCCCAGGCAGCCCAGCATCAACAGCACGCCAAAGACCTTCGGCAGCACGCCGGATTTGAAGACCAGCCAGCCGAACGGCAGCAGCCACAGTCCCCAGAACAATGAAGCGATGTGGACGCCGTTGCTCCAGGACTGCAGTGACTGCAGGGCCATCGCATTGCGCACCTCAGGGGCAACCAGTGCGCTGAAGCGGGTATCGGTCAGCACCGCCAGTGCATCCAGCCGATGGCTTGCAGCAACAAGCGCGATAGGCACCGCCGTGACGGCAAACGCAACCATCGCCACCGCTGCGGCGCGATGCACGTGCTGCAGCAGACGGAACAGGACCAAGGGCAGCAGCAGGAAGGCGACCTGCTCGACAAGGAAGGCGGCAATGCCCCACTGGAACAGCTGCTGGTGGGCCACCAGGTTGCCCAGCATTGCCTGTGGCTCACCCGCGACGCGCAGCTGCCCCGGCACATAGCCCAGACTGAAGATGCCGGTGACCACCACCAGCAGGTACACCGCACCCGCGCTGCGGCTGATTGCACGTTCCGTTGCCATGTCCGGTACCCGCACAGGCCCAGAAGGTGGGCAGCCCGCACGCTACGAGAAGCATCGGCCGGCGGTGACTGCCAGAAGTCAGGGGGACAGCTGGCATCGAAGGTGCCGCGCCCCCGCCCGTGATCCCGGCTTCACGCCCCGCACGCTATCCACAGCGGTCATGGACCTCATACGACTGCTGCGATCGCTGGAAGAATTCCTCTACGAGCTGGTCGGCTGGCTGGTGTTCTATCCGCGGATGTTCTGGCGGGTACTGATTCATCCCGGCGAGGTCGCGCTCTACACCCGCCGCGAGCTCGGCAAGGATCCCGACCAAAGGTTCTCCGATGCGATCAGCCCGGTGCTGATGCTGATCCTGTCGGTGGCCGCCGCCCATGCGCTGGAGATGGCGATGCGCATGTCCTCGCCTCGACTCAGTACGCCGGTAGGGCAGCTGCTTTTCAGCAGCGAGCAGGGGCTGCTGCTCACCCGCTCTGCGGTGTTCTGCGTGTACGCGCTCGGCGCGGCACTGGGCACGCTTCGGCGCCAGCGGTTGCCCGTGAACCGCGAGACGCTGCGCGAGCCTTTCTCCATCCAGGCGTTCATCGCATGCCCCTTCGTGGTGGCACTCGCGCTGTCACAGGTGGCAGCCGCGTCCCCGGCACAGGCTGGCCCGTTCACCGCGACCTGCATCAGCGTGCTGGCGGTGGCGTGGTACCTGTGGGCCCGCATGCGGGCCTTCGTGGCCTTGAATGGAGGATCAGCGCTGCGTGCGTTCGGCGCGGTAGTGGTCTCGTTCCTGCTGACGACGATCGGGGTTGTCGGCCTGTTTGCTGCCGTCATCCTCTGATCTTCAACAGGGCGGCGATCACTCGAGAGCGTGATCGGACTTGCGCGGTGGCACTGCCGTGGCCTCACCGCGTTGCACGAGGTCGAAGAAATCCACTGCCTCCGCCGCCAGCGCATCGTGGGCGTCGAAATCCCAGTTCTGCTTGTACTCGCGGGCGAGCAGATCACAGACGGCCTTGGCCTGCTGGTAGGTCTGCGACTTCTCCCCGCGATCTTCCAGTTGGTCGCGGTGGATCTGGCACAGCATGAGCTGGTGGGCATCTTCGGCTCGCTCGCGCTCCCAGCCGATGTCGGGCAGGGCGGACAGTGATGAGGCAAGCGCGATGGCAATCAAAGGCATGATCCGGTTCCGGGCGGGGGATGGAACCTGAGCGTAGGTGATGGTGCAGTGCGCGTGGCGGCACGCGCGATGGCCGTTTTACGGGGTGTTCACCATTCGCAGCAGCATGGTGGCTGCGCGCAAGATGGTCACGCCGATGGCTCGCCTGCCGCTGGTTTCTGCTCCTGCCACAGCAGCAGCGCGTCCAGTGCCGGGCACAGTGCCTGCCCCCACGCACTCAGTCGATACTCCACTTTCGGTGGCACCTGCGGATACACCGTGCGCAGCACGATGCCGTCGGCTTCCAGTGCACGCAGCTGCTGCGCCAGCATCTTCTGCGAGATGCCGGGGATGAGCCGCTCCAGGTCGGAGTAGCGCTGTACCTTGCCGTCGAACAGGTGGAAGAGGATCAACAACTTCCAGCGGCCTTCCAGCAGTGCGAGTGCACGGGTCACGTCCGCGGCGGCGGTCTCAGGGGTATAGGCCTTTCTCATGGGGTGGGTCACTTATCTTCGGGTGCGTTCTTGTGGCGGCCACGGTGCGGTTCGAGAATAGCGCCAGTCCCGCCTGGAGTGCCTGCGATGTCGATTGATCTTCCCGCGCCGTTGTCCCGCTATTTCCTGCTGGCCAATGGCGAGCCAGGAGCGCACGTAGAGCAGTGCTTTGCCGCAGACGCGACGGTGCGCGATGAGCGCCAGCAGCACCAGGGACACACGGCGATTGCCGCCTGGGTGGCGCAGACGCGTGCGGCCTACCAGCAACACGTGGTCCCCCTGCAGCTGCACGTGCAGGACGGTCGCCACATCGTGTCTGCACAGGTCGGCGGCACGTTCCCGGGCAGCCCGGTGGTGCTGACACACGCGTTCACCCTGGAAGAGGGTGGCATCGTCGCGCTGGATATCCACTGATCCAGTGGCGGTTGCTTCCGGAGATCGGGTGGCACGCCGATAGTTGCCGATTGACGCGTAGCAGTACCAATGGATGGCGAACTCCACGCATGGCGTGGAGCTACTGGGAGCGGGGTGGAGCTACGGGGTCTGGAACACCGCCAGCTGTGCGGCGAAGGCGCGCTGGTAGGCTGGCCGCGCGGTCGCGCGGTCAACGTAGGCAGCAAGGTCTGGATACTCGCCAACGATGCCGCTGCTCTGCAGCCGCAGCAGCACCGACACCATCAGCAGATCGCCGGCGCTGAAGTCTCCGTCCAGCCAGGGTGCATCGCCCAGCCGGGCGGACAGCTGGCTCAGCCGCCTGCGCACGCGCTCGTCCAGCATCACCAGCCGTTGCGCGTACCAGGGCTGTTCGCGTTCCAGCACCCACGCCATGGAGCGTTCGACGATCGGCGGCTCCACGGTATTCAGCGCGGCGAACATCCAGGCGATCGCGCGCATGCGCGCACCCGCGTCGGCGGGCAGCAACCCGGGGTGCTGTTCGGCCAGGTGCAGCAGGATCGCGCCTGATTCAAACAGCACCCCGTTGCCGTCCTCGTAGGTGGGGATCTGACCGAACGGATGCCGCGCCAGGTGCGCAGGCTGCTTCATCTCCTCGAAAGAGAGCAGGTGGACGTCGTAAACGAGGCCCAGCTCCTCCAGCGCCCAGCGCACGCGCATGTCGCGGGCCAGCCCCTGGCCGCGGTCCGGGGAATGCTTGAATGCGGTCAGGATCGGTGTCATCAGGATGTCCATCGGCGTTGGCTGCCAGGTTGGCTGGCCTTTCCTCTCTCGACGCGCGGACGGGTCGGGAATCGACACCCCTTCGCCAAGCGAGGGGCCCGGCATCGCCGCCCCGGATGAACGGTTCACGTCGGACGATTCGCCCAGGAGGGTCGGTGACGCGATACTGACGTCCAGCACAGTCCGGGGAAAGTACGTGAGCACGTCCAAGCTGCCGCGCATCGTTGGGTTCGACGTGCCACGGCTTCACCAGCAGGTCGATGCGTCTGCTGATGAAGCCATCACCGCGCTGCTTGATCAGGCACCGGATGAGCGGTGGACCGGCCGCTTCCTGCAGCACTGCGCGACGCTGGCGTCGCAGCTGTCATTGGCGGAGGTGAGGGTGGAGGGCACCCGCATTGCCTTCCATGGCTCCATCGCCGATGCGCGTGCCTTGGCCGACGCGGTCATCGCGCTGGTGAACCGGTTGAATGATCAGCTGATGCAGGAAGGCAACCAGCTCGCTGGCGAGGAGTGATGTGCCTGCAGCTGGTGTCAGGCCGCTTGCGGGGCCAATGCCGGCCCGGACAGGCGGGCCCAGCAGCCCATCGCCATTTCCGCCGATCCCGGATGGCCACGCAGGCTGGCGCGCAGTGCGAGGCGTGACTGCAGGTCGGTGAGCCACGCCGTGCGCGTGCCGTGTGGGTTGCGGACATAGATGTCGCACGCCAGGCGGATGACCGGCGCGACTTCATGGCGGAAGTTGGTGGCGGGCAGATCGCCCGTCTGAAACGCAGCCTGCCAATGCTGCAGCTCGCGTTCGACGTCAACAAAGTCCTTGTTCGTGATGCGTTCCATGAGACTTCTCCTGTTGGAACGCCAACGTACACCTGTGCATGTCAGTACCCTGTGTGCGCGCAGCGTTGCCCATGGCGCTCGTTCATTAATCTTCGGCTTTCATGCAGTTGCGTAACCGGACGCGGCGCACACTGACGCTGCAGCAGATCGCTGCGGTGGAGCGCGGCCATGAACAACAATCCGCCGCAAGGCCGGACCGATCGCACCAAGGCCTCGGCCGGAACCGGGCCGGCAGCCCAGCATGGAAACGTTCGGGGAGCCTGCTGATGTCGTCCCATGCCCGTGCGGTAAGCCTGATGACGAAGATCATGTACCAGTGCCGTCCGGCAAGAACGACGACGATGGCGCGCTGCCGCGCCTGCCAGGCCCCCAGTCCGGGTGGGATGGAGTGCGCGCGTTGCCTTACCGAAGAACTCGGGGGCGTGATCGGCAACCGCGGTGCTGCGGCACGCTGGCTGGATTCGTTCCTGAAGGTTCAACAGGACGAGGCGTTCGTTTTCGTGTGTGCCAAGCGGGTCGAGGACACCGCGTCGGCGGGTCGCAGTCTGGAGTGACATTGCGCAGGCGTATGCTCGAACTCCAACGGGAGCGAGCGTCATGTCTTTTCAGATCAACCTCTATGACAGGGACGGACGCGGGCTTCGCCTTCCCGATGGATGGTGGATCGACCTGCACACCGATCCCCCCGCGCTGGTCAATGGCGCTGTCCGCATCGATCTGCCTACGTCCACGCGCAACGAGCATCCTGATCTGCAACCGGACGTCCTGAACCATCTCCGCCGCCGTATTGAAGGTGCGCAATGGCTAACCTGACCTACCATCCGCCGCTGGGCGTGCGCTGGCTGACGTTCCGCCTGCGCAACGGTCAATCCATCGGCCCGGAAAAGCTGCGCGCCGTGTGGTCCGATGCCGCAGAAACCAACGACTGTTCGGTCCGCCGCGAGCACGTGGAGGGCGCGGGCTTCGTCTATGCGCTGTACGCACCGAGTGGGCTGTGTGTTCCGCGCCGGGCGGAACTGCGCATGCGGCTGTTGCTGGAAGAAGCGGGCTACGCGTTTTCGATGGGCGTGCTTACCGGCAGCCATCCTGCCTACGGTTGAGCGCAGGGTGATCTGATCGGCCCGGAGGTTGCTAGACTGCGCGCCCCGCGCGCTGCCGCAATCACGGAAGATTCCCCATGCCGAAGCTGTCTGCTCTTGCTGTTGTCCTGGCGCTCGCTGTCTGCGCGCCAACCGCACACGCCGAGGAACAGGACAGCGCCTCGACCATCGCGTTCAAGTCGATCAGCCCGGTGCTGAATGCCCTGATCAATGCCGACGATGCGCAGGACCTGATGGAGCGGGCCGAGGAAGACGACGCCACGCTGCTGCAGTCGCTGGCGCTCTATCTGGCCGCAACCCGCGAAGACCCCACGTTGGCGCAGGCGCCGTACCACGCAGCGGCATTGTTCGCACGCCGGGGTGACGATGCGCTGGCCGAGCGCTATCTGCGCCAAGCCGATGAGCGTGGCATGTGGTTCGCGCCCGCGCTGGCCGACAACGATGACTTCGAGCACCTGCGCGGAACGCCGTTCTTCAAGCAGGTGCTGGCCAATTCGCAGGCACGCTACGCGAAGGTATCGGTGGGCAAGGTGGGCGCCATCTCGGTGCTGCCCCCTTCGAAGGGTGTTGCGATGCCGGCCTGTGCGCCGGTGCTGGTGTGGCTGCACGGCTACGGCATCAACGGCCACCTGGACAGCAGCGAGCAGCCGCTGGCCGATGCTGGTGTGGTGTTGCTGGGCATCAACGGTACGGAGATGCGCGAGTCGTTTGACAGCTTCAGCTGGACCGGCCCGTATGAGGGTACGCACAAGGTGGTGCAGGCGGGGCTGGAGCAACTGGCCGCGCGCCAGTGCATCGACCGCAAGCAGGTCTACCTGATGGGCTTCTCGCAGGGCTCGCAGCATGCCGGCGCGCTGCTGGCGCAGCATCCGGATGACTATGCCGGTGCATTGCTGGTGTCTCCGGGTGGCTGGCGCCAGCCGGTGCCCACGCAGAGCAGCGCGCACGGCAAGCGGGTGTTCGTCATCAACGGCGAGCAGGAAGGGCCGGCGAACCAGAAGATGAGCGCGGATTTCCGCGCCCTTTTCAGCGATGGCAACGAGCTCCGGTCGCGTACCCATGAGGGCGGTCATTTTTATCCGGACGACTGGAAGACCTCCTTCCCACAGGCCATCCGCTGGCTGATGGGCAAAGGCGGCTGAGCAGTGGGTTCAGGTGCAGTGAAGACGCCGCCTCTTCGGTGTGAGACGGTCGGGTGCCGTTGGGCAGCATGATCACCGCATCAATCGGTGCTCACCTGCGAACCACGCACGGTCGTCCAGTCTGGCGTGGCAGGCAACGGATACCACTGTTGTCCTTTCCCCAACGAGGAGACTACACATGAGCACCCAGTCCACCATCGAGCATCGCCTCAACGACCTGATCGAGATCGCACGTGATGGCAAGTCCTTCTACGAGGAAGCCGCAACCAAGGTGAAGGATGCCGAGCTGTCGGCATTGTTCGTCCGCATCGCCGGCGTGAAGGGCCGCATCGTGTCCTCGCTGAGCAGCTCGGTGGCCGCTACCGGCGGCAAGCCGGCCGAGCACGGCACCATGGTCGGTTCCATGCAGCAGTTCTACGGCAAGGTGCGTGCGGCCTTCGGTGACACCAACTACGGTTACGTGGCCGAACTTGAAGAGTCCGAGGATCGCCTGCTGGGCGCGTTCAAGGACGTCCTGAAGGACAACGACCTGCCGCCGGCGGTGCGCCAGGAAGTGACCCAGTGGCTGCCGGAAGTGCAGGAATGCCACTCGGTGATGCGCGACCGCAAGCATTCGATGAAGGCTGCCTGATCGCATCCGGCGATCGTCCCCCACATCGCCGCGACCAGGGCAGCCCAGTGCTGCCCTGGTCGTTTCTGCGTCTGCCATCTACGATCAGGCGCGTGGCCTGAGCAGGGCAACGGCCAGGCTGGCCAGCGTCGCTGCTGCGGCCGCAGTCCACAGGGACGCGGCAAAGCCTTGGCTGTAGATCGCCCGCGCCAGATCAACCTGGGCTCCTCGGGTCAGTGCACCGGTGGCGATGGTGTCGGCCAGACGCATGACTTCATCTGCAGGAACGCGGGCTGAGAGTCCGGCGCGGATGCCGACGGTCAGGGCGCTGGAGAGGACCGTGAAGCCGAGCAGGATGCCGACGAAGCGCGTCGTCGCACTGATGCCCGAGGCCATGCCTGCGCGGTCGCGGGGCGCCGAACCGATGATCGCCTTGGATGTTTCGCCGTTGAGGATGCCACCGCCTGCGCCGATGATGACCATCGCCAGCAGCGCCACCGCCGGCTGGTTGTGCCATGCACCGATACCGGCCAGCGCATTGCCGGCGGCAGTGATGGACAGGCCGATGGCCAGCACCATCCCGCTCGACAATCGTCTGCCCAGGCGCCTGCCCACGCTGGGGAACAGCAGCATCGCCGCAGCGAACGGCAGCATGCCGGCGCCCGTGGCCAGTGCACTCAGGCCGACGCCGTTCTGCAGGTACTGCGGCAGCATCGAGGCCATCACCTGCGCGCTGACTGCGTAGCCGATCATGGCGATCAGGGCACCGACAAAGCGCGGGCTGGCAAGTAGCCGCAGGTCGACCATCGGATGCCGACGCGTGAGCTCGATGCAGGTGAACAGCGCGGCCATCGCGATGCCCAGGCCCAGGCCGGCCAAGGCCACCGCCGATGTCCATCCCTGCGCGAGTCCTTCCACGAGGAAGAACACGATGCCGAAGATCGCCATGCTGAAGGTGATGATGCCGGGCGGATCGAGCGGGCGTACCACCGTGTCGGCAGTGTCGGGAACCCAGCGGATAGCACCATGGGCCAGGAAGGCGAGGAAGGGCAGGATCGCGATGAACACCGAGCGCCATCCCCACAGCGAGGACAACAGCCCACCGATAAGCGGCGAGAGCACCATCATCATGCCCATTGCCGTGCCCCAGAAGGCCCAGGCATCGTCGCGTTGCTTGCCCTCGTGGAATTGGTGGCCGATCACCGACAGTGATGGGGCCAGCAGGAAAGCGGCACCCACGCCCTGCAACGCTCGGGCCACATACAGCGCACTGGCCGTGGGGGCCAGCGCGCAGGTCAGCGATGAGAGGGCGAACAGTGCGATGCCGATCAGCAGCACCCGCCTGCGGCCATGACGATCGGCGATGGCACCGGCGGGCAGAAGCAGCGAGGTGAAGGTCAGGATGTAGCAGCTGATCACCCATTCGATGTCGGCGAAGTCAGCCTGCAGATTCCGCGCGATGGTCGGCAGCGCGACGGCCACGGCGTTGGTTTCCAGCACCGTCATCGTGCAGCCGAGCGAGGCGATGATCAGGATCCAGTTGGGCGGTCTGCGGCGAGGGAAGAGGTGCACCGGGTACTCGGGCGGGGGAAGGGGGAAGGCCCATTCAAGCAACTTCGACTGTTTGTTTCATTGCCGGTATTCTTCAAGTACGTTAGGCCAAAGCTAACGAGCCGGCACGCATGGACCGTCGACATCTGCAGTACTACGTCGCACTGGCCGAGGAACTGCATTTCGGGCGCGCCGCGCTGCGCCTGGGCATCGCCACGCCGACGCTGAGCGTTCAGATCCAGCAGATCGAGCGTCGCCTGGGCACCCCCTTGTTCGATCGCAGCAGGCGCGAGGTCACGCTGACCTCTGCTGGTGCGATATTCCTGGCCGAAGCACGCAACGTGCTGCGCCAGTTCGAGCAGGCAGAGGCCGTGGGCCGCCGCGCTGGTCGCGGGGAAATCGGCAGGATCGAGATCGGCTACGTAGGTTCGGCGGTCCATGCCGGCGCGCTGCAGGAGCAGTTGCAGCGGTTCCGCAGCGGCTCGCCCGATGTGGAGCTGAAGGTCGGCGAATGGCCGATGGCCGACCTGCCGGACCTGCTGCTGGACGGTCGCATCGATGTGGTGTTCTGCCGGCTTCCGATGGAGGTGCCCGATGCGCTCGGTTCGCACATCCTGATCGAAGATCAGTTCTGCGTGGCGTTGCCGGCATCGCATGCGCTGGCCCACGCGGGGGTGCCGGTGCAGCCGGCGCTGCTGGCGAAGGAGGCGTTCATCATGCCGGAGCAACCCGCCGGTACGCTGGAAGTCGCCCGCCGTGGCGGATTCGTGCCGGACATCCGCTCCCGTCCCGGTCATCTTGCCGCGGTGCTCGCGCAGGTCTCGGTGGGCGATGGCGCCGTGGCGATCGTACCGTCGGTGCTGCAGCGGACGCTGCTGCTGCCAGGCGTGGTGTATCTGCCGATCGCCGGGCCGGTCATCGCCTCGACCATCGCTGCGCTGTACCGTGAACAGGAAACATCGCCAGCGGTCCGCCGGCTCATCGAGCAGGTGCGGCGTACCCCCTCCCGGCGCATCGACATGCTGCCCTTGTCCTGAGGCCTTGGTGGACGACGTTGCCGGACTGCCCCGCAATGGCCTTGCTACACTGGCCGCACTCGATCTTCCACCGGATCATCAGATGAACAACGGGAACGGTCCGCAGACAGTCCGCTGAGCCGCAACAACGGTACGCACGTTGTTGCGGTGATCTTGTCCTGCGATCTCCACGCACTGGGTTGATCACCGCCGGATTCCCTCCTGAGCGGATGTTTCCCCATGTCTGATCGAAAAGCCCTTCGCTGGGCCCATTCCCTGCCGGGCGCCATCGCATTGATGGCTCCCTTCGACCTCCTGGCTTCGCTGGCCATGGATATCTACCTGCCGGTCGTATCGGCCATGCCGCAGGCACTGGGCACGTCGCCCGCCCTCATCCAGTTGACGCTGAGCCTGTACATGCTCGTGCTGGGGCTGGGCCAGCTGATCTTCGGCCCGCTGTCGGACCGGATCGGGCGACGGCCGGTGCTCCTGACGGGCGCGCTGTTGTTCACGCTGGCGTCGTTCGCGCTGGCCGCGTGTAGTGGTGGTGCGGCATTCCTTGCGTGGCGCGGCGTGCAGGCGGTTGGGGCGTCGGCCGCACTGGTGGCGACCTTCGCCACGGTGCGCGACGTGTATGCCGATACGGCCGAGGGCGCCGCGCTCTATGGCCTGTTCGCCTCGATGTTGGCGTTCGTGCCGGCGTTCGGTCCGATCCTCGGCGCATTGATCGCCTATACGCTGGGCTGGCGGGCCATTTTCATCGCGCTGGGTGTACTGGGATTGCTGGCGGGTGCACGCGCATGCCGCGGCTGGCAGGAGACACGGCCACCGCAGCATGTCCACGGATCGCCAGCCTTCGCGCGCATCCTGGGCAATGCCGGCTTCTGGGTCCATGCATTGGGGTTCAGTGCGGCGATGGGTACGTTCTTCGTGTTTTTCTCGATCGCGCCGCGGGTGCTGATGGGGAGGACCGGCTATTCGGCGATGGGCTTCAGCCTGGCCTTCGCGACGGTGGCGCTGGTGATGATCGTCACCTCGCGCTTCGCTTCCCGGTTCATCGGGCGATGGGGCATTGGCGGCAGTTTCCAGCGTGGGCTGATGGTGATGATTGGCGGCGCGCTGGTCATGGCGATGATGACGATGCTGCCGCCGTCATTTGCCAGTGTTGTGTTGCCGATGTGGCTGGTGGCCATCGGCATCGTGATGGTGGCCGCGGTGGCAGCCAACGGTGCGCTGCGCGATTTTGCCGATGCCTCCGGCACGGCAGTGGCGCTGTACTACGCCGTGCAGAGCGTGATCGTGGCAACGCTTGGCACGCTGGCGACGCTGCTGCTGCCGGGCGATACGGTCTGGCCGCTGGTGGCCTTTGGGCTGCTGCTGCCGTCGTTGAGCCTGGGTGGCCTGGTGATGCTGAGGCGGTAACTACGCCCACGCTTTCACTTCCTCTCCCGCACACGCGGGTAGGGTGATGCGGCCTGGAGTCACCAGGCCTATCAGGGAGTGATATCGATGCGAGCCATCAGGAAAGTGATCGTTGCTGCAGTGTTTGCACTTGCGTGTACCGGTTCGGTGGCGGTGGCCGGTCCGGTCCAGCCGTGCGACTTCCCGTGCTGGAAGGCCTACCAGGCCTGCGTTTCCGGCGGCGGTGATGCCATGGAGTGCCAGTTCGAATACGATCGCTGTGTCATGGACAGGTGCGGCGCCGTCTGAGGCCTGCCTACCGTTCGCAATGGGGGCCCGTTCCAGGGGCCCCTTTTCACTTGGCCGCAGGCACGACGTCCGCGGTCCTGATCGTCTGGAGCCGCAACATGGCCGTCAAACGTGTCGTCGCCAACATCGCCAGTGCCGATCCTGCGCAGGCGGCCGCGTTCTACGGCGACATCCTCGGCATGGACATCGTGATGGACCACGGCTGGATCGTCACCTACGGTGGGCAGGGCGCTGCGCTGGCACAGCTCAGCGTTGCCAGCGAAGGGGGATCGGGTACGCCGGTGCCGGATCTTTCGATCGAGGTGGATGATCTGGACGACGTGCTTGAACGCCTGCGACACGCGGACATTGCGCTTGAATATGGCCCGGCCGAAGAGCCATGGGGTGTACGTCGCTTCTACGTGCGCGACCCGTTCGGGCGCCTGTTGAACATCCTCGCCCACACCTAGCCAGCGCGCGCCAGCTCAGCGGCGCCTTCCACTGTGCTGACAGTGCTGAGTGCTGATCGACCTCGGCGGCACCGCCGGTACGCGGCGCAGTGACCGCAACACGTCAACGTTGTTGACCGCTGTCAGGTTTGTCGGGCATGTCCTGTTGTTGTTGTTGTTGTTGTTGCTGGCGGCTGCTGGCGTGCCGCGCATGGCCGCCTTCACGGCCGATCGCGGCCATGTGTTGGCGGTCCTGGCTGATCGCTTCACCGCCTTTCCGGCCCGCCACCCGGGCCTCGGCCGGGCTGAACTGGTGTGCATTGCCGGATGCGTGGGCAGCACGTCCCCCTTTGGCCGCGATCGCGCGCTGTTTGTCTGCGTCCATCGAGGCAAAGCCCCGATTGCTGTTGCCATTGCGTGAGTGGGTCATTACCGATCTCCGGTGTGAACATGGGGCGCTGCCATCAGTGACGGTCCCATGTTGCACAGTGCAGGCTAAAGACAGGTCGAAGTGGGCTGTACAAGGCTCACATGGCCTGCGCACGCGTTTGACGACCGGTTACCGTGCAGGATGTGCCGGGATCTGCAACCGGTCGTCACGGCAGTCCCAGCAGGGAAGAGCCCGAGCCGTCGGCCGGATGTGGATGGCATGCAGAATGTCATCGTCTGCTATCGCCGACGCCATCGTGCATGCCTAGAATCAAGCCATCCCGGTAGGTCCCGGGCGCTGTCGAGTGAATGGATTCAATGAAGATTCTGTTGACCGGAAGTTCCGGGCGGATAGGACGGGCGATCTTCGGTGCGCTGGCCGCTGCCAATGAGGTGGTGGGGCTGGATCGCAGTCCGTTCGCCACCACGCGCGTCATTGCCGATGTCACCGATCGCCGGGCGCTGGAACGCGCCGTGCAGGGGGTCGACGCGGTGATCCACACCGCGGCCCTGCACGCCCCGCACGTGGGCCTGGTACCTGACGCGGTGTTCCAGCAGATCAACGTGGAGGCCACCACGAACCTGCTGCACCTGGCGCGCGAAGCCGGCGTGCAGCGCTTCGTGCTGACCAGTACCACGGCGTTGTACGGCCATGCCGTGGTGTCCGGCGGCTGCCGTTGGATCGACGAGGACACCGAGCCGCTGCCGCGCACGATCTACCACCGCACCAAGCTGCAGGCCGAGGCGGCTGCCGAAGCGGCGGCCAATGCAACATTCACCGTGCGCGTGCTGCGGATGGCACGTTGCTTCCCCGAACCGCCTGACCGCATGGCGATGTTCCGCCTGCACCGTGGTATCGACGCGCGCGACGTGGCCAGCGCGCATGCCGCGCTGCTGCACGATGAGGGCGCGGCCTTCCAGCGTTACCTCGCCTGTGCACCGACGCCCTTCCGGCGCGAGGACTGCCTGCAGCTGGCCGCCGATCCGCGCCAGGTGCTGGCGCGCCGCGCACCGCAGCTGCTGGCCGAGTTCGAGCGCCGTGGCTGGCCACTGCCGCTCAGCATCGATCGGGTCTATGACAGCAGCCGGATGCGCGCAGCGCTGGGCTGGCAGCCCCGTTTCGGTCCGGAGGACGTGCTTCAGCAGTACGCCGCGGGCAGCATCGAGGTCCTGCCCCGTGCGGAGTGGATCCGCGACCGCGTCGCCGAATAGCACAGGCGAGCAGCACAGGCCTGGGTCGACGGCCGCAGCTGAGCGGGTTCAGGTTTTGTGCGTGCGGCGAGCCTCAACCTCGCCCGGCCATGGCCGCTAACCCGGTGCGCGCCTTCCCGCGCCGGATTCCGATCCGGCGGGCAGGCGGCCCGCGCGACGGATCGCGCATCTGCGCGGTGCCCTGGTGGCACCGGTCGACCTGAACTGCCTGCGGATCCTCCCATGTCTTCTTCCCGTTCCGTCGCTGCCCGTCGCCCCGGCAGCATTGCCCACAAGCTGATGCTGGGCACCGCGGTGATCGCGTTGCTGTGCTTCGGCGCGACCGCGTTCCTGATCTATCACCAGGCCAGTTCGGCGCTGGTGTCGTCCTCGCGGCAGACCATGGCCAGCGAAGCCCGTGCCGAGGCGCGGCAGGTGGCCGCCGACCTGGGCACGGCCTTTGCCAGCAACGATGCGATGGTGGAAACCGTGCTGGCCCAGCGTGCGCGCGGTGATGCCCCTGATCGCGCCAGCCTGGCCAATGTCATCGGCGAGCAGCTGCACGCGCACCCGGAATGGCTGGGCAAGAGCACCATGTGGGAGGCCAATGCCTTCGACGGCAAGGACGCCGACTTCGTCAACAGCGAGGCGCACGACGCCACCGGCCGCTACATGAGCTACTGGGCCTGGCAGGACGGCAAGCCGCAGCAGTCGACGATGACCGACTACACCGAGACGCCCAGCGGCTCGGGCAACTGGTACATGGTGCCCAGCCGCGACAAGCTGCCGCTGGTCAGCGAACCGTATGCCTACGACATCGGCGGCAAGCAGGTGCTGATGAGCACGCTGAGCACGCCGATCGTCGAGAACGGCACCTTCCTCGGTGTCTTCACCGTCGACTTCTCGCTGGACGCGCTGCAGAAGCACCTGGCCACGCTGACGCCGATGGGCGCCGGCCGCGTCGAACTGCTGTCGCCCAAGGGCGTGGTGCTGGCCTCGGCCGATGCTGCCGAGATCGGCAAGCCGCGTACCGATGCCGCCACCCTCGGCATGCTGGCGCAGATCGCCGCCGACAAGACCTACGAAGCGTTCGAGCCCGACGCTGCCGGCAATGTCCGCCTGTACGTGCCGCTGCAGGTCGGTGACGCGCCGCAGCGTTTCGCGCTGGGCGTGGTGGTGCCGCATGCGGTGATCATCGCGCAGGCCCGCGAGCTGCTGTGGATCATCCTGCTGGTGGGTGTGGTGGCTGCGCTGGTGCTCAGTGGTGGTGTCTACCTGCTGCTGCAGCGCTTGGCGGTGCGACCGCTGGCGCAGGCCGTGCGCATCGCCGGCGACGTGGCTGCGGGCAAGCTGGATACCGCCATGCCGGCGCTGGGCAACGACGAAGTGGGCCGCCTGCTGGACGCCATGCAGGGCATGCGTGGCCAGCTGCAGGCAGTGATGGCCGCACAGGCGGAGATGGCGCGCCGCCATGATGCCGGTGAAATCAGCTACCGCATGGATGCCTCGGTGTTCCCGGGCGAATATGGCCGCATGGTGGCCGACAGCAACCAGCTGGTGGCCGACAGCAATGCGGTCACCCAACGCCTGGTCGAGGTGATGCAGCGCTACGCGGTGGGCGACCTGAGCGTGGACATGGAGGCACTGCCGGGCGAGAAGGCGGTATTCACCGCTGCCATGGCAACCACCAAGACCAACCTGGCGGCGATCAACGAACAGATCCAGCAGCTGGCTGCTGCGGCGGCGGCAGGCGATTTCGCCGTGCGTGGCGATGCCCAGCGCTTCGAGCATGACTTCCGCCGCATGGTGGAAACGCTCAACACCATGATGCAGGTCAGCGACCAGAACCTGGCTGCGCTGTCGACGCTGCTGCGCGCCATCGCCGCCGGTGACCTGAGTACACGGATGGAGGGTGACTTCCACGGCGTGTTCGCGGTGATGCGCGACGATGCCAACAGCACCGTGCAGCAGTTGACCCAGATCGTCGGCCAGATCCAGCAGTCCGCGGCCAGCATCCGCCTGGCCGCAGGCGAGATCGCGTCGGGCAACAGCGACCTGTCACGCCGTACCGAGCAGCAGGCGGCCAACCTGGAAGAGACCGCCGCGTCGATGGAGGAGCTGACCTCCACCGTGCGCCAGAACGCCGATCATGCCCTGCAGGCCAACAAGCTGGCGGCCTCGGCCGCAGGCGTTGCCAGCGAAGGCGGGCAGGTGGTCAGCCAGGTGGTGCAGACCATGGAGCAGATCGAGACCTCTTCGCAGCGCATCGCCGAGATCATCTCGGTGATCGATGGCATCGCTTTCCAGACCAACATCCTGGCATTGAACGCGGCCGTGGAAGCGGCGCGCGCCGGTGAACAGGGCCGTGGCTTTGCGGTGGTCGCCAGCGAAGTGCGCGCGCTGGCACAGCGCTCGGCGGGCGCGGCCAAGGAGATCAAGGAGCTGATCGACGCTTCGGTCGGCCATGTCGGCGCCGGCGCGCAGCTGGTGCACGGTGCGGGCCGCACGATGCAGGAGATCGTCGGCCAGGTCGGCCGGGTCAACGAGATCATGGCCGAAATTTCGGCCGCCTCGCGCGAGCAGTCGGCCGGTATCGAGCAGGTCAACCAGACCGTGGTGCAGATGGACGAGACCACCCAGCAGAATGCTGCGCTGGTGGAAGAAGCCACCGCTGCGGCGCGGGCGATGGAAGAACAGGCCGAGCAGCTGGCGGTGGCGGTGTCACGCTTCCGCCTGCAGGCCGACACCCGACCGGCTGCCGCGTTGCGCGCCGCCTGAGCCGGGGCATGAACGACGACGCCCGGCCAAGGCCGGGCGTCGATGTGCCGCTGCGCGAGTGGTGCGCTGGGCTTAGAACATGCCTTCGAAGGGGTTCCAGCTGGTGTTGCCCTTCACCTGTTCCAGGTAGTAGCTGTAGTTGGTGCTCGAGGCGACCAGGAAGTTCATTGCGATGAACAGTGCGCGGGCCACGATGTCCGGCAGCACCAGGCTGACCGCGATCAGCACGATGTTGATGCCGATCACCACCAGCGCCTTGCGCCACATGCCCAGGATGAACAGATAGATCGCGCCGAAGAAGAAGGCGAAGAAGTTCAGGTTGATCTTCAGGCGGTCGCCGAAGGACAGCGCCTTCCAGGCCTGCTTGAAGCCGGGCTCCTTGGGAGCGCCGTGCTGCTGGAAGAAGTTGAAGCGGAACTGCCACTTCGGGCTGAAGCGGGTCAGGTCAACGGTGTTCATGTATAGGGACTTCCCTGTTAGGAAAACGTTTTCATGATAAGTCAGTCACATTCAGCAAACCAGCTTGGAGCGTCAAAAATGTGACGTTCCTACGGCAAAGGGCTTGCGTCCCGGTGCCGCACCGTCACCCATCCGCCTTGTTTTTAGGATAGGGTGCGCAGTTCCTCTGCCACCCCGGTTGTTCACGGGTAGCAGCGGTATGTCCATGGAGGTTGCATGACCACACCTGCTACACCGGAAAACGCACCCGGACCGGTGCTCCTGCCGACACCCGAAGTGGTGCAGGCACAACAACTGCTCGCCCGCCAGCAACTGGCGGTGGCGATTGACCGTGCACGCATCGCGGCCAGCCGCGACGCTGCGCCGGCCGTGCTGGAAAACGACTGAGCCTGGGAAACCAGCCGCGATCGCGCTGGCCTGCTGCCAGCGCGATCGCAGTGCGCATCAGAAGCGCGCCGTCATGCTGAGGAAGTAGCTGCGGCCGGCGACGAAGTAGTCGGTAGCGCCGTCGGCGTACAGCTTCTTGTCGGCAAGGTTGCTGACGCCGCCACGCAGGGTCAGCACCTCGTTGACGTTCCAGGCAGCGGTCAGGTCATACAGCGTGTAGGCCTTCAGGAAGGTATTGACCACGCCGGTCTGCTTGCCGGTGTACTGAGCCGACAGGCTGCTGGAGAACGTGGTGTTCGGGCTCCAGTCCAGCGACGAATAGCCTGAGAACTCCGGGGTGTCGATCAGGTTGCGGCCGGTGGTCAGGTTCCTGGCTTCCTTCATCCAGGTCGCCGACGTGCGCCAGCGCCAATGATCGCCGAAGCGGAAGTTGAGGTTGCCTTCCATGCCGCTGGTGCGCGCGCGCTGCACGTTGCTCATGCGCGTCCACCAGTAGCCGTTGAAGAAGCCCAGCGCTTCATACTCGATCTTGTTCCTGAAGTCGGTATGGAAGTAGGTCAGGCCGGCGTCGACCAGATCGTTGTCGAAGCTGACGCCGATCTCGCGGTTGGTGCTGGTTTCCGGGTCCAGGTCCGGATTACCGGCCATGTAGCAACCGCCACGCACGTAGCCCAGCGGGTACAGCGAGGTGCAGCCCCGGCCGCCGGACTGGGTCGCCGCGCTGGGCGAATTCTCGGTCAGGCTCGGCGCGCGGAAGCCCTTGGACACGCCCCCACGGATCGTCCACTGCTCGCTCGGGTGCCAGACCAGGTAAGCACGCGGACTGACGTGGCTGCCGAACTGTTCATGGTGGTCCAGGCGCGCGCCCAGAGTCAGTGCGAGGGTACGGTGCAGTTTCAGCTCGTCTTCGACGAACAGCGCCCAGGTGTCCACTTCCAGGCTGGAGCCGACCACCGGGTTGCCGGCATAGTCCACCGGCGCTTGGCCGATGGTGTCGGTGTTGGTCAACTCCTGGCGCTTCCACTGGCCGCCCACCGCGAACTGGTGGTCCACACCCAGGGTGAAGGGGGTGCTCAGGCTGCCTTCGATGATCGTATCGGTTGCCTCGGAGCGACCGGTGGCGCCGATGTCGTTCTTGTACTCGGTCCAGTACGCGCTGAGCTTGGAAGTACCGAAATCCCACTTGCCGTCGTGGTTCAGCGCCAGCGAACTGCGCTTGAGCTCACTGGCACCCCAGGCGCCTTCGTCCTGCTTTTCCAGCGCCTGGGCGATGAAGGCCTGCTGCACACCGTGGCCAGCTTCCAGTGACACTTCCTGTGCCTCGCTCAGCTTCCACTGCAGCAGCGCGTCGACATTGCGGTCCTTCTCGCCGGCGTAGGCGTTGCCATACACGCCGCCGTTGGAGCGGTCCGAGTCGCGGCGCATGCTGTTGGCACCGATGCGCAGGCCGAAGCGCTCGCCCAGCGGGCCGGAGAAGGTCGCGCCGATCTGCTGGGTGTCGCCACGGTCGCCATCCTGCGGCCGGGTGTAGCTGTGGGTCGCGCTGCCGTTCCAGCTGTCACCGATGCGCTTGGTGATGATGTTGATCACCCCGCCCATCGCGTCCGAGCCATACAGAGAGGACATCGGGCCACGCACCACTTCGATGCGTTCGATCTGGTCGGGGGAAATCCAGTTCAGGTCCTGGCGGCCCAGGTCGGGGCGATAGTTGGTCGAGGCCGAGCTGCCCATGCGCTTGCCGTCCACCAGCACCAGCGTGTAGTTGGACGGCATGCCGCGCAGCTTGATCTTGGACTGCTCGCCAACAGCGCTGAGCCCGCCGGTTACGCCCGGGATACGGCTGAGCAGGGTGGCCAGGTCGTGCACCGGCTGGCGTTCGATGTCTTCGCGGCTGATCACGCTGATGCTGGCCGGGGCATCCTTGATCCACTGCTGGTTGCCCGAGGCGGTGACCACAACGGTATCCAGGTCCTTGGTCGAAGCGTCGGCGCTGGCTTCAGCGGCGGCGAGGGCGGGCAGGGCCAGCAGGCAGGCGGCGGCCAGGGCGCTGGCCAAGCGGGTACGCGGCAGGCGCGCGGAACGGAGAGGGGACATGACGGCTTCCAAGGGAGAGGAGAGACCCGGTGGAAGCAGCAGGCGCACGCAGACAGCAGGCAGCCAACCCCTTCCCTGGGTCGTCGGGCGCGCGGAGGGTCCGGCGCAGCTGGGTGGGTCCGGTGCGCGGAGCACGACGACCTGCCTGGTTAACGTAATGATAACCGTTCTCGTTTGTTACGATCCAGTACTTTCCGGGATGGATCGACACCTGCGGGGCGCATGGCGTGGTTCGCCTGCTGATTGCTGAATGGGGAGATTTTCCGGCGTAGACCTTCGCACCCGGCTTACATTCGGGGCCATAGACTGGGCCGCATTTTTCGATTCCGCCCCGTTGGAGATCGTGTGGGTTCTGGTAGTGACAGACAGCGACTGCGCGGCATGACGCCGTGGCAGACAGGACAAGTGCGGACGCCGGGAATGCGGGCCAGGAACCTTGGTGCATGCAGCCCGGCCGGGACGGCTGGTCCTGCGGCCTGCAGGGAGTAGGCGGCCATGGGGAGTGAAACCATCGATACGGAACCGGTCACGGCCGGTCCCGACGCGGGCTGGGCCCTGCTGCCGGCCGAAGCACCGCTGGTGATGCCCGAACAGACGCTGCGGCATGGCTCGCTGAAGGTCCGCCGCCATCGCACCTCGCCGCGCATGATCGGCCTGCGCCGCCTGTACATCCTGGGCGGCACCGCGGCAATGACCGCCGTGGCCACCCGGATGATGTGGCGGGTGCTGTCCGGCAACGGCATCAGCGTGCTGGAGGCCTGCCTGCTGGTGCTGTTCGTCGGCCTGTTCGCCTGGATCGCGCTGTCCTTTGCCAGTGCGGTGGCCGGCTTCCTGACGGCCGTGTTCGACCGGGGCTACCGCCTGGGCATCGATCCGGACAAGCCGCTGCCCACCGTGCACAGCCGCACCGCGCTGCTGATGCCCACCTACAACGAAGACCCGCGCCGGCTGCTGGCCGGCCTGCGTGCGATCTACGAATCGGTGGCGGCCACCGGCCAGCTGCAGCGGTTTGATTTCTTCGTGCTAAGCGATACCCGTCGCGAGGACATCGCGCGGGCCGAAGAGCAGGTGTTCGCCGAGCTGCGCGAGCTGGTGCCCGATGGGCAGGCGCGACTGTTCTATCGCCGCCGTGGCGACAACAGCGCGCGCAAGGCCGGCAACATCGCCGACTGGGTACGCCGTTTCGGCGGCGCCTACCCGCAGATGCTGATCCTGGATGCCGACAGCCTGATGACCGGTGACAGCATCGTGCGCCTGGTCGCCGGCATGGAGCACAACGCCGACGTCGGCCTGATCCAGACCCTGCCGTCGGTGATCGGCGGCCGCACCCTGTTCTCGCGCATGCAGCAGTTCGGCGGGCGCGTGTACGGGCCGGTGATCGCCCGTGGCGTGGCCTGGTGGCACGGTGCCGAAAGCAATTACTGGGGGCACAACGCGATCATCCGCACCCGTGCCTTCGCCGACCACGCCGGCCTGCCGGAGCTGCCGGGGCGCAAGCCGTTCGGCGGCCACGTGCTCAGCCATGATTTCGTGGAAGCGGCGCTGATGCGCCGTGGTGGCTGGGCCGCGCACATGGTGCCTTACCTGGGCGGCAGCTACGAGGAAGGCCCGCCGACGCTGACCGACCTGCTGGTGCGCGACCGCCGCTGGTGCCAGGGCAACCTGCAGCACGGCAAGGTGGTGGGCAGCCGTGGCCTGCACTGGATCAGCCGCGTGCACATGCTGATCGGCATCGGCCATTACTTCACCGCACCGATGTGGGCGATGCTGATGCTGATCGGCATCGCCATCCCGCTGTTCCAGGAAGGCATCGATTTCAACGCCCTGCTGCACCTGTCGCCCAGCGTGTACTGGCGTGCGCAGGATGAAGAACAGGTGGTGCGCCTGTTCGCCGCCACCATGGCGGTGCTGCTGATGCCCAAGGTGCTGGGTTACTTTGCGATGCTGCTCGACCCGGTCGAACGCCGTGGCTGTGGTGGCGCGATCCGGGCGTTCCTGTCGATGCTGGTGGAAACCGTGCTGGCCGCGCTGATGGCGCCGGTGGTGATGTACGTGCAGTCGCGCGGGGTGGCCGAAGTGCTGTCCGGCCGCGACTCGGGCTGGGATGCACAGCAGCGCGATGACGGTGGCATCTCGTGGATTTCGCTGGTGCGCGGCTACGGCGGCATGGGCGTGTTTGGCGCCTTCATGGGCGTGCTGGCGTGGGCGGTGTCGCCGTCGCTGGCGGCCTGGATGGCGCCGGTGGTGATCGGCATGGTGCTGGCGGTGCCGGTGGTGGCACTGACCTCGCTGCGCGGGCCAGGCGCCTTCCTGCATCGCCTGGGCCTACTCGACATTCCCGAAGAGAACCTCCCGCCGCCGGTGCTGGTGCGCGCCGCGCAGCTGCGCCGGGAAGCGGCCGAGCAACCGCCGCTGTACTGATCGCACCGTGCCAGCGGCATAATGCGGCTCGAACGTACAGGAGCCGCAACATGCTGCAAACGGTGGAACAGGAAACCGGCGCCTCGCCGCAGTGGTCGGTGATCTGGCTGCACGGCCTCGGTGCCGACGGCCATGATTTCGCGCCGATCGTGCCCGAACTGGTGCGTCCGCACTGGCCGGCACTGCGCTTCGTGTTCCCGCACGCACCGGTGCGGCCGATCACGATCAACAACGGCGTGCCGATGCGCGGCTGGTACGACATCGTCGGCATGGACTTCCGCTCGCGCGCCGACATGGCCGGCGTGCAGGAGTCGGTGGCGCAGCTGGATGCGCTGATCGCCCGCGAGATCGAACGCGGTGTCGCCGCTGATCACATCTTTCTGGCCGGCTTCTCGCAGGGCGGGGCGGTGATCCTCAGCGCCGCGCTGGCACGCACTGCACCCTTGGCCGGCCTGATCGCGCTGTCGACCTACCTGCCGGAGGCCGAAAGCGCGTCGCGCGTTGATGGTGCGGTGGATGTGCCGGTGTTCATGGCCCACGGCAGCAGCGATCCGGTGATCCCGCAGGCGGTGGCCGCACACAGCGCCGAGACGCTGCGCACGCTTGGGCTGGACGTGCAGTGGCACAGCTACCCGATGGCCCACCAGGTCTGCGCCGAGGAAATCGACGCGCTGGGCGACTGGCTGCAGGCACGCCTGGGCGTCGCCTGACCCATGGCCGCGAGCGCTGCCCCCCCGTGGATGCCGGAACTGTGTCGCTTGCCGCGGTTGGCAGCGATGCTCGGCCTGGCCGAACTGGTGGTGGTGGTGCTGGCGCTGGCGCCCGATGGCAGCCGCCACTGGACAATGGGGGAACTGGCCTCGGCCAGCGGTTTCGCGCTGTGGCTGGCGCTGGCGGTCACCGCCAGCCTGTGCCTGCTGCGGCAGGCGCTGTCGAAGCTGCCGGAAACGCTTGGTGCCGTCGCCGCCGTCGGCCTGGCCGCGCTGATCGCCATCCTGTGCGCGGGCATCATCCACGCCCTGTATGCCGTGCTGGGCGACAACTTCGCGCGCGGCATCGGCTTCTGGCGCTTCACCCTGGGCAGCGCGGCCACCACGGCGCTGATCACCGCGTTGGCGCTGCGCTACTTCTATGTCAGCGACCGCTGGGCGGCGCAGGTGCAGGCCAATGCGCGTGCGCAGGCTGATGCTCTGCAGGCGCGCATCCGCCCGCACTTCCTGTTCAACAGCATGAACCTGATCGCCAGCCTGCTGCATCGCGACCCAGCGGTGGCCGAGCGTGCGGTGCTCGACCTGTCCGATCTGTTCCGCGCCGCACTGGGGGCAGGCGAGGGCGATTCGACCCTGCGCGATGAGTGCGAACTGGCCGAACGCTATCTGTCGATTGAATCACTGCGCCTGGGCGACCGCCTGCGGGTGCACTGGCAGCGCGATGAACCGCTGCCCTGGGACCTGCCGATGCCGCGGCTGGTGCTGCAGCCGCTGGTGGAAAACGCGGTGCTGCACGGCATCTCGCGCCTGCCCGAAGGCGGCACCATCGAGCTGCATCTGGCCTGTGTGGGCAGCGAGCTGCAGATCCGCGTACGCAATCCTGCACCGGATCCGCAGGTGCCCGGGCTGGCCCTGGCCCAGGGAGCGGGCCACGCCCAGCACAGCATCGGCCATCGCCTGAGCTGGCGCTTCGGCCGCGCCGCGCGGATGACGGCTGGCTGGAGCGAGGGCTACTATGCCTGCCAGGTGACAGTGCCGATCCAGTGAGGGGACGATCGTGAGGGTAGTCATCGCCGATGACGAACCGCTGGCGCGCGAGCGCCTGCGCAGCCTGTTGGCCGCGCAGGAAGGGGTGGACGTAGTGGCCGAGGCCGGCAACGGCGAGCAGGCCCTGCACGCGTGCGCCGAACTGCAGCCGGACCTGGTGCTGCTGGATATCGCCATGCCCGGCCTGGACGGGCTGGAAGCGGCCCGCCACCTGGCCAGTTTCGAGCCCAGGCCGGCGGTGGTGTTCTGCACCGCCTACGATGCGCACGCGCTGTCGGCGTTCGAGGCAGCGGCCATCGATTACCTGATGAAGCCGGTGCGCGCCGAGCGGCTGGCAGCGGCGATCGCGCGTGCCCGCACCTTCCTGGCCGGCCGTGACGGGCAACCCCAGCACACCGGCGGCCAGGCCCGCAGCATGCTGTGTGCCCGCCTGCGCGGCAGCCTGCGATTGATTCCGCTGGACGATATCCACTATCTGCAGGCCGAAGAAAAGTACGTGGTGGTGCATCACGCCCGTGGCGAGGACCTGATCGAGGAGTCGTTGAAGTCGCTGGAGGAAGAGTTCGCCAGCCGCTTCGTGCGCATCCATCGCAACTGCCTGGTGGCGCGCCATGAGCTGGTGGAGCTGCGGCGTGGCAGTGGTGGCCAGGTGCAGGCGGTGCTGCGGCATGGCAAGCAGCCGCTGGAAGTGAGCCGGCGGTGCGTGGCGACGCTGAAGCAGGAATTGCGGCATCTGTAGGTTCTCCGCGCGGCCTGCGGCCGCGACTGCTTCGAAATCAACAGCAACAGAAACAGCGGGTTGGTCGGCTCTGTGTTGTTGCGTGTTGGGTGAGGCGGGATGGGCGGGCGGGACACGCCGGAAACCCCTCCATGGGGCTCGATGGCGCCCTCCATGGCGCCAACGGTCCTGCCAACCCACACC
>NZ_JBQOIF010000011.1:0-133943 GCF_052665395.1 Stenotrophomonas sp. 3(2025) | reverse complement strand
GAGCCCGGTAAAGTACCGGGAACAGGTCGCGCTGGCCGCCTGATCCCCCAACTGTCCAACTTTAGGGGGTCACTTCAAGGATGGGTTTACGGCGTCCCCTGCCAACCCATACCACCCCGGCCCACCCACAGCACCACGAAGCGCCAGCGCTCTGGCCGTTGCCGTTGCTGTTGCTGTTGCTGTTGCACCTGCTGTTGGCCTCTGCCTGCCGCAGGCATCGGCACCCGATACAATGACCGTCTGCCGCACGCCGGCATCCCATCTCCAGAGCCAAAGAGTTGCCCATGTCCATCGTCCGCATGACCGACCTCGACCTCTCCGGCAAGCGCGTGCTGATCCGCCAGGATCTGAACGTGCCGATCGAGAATGGCCGCATCACCTCCGAACAGCGCATCACCGCTTCCCTGCCGACGCTCAAGCGCGCGCTGGAGCAGGGCGCGGCGGTGATGGTCACCTCGCACCTGGGCCGCCCCAAGGAAGGCGTGTGGAGCGAAGCTGATTCGCTGGCGCCGGTGGCCCAGCGCCTGTCGGTGCTGCTGGGTCGCGAAGTGCCGCTGGTGCGTGACTGGGTCGACGGCGTCGACGTGCAGCCGGGCCAGCTGGTGCTGCTGGAAAACTGCCGCATGAACGTTGGCGAGGGCAAGGACGATGAAGCCCTGTCGAAGAAGTACGCCGCCCTCTGCGATGTGTTCGTGATGGATGCGTTCGGTACCGCGCACCGCGCGCAGGCGTCCACCCATGGCGTGATCCGTTTCGCTCCGGTCGCTGCCGGTGGCCCGCTGCTGATGGCCGAGCTGGATGCGCTGGCCAAGGCTCTGGATGCACCGGCCAAGCCGCTGCTGGCCATCGTCGCCGGCAGCAAGGTCAGCACCAAGCTGGAGCTGCTGGCCAACCTGGTCGGCAAGGTCGACCAGCTGATCGTTGGTGGCGGCATCGCCAACACCTTCATCGCGGCGGCCGGCTACAAGGTCGGCAAGTCGCTGTACGAGCCGGACCTGCTGGATACCGCCCGGAAGATCGTGGCCGACGCCAAGGCGCGGGGTGCGGACATCCCGCTGCCGGTGGACGTGGTCACCGCCAAGCAGTTCCTGCCCGACGCGGCTGCCGAAGTGAAGGCCGTCGATGCGGTGGCCGAAGATGACCTGATCCTGGACATCGGCCCGAAGACCGCCGCGCAGTACGCACAGCTGATCCAGAAGGCCGGCACCGTGGTCTGGAACGGCCCGGTCGGCGTGTTCGAGTTCGAAGCCTTCAGCAAGGGCACCGAAGCGCTGGCCCGCGCCATCGCCAGCTCGCCGGCGTTCTCCATCGCTGGTGGTGGCGATACCCTGGCGGCGGTGGACAAGTTCGATATCGCCCAGCAGGTCAGCTACATCTCCACCGGTGGCGGCGCCTTCCTGGAATTCCTGGAAGGCAAGACGCTGCCGGCGGTGGCTGCCCTGGCCGCGCGCGGCGCATGAGCGTCGATCCGCGGGTGGACGGAGAAGAGCGTGCAACGCTCTTCTTCGACATGGACGGCACGCTGATCGATTCGGAAGTGGGCATCACCACCTGCATCGCCTATGCGCTGCAGAAGATGGACCACCCGGTGCCTTCGCAGGAAACGCTGCTGGGCTGGATAGGTCCGTCGCTGCGCACCACGTTCGCGCCGTTGTTCGGTGAGCCCGAGCGGGTGGAGCAGGCCGTGGCCTTCTATCGCGAGCGTTTCGACGTGGAAGGTTGGCGCGAGCATACGATCTACCCGGACATCGAAGCGGTGGTACGCGCGCTGCACGCACGCGGCCATCGCCTTGCGGTGGTCACCGCCAAGAACGAGCCGCATGCCCGCCGCATCGTCGAGCATCTGCCGTTCGGTGGCCTGTTCGAGGACGTGATCGGTTCAACCCCGGATGGCTCGCGCAGCAGCAAGCCGCAGCTGGTGGGCGAGGCGCTGCATCGCCTGCAGCTGGCGCCGGAACGCTGCTGGATGATCGGCGACCGCCGCATGGACATCGAGGGCGCCCGTCACCACGGGCTGCGCAGTGTGGGCGTGCTGTGGGGCTTTGGTGGCGAGCAGGAGCTGACCGAGGCCGGTGCCGGGCAGCTGGCCCGTGATCCGGCGCAGCTGCTGGCCTTGCTCGCCTGAGTTGGACGATGCCGCGCGCCGGGCCTTGCCCGGCGGCGTTTCCGCTGCCATCGACCAGCGTATGTCCGGAACATGTCCATGCGATGTCCCGCAGAGTCAGACAGCACAAGGCTGTAACCGTATACATGGGACGTGAAGGATGTGCTAATTTCCGTCCTTTAACGGGAGAGGCCCATCCATCATGTTCGAGCGTCAGCGTCGCACCAAGATCCTTGCCACCCTCGGTCCGGCTACCGATCCGCCGGGCGTGCTGGAGGATCTGTTCCGCGCCGGCGTCAACGTGGTGCGCCTCAACTTCAGCCACGGTGACCCGTCCGGCCAGGCCAAGCGTGCCGCCGATGTGCGCGCCGCCGCGCAGCGTGTGGGTGTGGAAGTGGGCATCCTGGCAGACTTGCCTGGCCCGAAGATCCGCATCGAGCGCTTCGCCGAGGGCAAGGTGCAGCTCAAGGCCGGTGACCGCTTCGACCTGATCGCCAGCACCGATGCCGGCCCCGGCGATGCCACCCAGGTGGGCGTGAGCTACCTCGGCCTGCCGCAGGACGTGACCGCCGGTGACGTGCTGCTGCTCGACGACGGCCTGATGCAGCTGCAGGTGGTGGAAGTGCAGGGCGAGCGCATCATCAACACCGTGCTCAACGACGGTCCGTTGTCCGATCGCAAGGGCCTGAACAAGCAGGGCGGTGGCCTGTCGCTGGGCGCGCTCACCGAGCGCGACAAGGAACTGATCGGCATCGTCGCCAAGATCGGCGTGGATTTCATCGCCGTATCGTTCTGCCGCAATGCGCAGGACATGAACGATGCGCGCGAGATCGCCGAATCGCACGGCTGCTACGCCGCGCTGGTGTCCAAGATCGAGCGCACCGAGGCCATCGAGAACCTGGAAGAAATCGTCGACGCCAGTGACGTGGTGATGGTGGCGCGTGGCGACCTGGGCGTGGAAATCGGCGATGCCGAACTGCCGGGCCTGCAGAAGAAGATCATCAAGGCCTCGCTGGCGCAGAACAAGGTGGTGATCACCGCCACCCAGATGCTGCAGTCGATGGTCGAAAGCCCGATCCCGACCCGTGCCGAAGTGCTGGACGTGGCCAACTCGGTCATCGACGGTACCGATGCGGTGATGCTGTCGGCCGAAACCGCCGCCGGTGCGTATCCGGTCAAGGCGGTCGAAGCGATGGCGCGCATCTGCCTGGGCGCCGAGCGCCAGTTCCAGACCGAGACCGACTTCGGCGCTTCGCCGCGCAACCTGGAACGTGCCGACCAGGCCATTGCCATGGCCACCATGTTCCTGTCCCAGCACGTGGGCGTGCGCGCGATCGTGGCGATGACCGAATCCGGTGGCACCGCGCGCTACCTGTCGCGTTTCCGTGCCTCGGCACCGGTGTTCGCGGTCACCCGCCACGACGGCGCCCGCCGGCAGATGGCGCTGATGCGCGATGTGTTCCCGATCAACTTCGACAGCCGGGGCTTCACCCCGCGCGAAGCCGCACGCGGCAGCATCCGCCTGCTGGTGGAGGGCGGCATGCTGCAGGCCGGCGACCGTGTGGTGTTCACCAGCGGTGAGCACATGGAAACCCACGGCGCGACCAATACCCTGCGCCTGCTGGAAGTGGGCGAAGACGGCCGCGCCAGCGGTCTGGGCGACCTGTAAGAGGTGGCCACATCGGGTCGGAGCCGCGGCGTGGATCCGACCCGGGGTCAGATCCCCGAAAGGGGCTCTGACCCGATCCGGCAGGACATTTCCTGTCCCGCACAGACAGTGGAACCGGTTCCATCCGAGCCTCCACGTCGGGGCAACGGATAGCGGGGCTATACTTACGTTTTTCCCGCACCCGCCACAGGAAGTACATGAGCATCGAACAGCTGGCTGAAACCGCCCAGGCCATGGTTGCCCCGGGCAAGGGCATCATCGCGATCGACGAATCCACCGGTACCATCGCCAAGCGCTTTGCCAGCGTCGGCATCGAGAATACCGAAGAGAACCGTCGCGCCTACCGCGAACTGCTGCTGACCACGCCGAAGCTCAACGAGCACATTTCCGGCGCCATCCTGTACGACGAGACCATCCGCCAGTCGACCAAGGACGGCGTGCCGTTCGCCAAGTACATGTCCGACCACGGCATGATCCCGGGCATCAAGGTGGACAAGGGGGCGCACCCGCTGGCCGGCTGCCCGGGCGAGCTGGTCACCGAGGGCCTGGACGGCCTGCGTGAGCGCCTGCAGGAGTACTACAAGCTGGGCGCGCGCTTCGCCAAGTGGCGTGCGGTCATCAACATCGGCGAGAGCATTCCGTCGGGCACCTGCATCGAGTCGAACGCACATGCGCTGGCCCGCTACGCCGCGCTGTGCCAGGAATGCGGCCTGGTGCCGATGGTCGAGCCGGAAGTGATCATGGACGGCGAGCACGACATCGAGACCTGCTACGAAGTCACCGAAGCCACCCTGCGTTCCCTGTTCGACGCGCTGTACCAGCAGAACGTGCTGCTGGAAGGCACCATCCTGAAGGCTTCGATGGTCATCTCCGGCAAGGGCTGCGACGAGCAGGCCGATGTCGAGGAAGTGGCCGAGTCGACCGTGATGTGCCTGAAGAGCACCGTGCCGGCGATCCTGCCGGGCGTGGTGTTCCTGTCCGGTGGCCAGAGCGATGAGCAGTCCACCGCCCACCTCAACGCCATGAACCAGATGGGCAACCTGCCGTGGCCGCTGAGCTTCTCTTATGGCCGTGCCATGCAGCAGGCGGCGCTGAAGCTGTGGGCCAAGGACATGAAGGGCAACTACGCCGCAGCACAGAAGGCCGTCTACGAGCGCGCCAAGGAAAACGGCCAGGCCGCGCTGGGCAAGTGGAACGGCTGATCCGCCGTTGCGCAGCATGAACTGAACAGGGCAGCGCCGGCATCATGCCGGCGTTTGCTTTTGCCGGTATCGTTGCCGCCTCCCGCACGCCAGGCCAGTGCGGGGGGCATACATGGAAGGCCAAGGAGAAGGAACATGCGTATCACCGCAATCACGCTGGCCGTGGCCACCGTGCTGGCTGTCGGCGGCTGCAACCGGATGGGTGGCAGCACGGACATGGGCAAGGCCCCCTCGCTGGAGTTCGACAAGCCGGTCTCCGGCGAAATCACCTCGCGCAGCGGCGTCAATTTCAACGATGGCAGCCACCATCAGCTGTACCAGCTGAAGCTGGAAGACAAGCAACTGGCCGGCATCACGTTGACCGGTGCGCTGCGCGGCTCGATCGCCGTGTTCAACAATGGCGTGCTGGTGGCCAGCAGCAACTCGGGCTACGAGCGCGGCAACGACGTCTCGCTGGCGTTCCGTGCCAACGGCGCCGGCAGCTACCAGGTGGCCATCAATGCCGACGGCCCCTCCGCCTTTGGTCCGTACCGCCTGCGCGCCGAGAAACTGGTGCCGTATGACGGCAAGCCGATGGTGGCCGAAGGTGAGATCGCCGACCTGCTGGTCTCCAGGTCGCAGGATTACACCCTGCAGGTGGACAAGGCGGGCATGTACGAAATCCGCCTGGAATCGAAGGCGTTCGATACGGTGCTGAAGCTGGATGGCAACGGCGTCCAGTCGGAGAACGACGATGGCGGTGATGACACCAATTCGCGCATTGGCATGCCGCTGGAACCGGGCAAGTACACCCTGCGCGTGCGCAGCCTGGATGAAGCCAGTACCGGCGCTTTCAAACTGACGGCCAAGCGCACCGAGCTGCCGGCCAACATGGTCATGCGTGATGGCACCACCCTGCCGAACACCGGCAGTGTGTTTGCCATGCTCGATGGCGAAGGCCGCCGCCGCTTCCTGCTGAGCCTGCCGCGTGCGGCCGATGTGCGCCTGGACGCGATTTCCAGCCAGGTGGATACGGTACTGCGCGTGGTCGGCGGCGACGTGGAGCTGGTCAATGACGATGGTGGCAACGGCACCAACGCACGCGTGGAAGAATCGCTGCCGGCCGGCCACTACACCGTGGACGTGTCCAGCCTCAGCGATCAAGCGGGCATGGTGGAAGTGCGCGTGCAGATCGACGGCGCCGCTTCGGCCGCGGCTGCTGCGGCGACCGCCGATGCCGCCGCTGAAGCGACGGACTGACGCCGCCACGAGGATGCAAACGAAAAGGCCGGGCATTGCCCGGCCTTTTTTCCTTCTACACCCGGCGTTGTTTCAATGCGCCGGCACGAATCCGGTATCGCCCAAGGGCGACAGCAGCGAACCGGGCCCGCTGTCGGCGACCTGGCCTGCGGCCGACAGTGCCTGCTGGTAGGCCTTGGCAGTCGCTGTGTTGAACGCCACCAGCACGATCCGCATCGGCTGGGCGTGGCTGCGCTGCCAGGCGAGTGTTTCGGTGACCGCGATCTGTGCGGCCTGGTACAGCGGATAGCCATACACACCGCAGCTGATGGCCGGGAACGCGATCGACTGCAGGTTCAGTGATTCGGCCAGCTGCAGCGACTTCCAGTAGCAGTTCGCCAGCAGTGCCGGTTCGTCGCGCTGGCCGTCGTGCCAGACCGGACCGACCGTATGCAGTACGTGCCGTGCCGGAAGCGCATAGGCATCGGTTGCGCGCACTTCACCGGTCGGGCAGCGCACACCGGGGCGCAGCTCCGGCAGACGCTCGCACTCAGCCAGCAGGCCAGGACCCGCCGCACGATGGATGGCACCGTCGACACCGCCCCCGCCGAGCAGTGATTCATTGGCCGCGTTGACGATCGCATCCACCGCCAGGGCCGTAATGTCGCCCTGCCACACTTCGATCTTCATGCGTCCGTCTCCTGCCTGTAATTGTTGCGCGCCGTGCCCATGCTGGCTGTACCCGCATCTTGCGGGACAGGGCATCGATGCTGCGTCATGACCGTCTCACGCACTGCGATCCGCCCGGTTCATGCACGATGGCCGGCATCGCCTTCACGCAGGCTGAAGCGAGCGCCGCACGCGGGCGAAACGAAAGTTTTCGGGGTGAATCTCTTATGATTTTTGGGGAAAGCTGTCCGCTTCCGTCGGCAATACCCAGACAGCAGCGCCCCAATGCAAACGCCCACCGCGAGGGTGGGCGTCATCCTGCTGTCATCGACAACGCGGCGATCAGGGCAGACCGGCCAACCAGTCGTCGTCCGAACCTTCATTGACGTCGGCGAACAGCGGCGTGGAGAAGTAGCGTTCACCGGTGTCCGGCAACATCGCCAGGATCACCGCGCCCGGTTCGGCGCGATCTGCCACGTCCAGTGCGCTGGCGACCGTGGCGCCGGCAGAGATGCCGACGAAGATGCCTTCCTCCGCCGCCAGACGGCGGGCGGTGGCGATCGCGCGGTCATCTTCCACCGTCACCAGCTCATCCACCACATTGCGGTTGAGCACGTCGGGCACGAAGTCCGGGGTCCAGCCCTGGATCTTGTGCGGCTTCCAGTCATCGCCCTTCAGCAAGGCGGCGCCGGCCGGCTCGGTGGCGATGATGCGGGTATCCGGGCGGGCGACCTTCAGTACTTCGCCGACGCCGGTCAAAGTGCCGCCGGTTCCCCAGCCACTCACGAAGTAGTCCAGCCGCTTGCCGGCGAAATCACGCAGGATCTCCGCGGCGGTGGTGTTGCGGTGGTAGGCCGGGTTGGCCGGGTTGGCGAACTGGCTGGCCAGGAACCAGCCGTGTTCCTCTGCCAGCTCGCGCGCCCTGCGCACCATGCCGCTGCCGCGTTCGGCGGCCGGGGTCAGGATGACCTTCGCGCCGTAGGCCCGCATCAGCTTGCGGCGTTCCACCGAGAAGGTCTCGACCATGGTCGCCACGAACTTGTAGCCGCGTGCGGCCGCCACCATCGCCAGGGCGACGCCGGTGTTGCCGGAGGTAGCTTCGACGATGGTGTCGCCCGGCTTCAGCAGGCCACGCTGTTCGGCATCAAGGATGATCGCCAGCGCCAGGCGATCCTTCACTGAGCCCCCCGGATTGAAGGACTCGACCTTGGCATACAGGGTCACGCCCTGCGGCGCCAGTCGCTGCAGCTTGACGATGGGGGTGTTGCCGATGGTGTCGAGGATGGAGTCGTACAGGGCCATGGGAGCGCTCCAGGAACAGGCCGCGCCGGGTCGGCGGGCGGAAAGGAAGTGGGCTGGCTGTTCAGGCCAGCGGCTGCCGGCTGACCGTAGCGCCGGCATATGACGCCCGGAAATGACCAGATACCTTTCTTAAACAACCTTTGGTTATAAGCTGGTGACGGCAATTGACCCTAGAGTGGACCTCCGCCCCCACATCGCCCGCCTGCCATGACGCTGACCCAGCTGCGCTATCTGGTTGCCATCGCCGACGCCGAGCTGAACATCACGCTCGCCGCCTCGCGCGTGCATGCCACCCAGCCTGGGCTGTCCAAGCAGCTCAAGCAGCTGGAGGACGAACTGGGCTTCCTGCTGTTCGTACGCAAGGGGCGCAGCCTGGAGTCGGTCACCCCGGCCGGCACCGAAGTGATCAGCCGCGCCCGCGCGGTGCTGTCCGAGGCCAACAACATCCGCACCTACGCGGCCAACCAGCGTCGCGAGAGCCAGGGCCAGCTGATTCTGACCACCACCCACACCCAGGCGCGTTTCGTGCTGCCGCCGGCGGTGGCGCGCATCAAGCAGGCCTATCCGCAGGTCAGCGTGCACCTGCAGCAGGCCGGTGAGGCCGATGCGCTGGACCGGCTGAACCAGGGCGATGCCGATATCGCGATCATCAGTACCGCCGGCAGTGAACCCAGCGACGGCATCGCCGTACCGCTGTTCCGCTGGCGGCGGCTGGTGGTGGTACCCAAGGGCCATCCGCTGGACCGCGCCGGGCGCGCACCGGACCTGGCTGCATTGTCACGACAGCCGTTGATCAGCTACGAATCCTCGACCCGGCCCAACTCCTCGTTGCAGCGCGCCTTTGCCGCGCAGAGCCTGGTACCCGATCTGGCGCTGACGGCGCTGGATGCGGACCTGATCAAGACCTATGTGCGTACCGGTCTGGGGGTAGGTCTGCTGGCCGAGATGGCGATCAGCGCCAACGATGAGGACCTGCGGGTCTGGCCGGCGCCGGCGCCGATCACCGAGTGCGTGGCCTGGGCGGTGCTGCCGCGCGACCGGGTGCTGCGCGACTACGCGCTGGAGCTGGTGCATGTGCTGGCCCCGCAGATTGATCCGCGCGACCTGCGGCGGGTGCTGGATGGCAACCAGGCCGCGTCCTGGCCGGTGCCGCCGACCTGGGAATCGCTGACCCAGACCATCACGGTGTGAGGTTGGTCGAGCAGGGCTGCGCCCTGCACCTGCCGCGGCATTCAAGCAACAGCAACGGCAACAGCAACAGCAACGGCAACAGCGTGCATTCCGTGGGATGGCGGGGCGTTGTGGGTAGGCAGGACACGCCGTAAACCCATCCATGGGGGCTCGATGGCGCCATCCATGGCGCCAACGGTCCTGCCTACCCACACCGCCCCGCCTCTGACAGATTCCGGCGGCCTTTGGTAGGTGTCGACCTTGGTCGACACGGTAAATCCACGCGATGCGTGGATGAATCTCCATCGAAATCGAATGTTTCGACAATTGATCGAAGAGCATCCACGCATGGCGTGGATCTACCGCAGATCGCGGAAAACTGTCGAAGGCGGGGTGGGTCCGGTTGCGGGGGCGTGAGCCGCATGGATGCGGCGACCGAGCTTACATGGACGTACTTGCAGCGGCCCCCGCAACCGGACCCACCCCGCCTACCCACAGGAAGCCAGCTTTTGATGTTGCTTCGGCTCTTGCCGTGGACGTGGCCTCTGCGGGTGCAGGGCGCAGCCCTGCCGATAAACCCCCTCCTGCGACGGTTCGTCGCACGGTGCCTTCTGGAGGCACCTCTACACTAGCGCGGTGATCCGTACCGGCTGCCTGCGTCGACCCCTGCTCCAGCTCGCCTTCATCGCGACGCTGTTGATGGTGCTTGCGCCGCTGGTCAGCCGTGCCCTGCAGCAGCAGCCGATGGACCACGCGGCCATGGGCCATGGGATGCACGAGATGGCCATGGCCGGGCACGATGACCATGCTGCTGCGCCAGCAGCCCCCAGCCCGCCCGCCGATCCCCACGCCATGCACGGGGAGGCCTGCGAGTACTGCGTGCTGGCCATGCGCCTGCTGCCGTGGCTGGCCGTGCTGGTGCTGCTGCTGCCCTTGCTGTGGCGGCCGAAGCCGATGTTCCCATGGTCGCAGCCGCGACTGCCGCTGCTGCATTGGCCGGCACATGCCGCGCGTGGCCCGCCGCTGATCTCCACCGTCCGCTGATTTTCCTATCGAATCCGCCGCACGAGGCCTGCAAGGGCGTCGTGCGCGCGTGCGTACCTTGGAGCTGTTTCCATGAAAATGACTTTCCCCGCTGCGGGCGCCCGTGCGCGCCTGCCGTTTGCGCTTGGCGCTGCCCTGGCTGCTCCCTTCGCCCATGCCGCGCCCGCTGAAGAAGCGCGGACGCTGGATACGCTGGTGGTCACCGCCGCCGCGCCGTCCTCGCCGCTGCATTGGGTGACCGATCCGCGCCTGCCGCGGCAGCCTGTGCCAGCCAGCGATGGCGCCGATTACCTGAAGACCGTTCCCGGCTTCTCTGCCATCCGCAACGGCGGCACCAACGGCGACCCGGTGCTGCGTGGCATGTTCGGTTCGCGCCTGAACATCCTCAGCAACGATGGCAATCTGATTGGCGCGTGTCCCTCGCGCATGGACAACCCGCTGTCCTACATATCGCCGGAGAGCTTTGACCGGCTGACCATCATCAAGGGCCCGCAGAGCGTGCGCTGGGGCGCGGGTGCCTCTGCGGGCACCGTGCGTTTCGAGCGTGATACCCCGCGTTTCGATGCGCCCGGGCTGCGTGCCGATGCCAGTGCGCTGGTCGGCTCACGCAACCGCAACGACCAGGTGCTGGACCTGACCCTGGGCAATCCAACGGGCTACGTGCGTGCCAGCGGCAATCGCTCCGAAGCCGATGACTACAAGGACGGCAACGGCGATGTGGTTCCGTCGAAATGGCGCAAGTGGAATGGCGACGTAGCGGTGGGTTGGACGCCTGACGCCGATACCCTGCTGGAGGTCTCCGCCGGTGCCGGCGATGCGATCGCGCGCTACGCGGGGCGCGGCATGGATGGTGCCGCGTTCGAACGCACCAGTTACGCCGCACGCTTCGAGAAGCGCAATCTGCCCGGGGCGTGGGACACGCTGCAGGCGAACTTGTACTACAACGAAGCCGACCACGTGATGGACAACTACACGCTGCGTACGCCGAACCCACACAGCATGATGCCGATGCCGATGGCGTCGAACGTGGATCGCCGCACGCAGGGCGGGCGCATCAGCGCCGAATGGCGCTGGCAGGACGTGCAGCTGGTGGCCGGCATCGACGGCGAAGACAGCCGGCATCGCGGCCGCATGGGCATGGGGCGCGATGCCTACGAGCAGGCGGACTGGAACACCGACGCCGATTTCCGCCGCTACGGTGCATTCACCGAACTGACCCTCGGCGTGGACACCGGGCAGCGTTGGATCGGCGGGCTGCGCATCGATCGTGCCAGCGTGCGCGATGCGCGTGCCGACATCGGCGGCATGATGATGGCCATGCCCAATCCCACCGCCGGCCAGCGCCGCAGGGAATGGCTGGGCAGTGGTTTCCTGCGCTACGAACAGGACCTTGCCGACGGCCTGACCTGGTATGCCGGGCTGGGCCACAGCCAGCGCATGCCCGACTACTGGGAACTGTTCTCGCCCGATCAGGGGCCGGCAGGTGCGGTGAACGCGTTCGCTGGCATCCAGCCCGAGCGCACCACCCAGCTCGACGTCGGCCTGCAATACAAGGGCCCGCGCGTGCAGGCCTGGGTCTCGGCCTATGCGGGGCAGATCCAGGACTACATCCTGTTCACCTATCGCGGCAGCGGCATGATGGGCATGAGCCAGGCTGACAATGTGCAGGCGCGCATAGCCGGTGCCGAGGCCGGCCTGCAGCTGCGGCTGGACGAGCAATGGAAGCTGGGGGGCACCCTGGCCTATGCCTGGGGCGAGAACCGCGATCAGCATCGACCGTTGCCGCAGATGCCGCCGCTGGAAGCACGCTTGAGCGCTGACTGGGAAGGCCAGCGCTGGAGTGCCGGTGCGCTGGTGCGCGCGGTCACCCATCAGCATCGGGTCGCGGACGGGCAGGGCAACGTGGTCGCGCAGGACCTCGGGCCGAGCAGCGGCTTTGCCACGCTGGCGCTCAACGCGGCCTATCGTTTCAGTTCGCAGCTGCAGCTCAGCGCCGGTGTCGACAACCTGTTCGACCGTGCCTACAGCGAGCATCTGAACCTGGCCGGCAGCGCCGACTTCGGCTTCCCCGCTGACCCTGTGCGCATCAACGAGCCCGGCCGCAGCCTGTGGATGAAGGTGAACTACCGGTATTGATCCGCCGGGCATGGCCCGGCGCTACCGGTGCGCCGCGCACAGAAGGCCTGCGTCCAAAGAAAACGGGGTCGGATCCCCGCCAGGTTCCGACCCCGCCCGGCGCCCTCGGCCAGGCCCCTCGACTGTACGACGGCATCGCCCCCGGCGGGATGGCCTGATACATCCCGACATACGCCGACACTGCGTCGGTGCCCCCTGCATGGAATGGGCACACGGCGCTATCGCAGCCCCCGTTCCACGCCGGTAAACGCTTGGCACATACCGCTTTTGCGGGGCCTTGCCTACACTCGGCGGCCGTGTACCACTCAGGACGCTTCATGTTGGCTCGTATCGCTTCGACCCTGGCCCTTGGCCTCAGCCTGGCCGTGCTGGCCGGGTGCGCAGGCAAACAGGAGGCCGCCGCGCGTCGGCAGGGCGAAGCCGTGCCGGTCACCGCGCAGGTCGTGCAGGCGGTGCAGTGGAACGACACGCTGCAGGCGCTGGGCACAGCCAAGGCGCGCGAGTCGATCAGCGTGACCGCCAAGGTGAGCGAGATCGTCGAGCGCGTGCACTTTGAAAGTGGCCAGCAGGTCGCCGCCGGTGCGCCCCTCGTGACACTGCGCGGGCAGGCCCAGGAGGCCGCATTGGTGCAGGCGCAGGCGACCTTCCGCGAAGCCGACCAGCTGTACAAGCGCCAGCGCGAACTGGCGGCACAGCGGTTGGTATCCAGTGCCACCCTGGACACGCAGAAGTCGATCCGCGACGCCGCCGAAGCGCGGGTGGCACAGATGCAGTCGGACATCGGCGACCGTCGCGTGCGCGCGCCGTTCGCCGGCGTCCTCGGCATCCGCCAGATCAGCCCGGGCACGCTGCTGACGCCGACCACGGTGATCGCCACCCTCGACGACGTCGAGCGCATGCACGTCGATTTCCAGGTGCCGGAAGTGGAACTGGCGTCGCTGACCACCGGCGACAAGGTGCAGGCCACCAGCGTGGCCTGGCCGGGCCGCACCTTCGAGGGCGAGGTCAGCACCATCGATGCACGCATCGACCCGGCCACTCGTGCGGTGACCGTGCGTGCCGACTTCGCCAATGGCGACCATGCGCTGCGGCCGGGCATGCTGCTCGACGTGCGCCTGTTCCATCCTGATCGACCGGCCCTGGTGGTGCCGGAAATCGCGGTGGTGCAGGTCGGTCGCGACAGCTTCATGTACCGCATCAAGGCCGATGACACCGTCGAACGCGTGGACGTGGTCACCGGTGCACGCCGCGCCGGCGTGGTCGAGATCAAGCAGGGCCTGCAGGCAGGCCAGCGCATCGTGGTGGACGGCACCGGCAAGCTGCGGGCGGGCCTGAAGGTGGCAGCCTCCGACGCCGCGCCCGCCAGCGGCGCGCAGCCGGCGACGGTTGAAGCACCTGCAGCCGCCGAGGGTCACGGCGGATGAAGCTGTCCGACATCTCCATCCAGCGGCCGGTGTTTGCCGTGGTGATGAGCCTGTTGCTGCTGGTGCTGGGCGTGATGTCCTTCACCCGGTTGACGCTGCGCGAACTGCCGGCCATCGACCCACCGATCGTTTCGGTCTCGGTGGATTACACCGGCGCCTCGGCAGCGGTCATCGAGAGCCGCATCACCCAGGTGCTGGAAGACGCGCTGGCCGGCATCGAAGGCATCGATACGATCAACGCGCGCAGCACCAACGGCCGCTCGCAGGTCAGCATCGAATTCACCTCCAACCGTGATATCGAAGCGGCGGCCAACGACGTGCGCGACGCGGTCAGCCGCGTGGCCGACCGCATGCCCGAGGAGGCACGGCCACCGGAGATCGCCAAGGTCGAGAGCGATGCCGACCCGATCATCTGGTTCAACATGGTCTCCTCGACCATGGATACGCTGGAACTGAGCGACTACGCCGACCGCTACGTGGTCGACCGCTTCTCCAGCCTCGATGGCGTGGCCCAGGTCCGCATCGGTGGCCGCCAGCGCTATGCCATGCGCATCTGGCTGGACCGCGACCAGCTGGCCGCACGTGGGCTGACCACCGGCGATGTGGAAACCGCGTTGCGCAACGAGAACGTGGAACTGCCGGCCGGCCGCATCGAATCCACCGACCGCGATTTCACCCTGCGCGTGGAGCGCAACTACATCAAGCCGGAAGACTTCGCGACCATCCCGCTGGGCAAGGGCAGTGATGGCTATGTGGTGCGCATGGGCGATGTGGCGAAGATCGAGCTGGCCTCGGCCGAGCGTCGCGCCTACTACCGCAGCAACGGCGAACCCGGCATCGGCCTGGGCATCGTCAAGACCTCCACTGCCAATTCGCTGGATGTGGCGCGCACCGCGCGCGCCGAGGCCGAACGTGTCGCGCTGACCCTGCCCAAGGGCACGCAGATCTTCGTTGCCTTCGACAACACCACCTTCATCGAGGCTGCCGTCGACCGCGTGTACGCCACCCTGGTGGAGGCGATGATCCTGGTGCTGGCGGTGATCTGGCTGTTCCTCGGCAGCTTCCGCGCGGCGTTGATTCCTGCGGTCACCGTGCCGGTATGCCTGGTGGCGGCATTCATCGCGCTGTACGCGTTCGATTTCTCGATCAACCTGCTGACCCTGCTCGCGCTGGTGCTGTGCATCGGCCTGGTGGTGGATGACGCGATCGTGGTGGTGGAAAACGTGCAGCGCCGCATCGACCTGGGCGAACCGCCGCTGGTGGCGTCCAAGCGGGGTACCGCGCAGGTGGCGTTCGCGGTGATCGCCACCACCGCCGTGCTGGTGGCGGTATTCCTGCCGGTCGGCTTCCTGGAAGGCAATACCGGGCGCCTGTTCCGTGAACTGGCGGTAGCCCTGGCCGCCGCTGTCGCGCTGTCGGCGTTCGTCGCGCTGACGCTGACGCCGATGATGGCCTCCAAGCTGCTCAAGCCGCATACCGGGCAGGCACCGCGCGGGCTGCACGGCTTCATCAACCGCAATCTGGAACGCCTGGCCGGCGCCTACGGCCGCGTGCTCGATCATCATGTCGATCGCACGTGGATCTACCTTCTGGTGATGGCCGCTGCGTTGGCGGCCAGCTGGCTGCTGATCAAAGTGCTGCCTTCGGAACTGGCCCCGGCCGAAGACCGTGGTTCGTTCCAGATCATGATCGACGGCCCGGAAGGCGCCGGCTACGACTACACCGTGCAGCAGGTGCAGCAGGTCGAAGCGCTGCTGGCACCGCACGTGGGCGCGGACAAGCCGATCGTGCGCGCCAACCCGCGCGTACCGGGCGGCTTCGGCGCCAGCGAGGAAATGCACACTGGCCGCGTCAGCGTGTTCCTGCAGCCGTGGCGTCAGCGCAGCGAAGGCACGCCGGAAGTCGCCAACGAACTGCAGAAGGAACTGGACACCATCCGTGGCGTGCGCGTACGTACCCAGGTCGGTGGCGGCCTGGTGCGCAGTGGCGGGCAGCCGTTCCAGATCGTGCTGGGTGGCCCGGAATACGCCGAGATCGCGCAGTGGCGCGACCGCATCCTGCTGCGCATGGCCGACAACCCCGGCCTGGTCGGCCCGGACTCGGACTACAAGGAAACCCGTCCGCAGATGCGGGTGAACATCGACCGCCAGCGTGCGGCCGACCTCGGCGTGCCGGTCACCGCGATCGGTTCGGCGCTGGAAACGATGATGGGCTCGCGCCGCGTCACCACCTTCGTCGACAATGGCGAGGAGTACGACGTGCTGGTGCAGGCCGGCCGTGATGGCCGCGCCAGCCCCGCCGATCTGGCCGCTATCCGCGTGCGTGCGACCTCCGGCGAGCTGGTGCCGTTGTCCAACCTGGTCACGCTGAGCGAAGTGGCCGAGGCCGGAACCCTGAACCGCTTCAACCGCCTGCGCTCGATCACCATCAGTGCCGGCCTGGCACCGGGTTATCCGCTGGGCGAGGCCATCGCCTGGGCCCAGCAGGTGACCGGCGAAGAGCTGCCGCAGTACGCGCAGGTGAACTGGAAGGGCGAATCGCGCGAGTACCAGAGTGCGGGCGGCGCGGTGCTGCTGACCTTCGCCATGGCCCTGCTGGTGGTGTACTTGGTGCTGGCCGCGCAGTTCGAGAGCTTCATCCACCCGCTGACGATCATGCTGACCGTGCCGCTGGGCGTGCTCGGCGCGCTGGTTGGCCTGTGGCTGAGTGGCGGCACGGTGAACCTGTTCAGCCAGATCGGCATCGTCATGCTGGTCGGCCTGGCGGCCAAGAACGGCATCCTGATCGTCGAATTCGCCAACCAGCTGCGCGACGATGGCCGCAGCGTGCGCGAAGCGATCATCGAATCGGCGATGGTGCGCCTGCGTCCGATCCTGATGACCTCGATCGCCACCGTGGTTGGCGCCATCCCGCTGGTGGTGGCCGGTGGCCCGGGCTCGGCCAGCCGTGGCACCATCGGCATCGTGATCATCTTCGGCGTCACCCTGTCCACCTTCCTGTCGCTGTTCGTGGTGCCGGCGTTCTACGCGCGGCTGGCCCCGTACACCCGCTCGCCGGAGGCGGTGAAACGCGAGCTGGAGAAGCAGGAGGCCGACTCGCCGTCGGTGGGTGGTCATGCCTGAGCCGGCGCGGATCCTGCACGGCGCAGGCTTCCTGCTGCGCCCCTGGCGCAGTGATGACCTGCAGTCGCTGCTGCATCACGCCAACGACGCGGACGTCTCGCGTGGGCTGCGTGACCGCTTCCCGTATCCGTATACCCGCGAGGATGGCGAAGCCTTCCTGGGCGGGCGCGTACTGGCCCCAGGCACGCTGAACCTGGCCATCGAGATAGAGGGCCAGGCCTGTGGCAGCGTTGGCGCCCAGCAGGGCGTGGCCGAGCGCGGGCATACCGCGGAACTGGGCTACTGGCTCGGCCAGGCTCATTGGGGACAAGGTCTGATGACCGCTGTGGTCGGCCTGTTCGCGCCCTGGGTGATGGATGAGCTTGGCCTGTTCAGGCTGCAGGCCACGGTGGTCGACTTCAACCTGGGCTCGGCCCGGGTACTGGAAAAGAACGGTTTCCAGGAAGAAGGCGTGGAGCGCTGCGCCGTCTACAAGCGCGGCGTCCTGCATGACCTGCGCCGCTTCGCCCGGGTACGCAGGCAGCTTCCGTAACAGGCCGCCGGGCACGGCCCGGCGCTACCGTGGGGGCACGGTCATTGCCGGTCGCCGGGCATGGCCCGGCGCTACCCGTGGTGCGGCCGGCATACCCGGTAGCGCCGGGCCATGCCCGGCGGATCCCTTCCGGCGCTATCGCAGCGACCTTCGATCAGGGAGAATCGACCGGTCCCTTCCAGCCGACGGGACGTCCTCACAACCCGCCGACTGGAGAGAGCGCGCGTGGAAGCTACCGTACATTTCATCAACAGCATCATCTGGAGCAAGGCGCTGATCTTCATGTGCCTGGCCGCCGGCCTGTTCTTCAGCCTGCGCACCCGCTTCATGCAGATCCGTGGTTTCGTCGAGATGTGCCGCCTCACCGTGTCCGGTGAGAAGTCCGACGCCGGCGTGTCCTCGTTCCAGGCCCTGGCCATGTCGATGGCCGGCCGCATGGGCATCGGCAACATCGCCGGCGTGGCCACCGCCATCGCCTTCGGCGGCCCCGGCGCGATCTTCTGGATGTGGGTGATGGGCTTCCTCGGCGCCTCCACCTCGTATGTGGAATGCACCCTGGCGCAGATCTACAAGACCAAGGATGCCGAAGGCCGCTACCGCGGTGGCCCGGCCTATTACATCGAAAAAGCGATGGGCCTGAAGTGGTATGCCATGGCCTTCGCCATCGCCACGATCATCGCCGCCGGCTTCCTGATGCCCGGCGTGCAGGCCAACGCGATCGCCGACAGCGTCATCAACGCCTGCCGTGGTACCGCGCTGTGCGGTCCGCTCGATGGCCAGGCCTTCGGCATGGAATCGGCGCAGGCGCTGAAGCTGGGCATCGGCATCGTCGTCGCCCTGCTGCTGGGCGTGGTGATCTTCGGTGGCGTCAAGCGCATCGCCAACTTCGCCGAAGTGGTGGTGCCGTTCATGGCCGCCGGCTTCATCCTGACGGCCATCGTCATCATGATCATCAACTACGATCGCGTGCCGGAGATGTTCGGCATCATCTTCAAGAGCGCCTTTGGTACCCACGCCGCGTTCGGCGCGATGATGGGCCTGGCGGTGGAGTGGGGTATCAAGCGCGGCATCTACGCCAACGAGGCCGGCCAGGGCTCGGGTCCGCACGCTGCGGCGGCCTCGGAGGTCTCGCACCCCGCCAAGCAGGGTTACGTGCAGGCGTTTGCCATCTACTTCGACACCATGATGGTGTGCACCGCCACCGCCTTCCTGATCCTGGCCAGCGGCACCTACAACGTGTATTCGCCGGTTGCCGGCGCGGCGCCGATCTTCCAGGGCCTGGCTGGCATTCCCGAAGGTGCGGGCTACGCGCAGGCGGGTGTGGAAGCGGTGCTGCCGGGCTGGGGCTCGGCCTTCGTGTCGGTGGCGATCTTCTTCTTCGCCTTCACCACGATCATGGCCTATTACTACATGGCCGAAACCAACCTGACCTACGTCAACCACAACAAGCGCCGGCCGCTCACCGTGCTGCTGCTGCGCCTGGGCATCATCGGCATGGTGGTGTTCGGTGCCTTCCACAACGCCACCCTGGCCTGGGCGCTGGGTGATATCGGCGTGGGCCTGATGGCCTGGCTGAACATCATCGCCATCCTCATCGTGCAGAAGCCGGCCATGCTGGCCCTGCGTGATTACGAACGACAGAAGAAGCTCGGTCTCGACCCGATCTTCGACCCCGATGCCCTGGGCATCAAGAACGCCGATTTCTGGCGTCAACGCAAGCTGGAGTTGTCCCGTAGTGAATGATCCCTGGAAGAATGCCCGCCGCCCGTCGTCGCGACCGCCGCGGGCCACCCCGCTGCCACCGCGTGAGGGCGGCACCCCGCCACCGCCGGGGCGTGGCAACGACGAACTGCGCCTGTATGGCTGGAACGCGGTGCAGGCGCTGTTCGCCAAGCGTCCGCAGGCGCTGCGCAAGCTGTACCTGGTGGAATCGCTGATTCCGCGCATGCAGCCGGTGCTGAAGTGGTGCGTGGCCAACCGCGTGGGCTATCGCGTGGTGGAGGAGGGCGATCTCAACAAGCTGGCTGCCACCACCCACCATGAAGGCCTGGTGGCCGACGTGCTGCGCGCGCCGGTGTTGCCGCTGGCGCAATGGCTGGCCGGCCTGGGCGAAGGCCCGGCGCTGGCACTGTGGCTGGATGGCGTCGGTAATCCGCACAACTTCGGTGCGATCCTGCGCTCTGCCGCGCATTTCGGCGCCAAGGCGCTGCTGCTGCCGGCCAGCAGTACGCTGGCGCTGTCCGGCGCGGCCGCACGCGTGGCCGAGGGCGGCGCAGAGTCGGTGCCGCTGGTGCAGCTGCCGGAGGATGCAGAAGCGATGGCGCAGCTGCGCGCGGCCGGTTTCGGCCTTGCCGCGACCTTGGTCGAGGGTGGCGATGACGTGTTCCGCGCGTCGTTGCCGGCCCGCCTGGTCTACGTGATGGGCGCGGAAAGCGACGGCATGGATCGCGGCCTGGCCAGCCAGTGTGACCAGCAGCTGTCGATTCCCGGCAGTGGCGCGGTTGAAAGCCTGAATGTCGCTTCCGCCACGGCCGTGTTGCTGGCGCAGTGGGCCAGCCAGCGCGGCTGAGCCGTGCAGGGGTGCGAACCTTGGTTCGCACCCGGCTTGCCGCCGCGCTCGCCGGGCATGGCCCGGCGCTACCAATGCGGGATCTACCCTGGTGGATGCGGACCTGGGTCCGCACCGTTCCTGCCGCGCCGTTGCTGCGTCACTCGTTCGGCGGCGTGGTCGCCTTGGCTTCACTGCCGAAACTGCCATCGGCTTCGGCGGCCAGGTACGCAAACACAGTGTAGGCCGCCACGTTCTGGGCCAGCGCCTTCGGGTCGATCTTGTCGAGGGTGTCGTCGGCGGTGTGGTGCAGGTGGAAGTAATCCGAGCCATCCTGCGCCAGCCACGCCCATGCGCCACCCTTTGCGGCCAGCGGACCGACATCCGGCCCTGGGCCACCCTTGTCGGCGGCGTACTCGATGCCCAGCGGCTTCATCACTTCGGCAATCTGCTTCGTCGCTTCGCGCGAGCCTTCCGGGTTCGGCGAACCGGTGTTGAAGGCGTAGATGCGGCCAGCACCGAAATCGCTCTCGGCGGCCAGCTGGTGCAGGGCTACGTCCTTGGCGTGCGCCTCGGCGTAGGCCTTGCCGCCATACAGGCCCTGCTCTTCGTTGGCGAAGGCGACCACGCGGATGGTGCGCTTCGGCGCCTGCTTCAGCTGGCCGATCAGATGACCGGCGGCCATGGTGATGCCCACGCCTGCGCCGTCATCGACCGCGCCGGTGCCCAGGTCCCACGAGTCCAGGTGTCCACCGATCACCACCACTTCCTTCGGCAGCGTGCGGCCGGTGATCTCACCGATCACGTTGTACGAGGTCGCGGTGCCATCCCAACCGCAGTCCAGTGCGACCTTCACCGTGGTTGCGCCACGGGCAAGCAGGCGCGCCAGCTGGTCGGCGTCGGGCACCGACAGCGCCGCCGACGGCACCGGGGTCAGGCCGTCATCGAAGCGGGTGATGCCGGTGTGCGGCACGCGGTGCGAATCGGTACCGGCCGAGCGCATCAGGAAACCGATCGCGCCCTTGCGGATGGCCTCGGACGGGCCCTTGCTGCGGATCGCGCCGCCACGGCCATAGTCGCGGCCATCGCGGAACGGCAGCATCTGGTAATCGACGAAGACGATCTTGCCCTTCAGCGAACCCGCCGGTGCGGCCTGCAGCGCGGCCAGATCGGCAAACCGCACCACCTCGGCTTCGACCGTACCACCCGGGCTGCCACCCAGCGCGGTGATCTGCAGCGGTTGCGGGTTCCTGCCGGTCACGGCGGCGTGCTCGCTGCGGCGCTCCCATTTCGGGAAGGTCACCGGTTCCTTCCACACCTTGTCAAAACCCAGTGCCTTGAACTTGGCTTCGGCCCAGGCCACGGCACGGGCGTCGGCCTCGCTGCCGGCGATGCGAGGGCCGATCTCGGTGGTCAACGATTCGACCACCTTCCAGCCGGTGTCATCGGCCAGCGCCTGGTCGCGCAGCTGCGCGGCGGTGGCCAGCGAAGCCGGCGGCAGGGTGGTGGCATGCGGCGCCGCGAAGGCCGGCGCGGCCAGCAGGGCGAGGGAGGATGCGATGGCAAGGACGCGGCGACGCATGGACAGCTCCGGGAAGGGTGTAAGCCTTGGAGCTTAACAGTCGTTCAGCGCCGCGCATGGGCGGGAGGTCATGGCCGGCGCGGATGCTGTTTTCCGCCAGATGCAGCAAAGCGAAAGCCCCGCCGGGGCAGGGCTTTCGCAGGGCGGCGTTCACCGTTTCCGCCGGGCATGGCCCGGCGCTACCCACCTTATTTCTTCAGGCTGTCGCGGATCTCGCGCAGCAGCACCACTTCCTCGGCCGGCGCTGCCGGAGCGGCTTCCTTCTTGCGCGACAGGCGGTTGATCACCTTGATCACCAGGAAGATGGCGAAGGCCACGATCACGAACTGGATCAGCGTGTTGATGAAATCACCGTAGCCGATCACCACGGCCGGGATTTCCTTGCCATCAGGCCCGATGCTGGCCGGCGACAGCGTCCACGCCAGGTGCGAGAAATCCACCCGGCCAATGAGGTAGCCCAGCGGCGGCATGATGATCTTCTCCACCAGCGCGGTGACGATCTTGCCGAAGGCAGCGCCAATCACCACGCCGACGGCGAGGTCGATGACGTTGCCGCGCATCGCGAATTCCTTGAACTCGGTGAGCATTCCCATTGTTGTTTTTCTCCTGAGGGCGAGAGGGGACAGCGCGAAGGGTAGCGCAGGTGATGTCAGCCGGCGATCACGCCGTGGCGTTCGGCCACGTTCTCAAGGCGTGCACTGAAACGGTCGCCGGGCTTCAGTGCGGCCACGCCGGACGGCGTGCCCATGAACACCAGGTCGCCGGCGCGCAGCTGCCACAGCTTGGACAGCTCGTGCAGGATCTCCGGCACGTTCCAGATCATCTGGTCGAGCAGGGACTGCTGGCGGACTTCGCCATTGATCTCCAGCGACAGATTGAGCGCGGCCAGATCGCCGACTTCACCGGCGTGCACGATCTCGCTGATCGGTGCAGAGGCATCGAAACCCTTGGCCGAATCCCACGGGTGGCCCTTCTCCTTGGCGGCCGCCTGCAGGTCGCGGCGGGTCAGGTCCAGGCCCACGGCATAGCCATAAACCAGGGCCTCGGCGTCGGCCACGGCCAGCACGCCGGTGGGCGCGTCACGGCCGATCGCCACCACCAGTTCCACCTCGTGATGCAGGTTGCTGGTGGCAGGCGGGTAGGGGATCACATCGTCGTGGCCGACCACGATGGCGTCGGCCGGCTTGGTGAAGAACATCGGGCGGCCGCGATCATCTGCGGCGGGCACGGCAGCACCCATCTCACGCGCGTGGTCGGCGAAGTTGCGGCCGACGCAGTAGATGCGGTGCACGGGAAAGCTGCCGCCGCCAACCACCGGTACACGCGGCGTGGCTGCAGCAGGGATCACATCGGAGACATCGGACATGCGGGCATCCAGGAAGGGAGTGCCCGCAGTCTAGAACGCAGCAAGGCCCGCCGTCAGCGGGCAGCGTCGATCAGCGCGAGGACGGCAGCGCCGACTTGCGCACCACGTGGTACTCGCCCTCGACCACGTTCGGGTCGACCGGGCGGCTCGGGCCGGGCTTGCGCGAAGCCAGCAGCTTCCACGCCAGGCCCACCAGGATCATGGCTGCACCGACGAATACGCCGATGAACACCATCGCGGCCAGGATCGCCAGGCCGAGCAGGCCCACGGCAACGCGCACCAGCGGATGGCGCGGCTTGCGCGGGGCAAACAGGGTGCGGAACTGGTTGAAGGCGAAATCGCGATTGAACATGGTGGCTCGATAGGCTGGAAATCAGCGAGCCATGAGTATCGGCAGCTGCCACTGTCATTGAGTGAAAAACTCGTTAAATATAGCCTTGGCTTATTACGGATCAATGACTTGTGTTCATGTCGCAGCTAGTCACATGACCAGGCATGCGACAATGCGCGATTCCGTAGGAGCCTTCGCCATGACTGCCGCTGTTGCCCTGATCACCCTGGATGCCATTGCCGATGGTGCGTTTGCCGAGGTTGAAGCGGTGGTTGATGGCGATGCCGAGTCGCTGCTGCTGTACCGCGACGGTGAACAGGTGCGCGCGTTCCTGAACATCTGCCCGCACGCGGGCCGGCGCCTGGATTGGGCGCCCGGCCAGTTCCTGAAGAGCCGAGAAGGCCACCTGGTCTGCGCCGCCCACGGCGCCTCGTTCGCGCTGGACAGTGGCGACTGCATCGCCGGCCCCTGCAAGGGCGACCGCCTGCGCGCAGTGCCGGTGGATGTGCGGGATGGGCAGGTCTACCTGGCCTGAGGCATCGGTGTGCGGACCAACGGTCCGCACCCACCGAGTTCAGAACCCACCGAGTTCAGAACCCACCGAGTTCAGAACCCACCAAGTTCAGAACCCACCAAGTTCAGAACCCACCGAGTTCAGCCCCCCCCACATCAGCGAAACATCCAGGAATCCATCCACGCATGGCGTGGATCTACCGTGTCGACCAAGGTCGACACCCACCTCGTCATCCCAAGGAATGCAGGCCGTTGCCGTTGCCTCTGCGGGTGCAGGGCGCAGCCCTGCCAACAAACCCAACCCTCAGAACATCAGGTTGATCATCACCACCACCACGCAGGTGTAGATCAGTGACAGCGGGCCGCCGACCCGCCACATCTCGCGCGGGGTGTAGTTGGCCGGGCCGGTGATCATCGAAATCACCGGGTTCGACGCCGTCATCAGGTTGTTCGACGCCGACAGCGCCACGATCAGCGCGAACGCCGTGGGATTGCCGCCGGCCGCCAGCGCCAGGTTCACCGCGATCGGCACCATCACGATGGTCGCGCCCACATGGCTGATCACCAGCGAGAACACCGTGGTCAGCAGCGCCAGCGCCAATTCCAGCACCCAGATCGGAATGCCGGTGGGCAGCTTGTCGATGGTGTGGCCGGCCACCCATGCCGCTGCGCCACTGGAATCCATCGCCCAGCCGAGCGGAATCAGCCCGGCCATCATGAACACCGTCTTCCAGTTGATCGAGGCATAGGCCTCGTCCATGCGCAGCACGCCGGTCAACAGCATCCCGGCCACGCCGGTCATCAGGGTCAGCGCCACCGGCAGTTTGCTGGTCAGCGCGATCAGGATGGTCAGGGCGAAGATCGCCATGGCGATCTTGAACTTGTGCGGGCGCTGCTCGCCGGTGGGGTAATCGGTGACCACCACGAAGTCGCGGCTCTTGGCGGCCTGCGCCAGGTCGGTCCAGATGCTGTGGAAGACCAGCATGTCGCCGGCGCGCAGCTGCACATCGCGCACATCCTCGCGGATCACCTGCTTGTCGCGGTTGATCGCCAGCAGGCTGATGCCGCGTTCCTTGCGCAGGCGCAGCTCGCCTGCGGTCTTGCCGATGACGCCGGAGGTCGGCGGCACCACCGCCTCGGAAATGCCGGCGCGGCTGGGATTGAACAGGTCGCCCAGGTGCTTCAGGCGCGAGGACATGCGCAGGAACTGGTTCTGCGCGAAATCGTGGATCTGCTGGCGCGGGCCCATCGCACCGAGCACGCTGCCCACCCAGATGCGCATTTCCGCCGGCGGTGCCAGGCGGGTGTCATTGCCGGTCTTCAGTGCCAGCAGCAGTGGCGCGTCATGCAGGTTCTCGGCTTCGCCCAGGGTCATGCCGACCAGCGGGCTCTCGGCGGTGACCACCAGCTCGAACACGTCGCCTTCGATGCCGTAGGTCTTGGCGAAGTAGCTCTCGGTGCGGGCCGGCGTGGTGCCGTCGTTGACCAGGCTTTCCTCTTCCACCAGCTTGCGGTCGCCGTAGTAGCGGAAATACAGCAGCGAGGCGATCAGCAGGGCGATGCCGATCGGCAGCGGCGCGAACATGCGCAGCGGCTCGATGGTGGCCAGGCCGGAGGGCAGGTTGTTGTTGGCCGAGGCCAGCAGATCGTTCAGCAGGATCAGCGGCGAGTTGCCGACCATGGTCAGCGCGCCACCCATCACGATCGCCGCCGAGATCGGCAGCAGCAGGCGCTGCATGGTCAGCCCGGTGCGCGCGGCCAGGCGCGAGGCGACCGGCAGGTACAACGCCATCACCGACGGGTTCTGCATGAAGGACGAGTTCAGGCCGGCGATGGCCGTGGTCATCATCAGCAGCCGCTGCTCCACGCCATGGCCGCGCCGCAGCAGCCAGGCTGCGAGGCGGTTCAACGCACCGGTGCGGTCCAGGCCCGCGCCGAGGATGGTGGTGGCGATGATGCTCATCACCGCGTTGCCGGAGAAGCCGCCGAAGATCTCCTCCGGCGCGATCAGGCCGGTCACGCCCAGCACCACCAGCACCACCAGCGCGACCACGTCGGCGCGGATGCGCTCGAACAGGAACATCGCCATTGTGAAGCCGACCAGCCCGAGCACGAGCTTCATGTCAGTGGTCAGCGTCAGCGCGGTATCCATGTGGGGCGCGGCGTCCTCAGGCGTTCATCAGGTGCGGTCGTACAACAGGTCCCAGACGCCATGGCCGAGCTTCTGGCCGCGGGTCTCGAAGTGGGTCTGCGGGCGCCAGTCCGGGCGCGGCACGCTGCCACGCGGGCCGGCGCGGTTGACCAGGCCGGGGGTGGCATCGAGCACGTCCCACATCTGCTCGGCGTAATCCTCCCAGTCGGTGGCACAGTGCAGGCGGCCACCGGGGCGCAGCTTGCGCACCAGCAGCTCGGCAAAACCAGGCTGGATCAGGCGACGCTTGTTGTGGCGCTTCTTGTGCCACGGGTCGGGGAAGTAGATGCGCACTTCGTCCAGCGCGCCATCGGCGATTTCCTTTTCCAGCACTTCCACCGCGTCGTGGTGGTACAGGCGCACGTGGTCGGCGTTGTCGTCGGCCAGCGCGTTCAGCAGGCGGCCTACACCAGGTGCGTGCACTTCCAGGCCGATGTAGTCGCGGCTGGGGTCCTGCTGTGCGGCGAAGCGCAGCGCGGCGCCGTTGCCGAAGCCGATTTCCAGCACCTTGTGCGCATCGCGGCCGAAGGTGGCATCCAGATCACGCGGTTCACCGCTGAAATCCAGGCCGAAACGCGGCCAGCGCTCGTCGAACGCGCGCTGCTGGGCCGGGGTGAAACGGCCCTGGCGCAGCACGAAACTGCGCACTTCACGGCGGCCTTCGTTGACCGTGAACGGCTTGGGCGGCGCCTTCGAACCGGCGCTGTCGAATGGATTGGTCATCAGCCGATCAACCCATCGATCGGGGAGGACGCACTGGCATAGCGCTTGCGCGGAATGCGGCCGGCCAGGAACGCCTCGCGGCCGGCTTCCACGGCCTTGCGCATGGCGCTGGCCATCAGCACCGGGTTGCGCGCACCGGCGATGGCGGTGTTCATCAGCACGCCGTCGCAGCCCAGCTCCATCGCGATCGCCGCATCCGACGCGGTGCCCACGCCGGCGTCGACGATGATCGGCACCTTGGCGTCTTCGATGATCTGCAGCAGGTTGTACTTGTTCTGGATGCCCAGACCCGAGCCGATCGGCGCGGCCAGCGGCATCACCGCAGCGCAGCCGATCTCTTCCAGGCGCTTGGCCAGGATCGGGTCATCGGAGGTATAGACCATCACCTCGAAACCGTCCTTGACCAGCTGCTCGGCGGCCTTGAGGGTCTGCACCACGTCCGGGTACAGCGACTTCTGGTCGCCCAGTACTTCCAGCTTGGTCAGGTTGTGGCCGTCCAGCAGTTCGCGGGCCAGGCGGCAGGTGCGCACGGCATCCTCGGCGGTGTAGCAGCCGGCGGTGTTGGGCAGGATGGTGTAACGGCCCGGCGGCAGCACGTCGAGCAGGTTCGGTTCGCCCGGGTTCTGGCCGATGTTGGTGCGGCGGATGGCCACGGTGACGATCCGGGCGCCTGCGGCCTCGGTGGCCAGGCGGGTTTCTTCCAGATCCTTGAACTTGCCGGTGCCGGTGAGCAGCCGCGAGCTGTAGGCCTTGCCGGCGATCACCAGCGAATCGGGGGAGACATGAGCGTTCATGACGCGATTATCGCTTATCCGCCCGAAGATGGGGTCGTCACTTCGACGCCGCCGGGCATGGCCCGGCGCTACCGGAACGGATGCGCAGGGTAGCGCCGGGCCACGCCCGGCGAGCGCGGAGCGCGGGATGCCTCAGCCGCCACCCAGGGCATGCACGATCTCCACCACATCGCCCTCGGCCAGCACATGCTCGGCATGAAGGCTGCGGCTGACGATCTCGCCGTTCACCTCCACCGCCACCCGGCGCTGCAACAGCTGCTCGGCCGCGAGCAGGTCCAGGAGGGTCGCCGAAGCGGGCAGGGTGCGGGGTTGGCCATTGAGCTGGATGTTCATGGGGCCATTGTCGCTGATCGCCGGTTCGCATCGGAACCGTTGCAAGTTATGCGCTACGCCCGCACCGGCAAAGCCCTTCAAGCCTGGCTCGGGCGACAATCCATGCGGCGGCGCAGCGTGAGCAATTGGCGGCGCAGTGAAACCATTCACCGTGCGCCGGCGTACGTGCGTCGGATCCTCAAACGATATCCCCACAGGAGTTTTTACATGCTGCTCAGCAAACGCCCGATCCGCTCCCTCATGGCGGCCGCGATCGCGCTGGCCGCGCTGCCGGCCATGGCAGGCGAATCCCCGTTCACCCGTACCGTGTTCTTCGGTGACAGCCTCACCGACAGCGGCTACTACCGTCCCTTGCTGCCGGCGGAGGCGCGTCCGGTCGCCGGCCAGTTCACCACCAACCCCGGTTGGGAGTGGGCGCAGTTCGTCGCCGATTACTACGGCACCAATGCGTCCCCCAACGGCAACGGCCAGACCGGTGACAACTACGCTGTCGGCGGTGCCCGCGTGGGTACCGACCTGACCCAGCCGGCCTTCGGCAACGTGCCGGTGCCGTCGCTGAAGACGCAGATGGCCAGGTATCTTGCTGCCAACGGTGGCAAGGCCGACCCGAATGCGCTGTACACCGTGTGGGGGGGCGCCAACGACCTGTTCTCGATCACCGCTCCGGCCCAGGCCCCGGCCGTGATTGGCGCAGCGGTGACCGACCAGATCGGCATCGTGGCCAGCCTCAAGCAGGCCGGCGCGCAGTATGTGCTGGTGCCGAACCTGCCCGACGTCGGTATCACCCCCGGGTTCATCGACCGCGGTGCGGCGGGTCAAGCGCAGGGTACGGCCCTGTCCACCGCGTACAACACTGCGCTGTACGGTGGCCTGAAGCAGGCCGGCATCGACTTCATCCCGCTTGATACCTACACCCTGCTGCATGAAATCATTGCCAATCCGGGCATGTATGGTTTCAGCAACGTCACCGGCCGCGCCTGCCTGGTGGCTTCGTCACTGACCTGCAGCCCGCTGGCCTACGCGCGCCCGGACGCGGCCAGCAGCTACCTGTTCGCCGATGACGTGCACCCGACCTCGGCCGCACACCAGATGCTGGGTCAGTACGCCCTCTCGATCCTGGAAGGCCCGCGCCTGCAGCAGGTGCTGAGCCACTCGGCACAGACCATCGGCCGTTCGCGCGCCGACCAGGTCAGCCTGCACCAGGCCGGCCGCCCGGCCGACGGCATGTCCTGGTGGGGCGGCGTGCGCGGTGACATGCAGCGCTACGACCACGCCGATCTGTACGACGGCCTGGCCCCGGCCGGCCTGTTCGGTGTCGACTGGGCACGTGACGGCATGGTCTTCGGCGGCTTCGCCGGCTTTGGCCGCCTGAATGCCGACTTCGGCAACAGCCGTGGCGATTTCACCCAGAAGGACACCACGGCTGGTCTGTTCGCCGGCTGGTACGGCGAGCGCATCTGGGTCAATGGCCAGGTCAGCTACACCTGGCTGTCCTATGACGTGAACCGCAAGGTCCAGCTCGGCCCGGCCACCCGCGAACACGGTGGCTCGCCGGACGGCAGCAACCTGACCGCCGCCCTGAACGCCGGTTACGAGTTCGGCACCGAAGGCGGCTTCCGCCACGGCCCGATCGCCTCGGTGATCTGGCAGCAGGTCAAGCTCGACGGTTACACCGAAAGCGCCGATGCCGGCACCCTGGCCACCGCGCTGGGTTACGGCAAGCAGGATGTCGATTCCACCGTCGGCCGTATCGGTTGGCAGGCCCGCTTCGACGGCGGCACCGTCAAGCCGTACGTGCAGGTGACCTACGACCACGAGTTCGAAGACACCAAGCAGGCCAGCGCCTGGGTGCAGAGCCTGCCGGACGTCGGCATGTACCGCGTGCCGGGCATGGACTTCGACAAGAACTATGCAACCGCCATCCTGGGCGCGCGCATGGAGCTGTTCGGCCTGCAGAGCAACATCGGCCTGAGCGCCACCACCCTGCAGAAGCGTGCGCAGGACGCGACGCTGTTTGCCAGCTTCAGCGGCAGCTTCTGAGGCACACGACGGCAGGCCTGCGGGCCTGCCGTCACCGTCACGGGCAGGCTGCAAGGGCTTGCCCGTTGCGTTTGAACACGTGCCCCGCATAGACTTGTCGGGCAACGCGGGCGTAGCTCAATGGTAGAGCTGTAGCTTCCCAAGCTACTGACGAGGGTTCGATTCCCTTCGCCCGCTCCATGTCTTCCAGCGTTTTGCGCCAGATCGAGGCGCTCCGCAATAACCGAAGCGCTTCGCAATTCACTGCGCCGAAGTGGTTTTGGACTCTCTTTTCTTTCGCGCGTGGATCCCGGTCGTGGTGACTGATGGATGCTCGGCTGGGCCTGCGCCTCGTGAATGTCCGCCGCCTCGCGGGTCTTATCGAATCCTCAGCGCGATGCGCGCCCGTCAAGGGAAGACTCGCTTCATTCGCGATCGGCTGCGAGTTGTGAGTCTTCGCTGCTCGTTCGGCAGGTTCGTGCTTCCAGCAACGAGGCGCGTCTTCGGTCAGGTGCAGCAAATCAATGTGGGGAAATGAGTGGCCCGCGTCAAGTACAGGTGATCTTGCTTCGCACCAAGGGACTTCTGACGCCGTCAGAGTCTTCAAGATAACGATCAACTTCAATTACAGCGCCTGCAACCGGGCGCACAGTCGTGCAGTTGGCAACTGAATTCAGTGTGTCTGGCGTACTGCTGGGAGATATGTACTGCGTGGAGTTCTGGCTGCAGTGGTAATCCGGAGGGCAGGTCACAACTTTGCTGCGAAGGTACAGCGGATAGGTCGGTGATCCCATGAACTGGAAGGTATAAGGAATATCGGTGAGATGTGGCCCGGTGACCGGAGGCAGATTCGTGATAGTTAGTGGTCGACAATCGGTCTCCCCATTCCTGAACGTTCGATAGCCCTTCTCCACGCCCTTCATAGCTGCCGCACGGAACTCTGAGTCCTGAAGTGCTTTGGCGTCTTCGGCGTTGGAGTGGAAGGCTACTTCAATCAGTGCTGTAGGCATCTCCGCATCGCGGACTTCTGCCTTGTTATTGCCATTGACGAGGTTCGGCCTGATGACGAAGTCCGCGTAGTTCTCCAGCGCATTTATCTGCTCTTTCATGTAGCAGAGAATGTTGTTGGAGAGCTGTACAGATGATGGATCATCCAATTTTGTCATCACCAGCACTCCACGTGCGGTTGCAGTGGCCGCGTTGGTGTGCAGAGAGATGAACGTCTCTGCATTGATGTGATTGGCGTATCTGGCGCGGGCTGCGATGTCGTCGTCCTGCTCACGAAGATCGCGACGGTTGGGCTGGCCGTCGGGGAAGCGGTTCCAGATTGTGGGACCCTCGTCGGGCAGCAGTGACTTGATGTGGTAGCGAGCAGCCAAGTCTTTCCAGGAGAGATTGCTTTCCTCCTCGATGAACGGATTTCCGATGGCCCGTGTATGCCGGACTTCGGTGACGAAATCTCTGCTGCGGGAGGTGAGCCATGTGTTGAGCATCGAAGCAAAGCGCGGTGTGATGTCGTCCTCATGCACGTCGGTGGTGCCTGCATAGGGTTCAGGTCGCTCGTACTCCCAAGTATTACTCCCATAGTGGAAGTACTTGCCGTGGCCTGGATTGATGACAACCAGACCCGGCACGGGGGCTGACGCAGCGCGAGTGCTGCGCTGGTCCTTGTGTTTCAGCAGACGCTCCGGGGGAAGGATTTCATTGATCGTTTTACCCCCGATTCGTGCAATAACGTACTTGAATCCGACAGTTCCGGAGAGGTACTCGTAAAGCTCCGCCTCGATCTCGCCGATCTTTTCGCCGAAACTCTCACTCAGCTCCTTCGCCCCTTTAGGCAAATAGCCTGAATCCAGATCAATCCAGACTATGCCTGTAGACGGCTCAGGAGTGATCCGGACAAGTACACGCCCTTCTTGGCCCGGTAGCCGCGTCTGCTGATCCACAAAACGCTGCAGTTCAGGCTCCAGTTGTCGGAAAATCGACATGCTTTCCGCCACAGAGGGAAGTCGCTGTTGCTGCTGAGGCTGTGTCTGTCGTGTGCTTGCATTGGCGGCGAGTGCTACAGAAAGTGCCAGCCCTGCGACGATACAAGCCAATCTCCCACGTTGCGTAACAGGCATCATGCATCTCCTTTGCTGATGGATCCCCTGCGTCCGAGGTTATCAACAATGATCGCGTCGTTTGAAGTCAGGTAACTCCCCGTCTATTGCAGGTAATTCCAGTCGGCGAAGGTGAACGGTGGCCTTTTCAGGCGTGCAAGATGCTGGGTAGGGGAATGGCCAAGTGCTGTCGCGGCATTGCCCTACGGCGTCGAGCTGGCCGGGGCGCCCTCGTGACCTCGCACAATCAAAAGTCGCTTGGGCGAGCGATTCAGGTGGGCCCGCTTCGTTCGCATCGGCTAGATCCTGTCGGGCCCGGTTCAGGCCGAGCGCGGGGCGTTCGTTTCCAACAATCCGCATTTCCCGTGCAGGCAGTGCGCGGTAGCGTCCAGACTTCTTTCAAGTGGAAACATGCGCATGGAAAGCAGGGACGACGTTGTCATACGGCTGCACAGGATCTTCCTTTCGGCCGGCATCGGATCGGCCAAACAGGTCGAAGCGGTTCGAGCACTCGGGCGTGCCGGTGGCCCGGAGGCGGCGCGGTTGATCGGGCAGATCTATCAGGACGCCTTCAGCGGGTCGACCGTCCAGATGGCGTGCATCGCCGCTCTGGGCGAGGCCGCACGCGGCTATCCAGCGGCGGAATGAAGGGGAGGCCCGGCGCACGGTGGTGCCGCCAGGCAGCATCATCCAGACGCAACGCCACCACGCTATGCTTCGCGCCTGCCGACCGATCCCACTGCGATGAAGCTCGCCATCCTGTCCCGCAACACCCGGCTGTACTCCACCCGTCGGCTGGTCGAGGCCGCGCGCGCGCGCGGCCATACCGTGCGCATCCTGGATCCGCTGCGCTGCTACATGCGCATCGCCGCAGACGGCTTTTCCATGCACTACAAGGGCCGGCCGATGACCGGCGTGGATGCGGTCATCCCGCGCATCGGTGCTTCGGTCACCCGCTATGGCACCGCCGTGCTGCGCCAGTTCGAACTGATGGGCGCACGCACGCCCAATCCGTCCGACGCGATCCTGCGCTCGCGCGACAAGCTGCGGGCGCACCAGCTGCTGGCGGCCAAGGGCATCGACATGCCGGTCACCGTCTTTGGTGACAACCCGGATGACACCGTCGACCTGTTGTCCATGCTCGGCCCGCCGCCGCATGTGGTGAAGCTCAATGAAGGCACCCAGGGCCGTGGCGTGATCCTCACCGAGAAGGCCAGCGCCTCGCGCGGCATCGTTGAAGCCCTGCGTGGCCTGTATGCCAACTTCCTGATGCAGGAGTTCATCGGCGAGGCCAAGGGCGCCGACCTGCGTTGCTTCGTGGTCGGCGACCAGGTGGTGGCGTCGATGCAGCGCCAGGCACCGGAGGGGGATTTCCGCTCGAACCTGCATGCCGGCGGCACGGCGGTGGCGTCCAAGGCCAGCCGGGCCGAGCAGCAGGTGGCGGTGCGTTCGGCCAAGGCGTTGGGGCTGGGCGTCTGCGGGGTGGACCTGATCCGCTCCGAGCGCGGCCCGCTGGTGCTGGAGGTGAACTCCACCCCGGGCCTGGAAGGGATCGAGGCCGCCTGCGGGGTGGATGTGGCCGCACGCATCATCGAACATGTCGAGAAGATCAAAAAAACCTGATATTTCAGTGGCTTGAAATTAAATTCAGGCGAGGTTGGCGGGTTTAACACTGCTTTAATCGCCCCGGGCGTAGCCTTCAACGAACCGCAGCTCTGCCTCTCAGCAGGATCGGTATCGGGATACAACTTCAGGCCCAGGCGGGTGCACCGCCTGGGTCTTTTTTATGCCCGGTGTCCCCCTGCCAAGGGGCCCTTGTGGGCACGTGGGGACACTCGTAGAGTTGGGCCTTCGTTCCGAAGGATCGGGAGGTTGGCGATGTACCGCACCACGATGATCGTGCTGTTGCTGTGCCTGCCTGGCGTTGCACTGGCCAAGCCGGAAAAGGCGGCTGTGCAGATGGACCGCCAGACCCCGGTGGCCGAGCAGGTCCGCCAGGTCGAAAAAGCCCTGCAGCAGGGCGACTACAACGAAATCTCCGCCGAGGACCGCAGTCAGGTCCAGCAGGCACTGGCGCGGATCACCCAGCGGATGGGCGACCGGCAGACCGTCCAGGAGTTGCCACCGCAGGTGCAGAACGACGTCTTCAACGATCAGGAGCGGGTCAACAGCATCCTGACGCGCGCCCACGACGACAGCCGCCAGATCTGCTCGTACCAGCGCACCACGGGCAGCAACATGCCCAAGAGCCGTTGCATGACCGTGGCCGAACGGCGCCGCATCGAAGAGAAGGGCAAGGCCCTGCTCAACGACCAGCGCACCTACAGCAACTTGAACCCCGACTCCAAGCTTTAAGTCGGCCTGCACCCTGCCGCCCAGCACTTGCTGGCAGAGCGGGCATCCGCATACAGTCGGCGTTCACCTCAGACAGGGATTCGTTTGTCATGAAGCATCCAGTGATATCAGCGGTTCTGGTTTCGGCATTGGCCCTGGTCGCTGCCTCGGCAGGGGCCAAGAGTGCCGAAGAGGTATTCCTGCCGGGCAAGCCGCTGCTGCAGCAGGTAGAGCGCATCGAGATCGAACTCAACGATGGCGAAACCTATTCCGAGCTGCGTCAGGAAGAGCGCGGCAAGGTCCGCGAGACGCTGGTTCGCATCCGCGCCGCCGCCGAGCAGTACCCGACCAAGGACGCGATGCCTGAATCGGTACGAACCGAGGTCTTCAACGATCAGCAGGTCGTGAACACCGTTTTGACACGGGCGCGTGAGGATAGTCGTCTAATATGCCGACGTGAGAAGGCCATCGGTTCCAACATGTCGTCCACGCAGTGCTTGACCGTTGCCGAGCGTGCTCGGCAGAAGGACAAGGCGCAGCGCGACATGGGCCAGGCCCAGCGCGTCGGTAAATTCGTCAATTAGAGGTGACAGTGAGAATCCTGGTAATCGAAGACAACAGCGACATTGCGGCCAATCTGGGCGACTACCTGGAGGACCGGGGCCACACCGTGGACTTCGCTGCCGACGGAGTGACCGGGTTGCATCTGGCTGTCGTGCACGAGTTCGACGCGATTGTCCTGGACCTCAACCTGCCCGGCATGGACGGCATCGAAGTCTGCCGCAAGCTTCGCAATGAAGCGCGCAAGCAGACTCCGGTGCTGATGCTGACCGCGCGCGATTCGCTGGACAACAAGCTGGCCGGCTTCGATTCCGGTGCTGACGACTACCTGATCAAGCCGTTCGCACTGCAGGAAGTGGAAGTGCGTCTGAACGCCCTGTCGCGTCGCGGCAAGGGCGTGCAGACCCGCGTGCTGGAAACCGGTGACCTGGAATACAACCTGGACACGCTGGAAGTGCGCCGCCAGGGCAAGTTGCTGCAGCTCAACCCGACCGCATTGAAGATCCTGCAGGCGCTGATGGAAGCGGCCCCGGCCGTGGTCACGCGGCAGGAGCTGGAAACCCGTGTCTGGGGCGAAGAACTGCCGGACTCCGATTCGCTGCGCGTGCACATCCACGGCCTGCGCGCTGTGGTGGACAAGCCCTTTGAAGTGCCGATGATCCAGACCCGCCATGGCATCGGATACCGCATCGCTACGCCGGAAGCCTGATTCTGTGGCAGGCAAGGGGGAGCGCCGGCGCACGCCTTATCGGCGGCGCCTGCGCAGCCGCATCATCGTCTCGTTCGTGTTGTTGGGCTTCTGCCTGACGACACTGTTCGCGTTCGCCACCAACTGGGCCCGCATGCGGGTGGAAAACCAGCTGGTGGAAGACGTGATGAACCGCAACATCAGCGAGTACGTGCGGCGTTATTACGAAAGCCCGGACCGCAACCCCGACCTGCCGGTGCAGCAGATGCGCGCGCGCCTGATCAAGCCGGACAAGTTCGAAGCCCTGCGCGAGGAGGAGCCGGACTGGTACGAGTTCAAGGACGGCCTGTACAACATGGGCGGTGTGGACGAGCGCGGCGAGCGCTATTCCTACAAGCTGGCCGTGCGCAAAACTCCCGATGCCTGGGCGTTCCTGGCCTACGACATGACCGACAGCGTTCGCGGTGGGCAGCAGCTCAACCGCGCGCTGTTCCTGTCGGTGCTGGTGTTCAGCCTGCTGTCGCTGGTACTGGGCTGGTGGTCGGCCTCCAAGGTGATGAAGCCGGTCTCGGATCTGGCCGCGCGCCTGCGTGCGTACCGTGGCGGTACCAGTGAGCCCGAGCCGTTGGCGCCGCGCTTCCCGGATGACGAAGTGGGCCAGTTGGCACAGGCGCTGGATGACTATTCCTCGCGGCTGACCGAAGTGGTGCAGCGCGACCGTGAGTTCAATGCCGATGTCAGCCACGAGCTGCGCACGCCGTTGGCGGTGATCCGTGGCGCCACCGAGCTTCTGCTGACCCGCCCGGGCCTGGACGAGAAGGTATTGCAGCGCCTGCAGCGCATCCAGCGTGCCGAGCAGCAGTGCAGCGATCTGATCGGCGCGCTGCTGCTGCTGTCGCGCAACGAACGCGGGCAGGGCAGCAGCAATGTAGCCCGGGTGGCCGAACAGCTGCTGGACGCGCACCGCGCCCAGTTGGGTGGCAAGCCGCTGGAGCTGCACCTGGATGGCGAACGTGATCTGGTCATCGATGCCCCCGAAGCGGCGCTGTCGGTGGCGCTGGGCAACCTGATCGGCAATGCGGTGAAGTATTCGCAGGATGGCGAGGTGCGCGTGCATGTGGGCGCCAACGCCGTGTCGGTGACCGACAGCGGGCCGGGCCTGAGCGAGGAAGATGCCGCCAAGCTGTTCCAGCGCGGCTATCGCGGTACTCATGCCGGTCACTCGCAGGGCGGTGGCATTGGCCTGTCGATCGTCAGCCGCCTGTGCGATCTGTACGGCTGGCAGGTGAGCGTGCGCCCGGGCGGCGCCCGTGGCGTGATCGCTACGCTGACGTTCTCGCCGAAGCCGCTGTAACCCATTCTGGCTGCTGCTTTGGTGGGTGCCGACCTTGGTCGGCACGAATCCTCCGTCGCCAAAATCTCCTGATCGGCGCGATATGACGCATGCAGCGCCAATGCAGCTTCCGCGAAGGTGCGGTGTTTCTGGTCCAGTACGACACCTGCGTGATGTACTCCGCGCCCCGTGCGTGTCACACCGCACGGTTCCGCAGACGGTTGGCCAGCATGGCGTTTTCGCCTCATGACCGCAGTGCATGCAGCTGGCGAGATGGCACGGTCGGGGTCATCGCCCCGGCCGGGATTGGCGTCCTGAAATCGACCCAACAATCAACAAACCTCTGATGCGCCGAAGGCCGTCATGGAAAATGCATCGCGATGCCCTTGCTTCGGCGGGCGGTGCGTGGGGACTTTGAAGAGTCCGCCGGAGTGTTTTGTTGATTGTTGTGATCCGGTACGCCAACCCGCACCGTCCGCCACCCCGCATCCGCGGGTGGCCTTGCCGTCTGCGAGGAGCATTGCCATGTCTGCACGCACCACCTATCCGAACCTGCGCCGCCTGGTTGGCGAATCCGCCGATCAGTTGCCGGGCGACATCGCCGAACGCATCGAAGATGTACTGGCCGAACCCAGCGACCTGCTGCCCGCGCTGATGGCGCGCATGGATGGGCGCGATAACGCCGATGGCCAGACCCGGAAGGGCACCGGTCTCACGCCCTCGCAGGCCGTAACCCTGGCCAGCCTCAGCCGTACCCTGGCCGGTCTCAATGCGCTGATCCAGATGCTGCACGCCGCCGAAGCGGCACGCGTCCAGGGCAGCACAGGCCAGCAATTGCCGCCGGATGTAGTGGAAGGTCTGTTGCTGGCCGCCCGCGAACTGGCCCGCTACGCCCGCCAGCAGCTGGAGTAGATCCACGCATGCGTGGATGCCCGTTCGCGCGGTGCCGATGGACCTGCAGGGTTATCCGGCCGCCAACGCCAGATACCGCGCATGCAACCGCTCGACCTGCGCCTGCAGGTCATCCGGATGGCCATCATTGACGACCACATCATCAGCCAGCGCGAGGCGCTGCGCGCGGTTGGCCTGGGCGGCGATCATCTGGTCGGCCAGCGCGGCGTCGATGCCGTCGCGCTGCATCAGCCGGGCGTGCTGCACGGCTTCCGGGGCATCCACCAGCAGCACCCGGTCCAGCCACGGATAGGCCTGGCGACCGCCCACTTCGGTCAGCAGCGGGATCGCCGCCAGCGCATAGGGGCTGGCGGCCTGTTCGCACTGCTGCTGCATCAGACGGCGGATGGCCGGGTGAGTGATCGCTTCCAGCGCCGTCCGCTCGGCCGGGTCGGCAAAGATGTGGGCACGCAGGCGCGCCCGGTCCAGGGCGCCGTCGGCGAGCAGCATGTCTGCACCGAAGCGCTCGGCAATCAGGGCGAGGGCAGGGCTGCCCACCGCCACCACCGCACGTGCGGCCAGGTCGGCGTCGGCCACGACAATCCCCAGCGCCTCGAAGCGCCGGGTCACCTCACTCTTGCCCGAGGCGATGCCGCCGGTCAGGCCCACCACATACTGGCTCATGGGGACTCCCCTCAGCGCAGCCCGCTCATCACCAGATACTGGTTCAACAGCGGCTCGCCCCACATGAAGAACAGCCAGCCGGCCAGTGCCAGGTAGGGGCCGAACGGGATCGGTGTCGCCCGGTCACGGCCACGGCTGTACAGCCAGATCGAGCCGATGAGGGCGCCCAGCACCGACGACATCAGGATGATCGGCAGGATGCCCTTCATCCCGCACCAGGCGCCCAGTGCGGCCAGCAGCTTGAAGTCGCCGTGGCCCATGCCTTCCTTTCCGGTCAGCTGCTTGAACAGCCACCACACCGACCACAGCGACAGGTAGCCCAGCAGCGCGCCGAGCAGGGCCGGTTTGGCGGGCATGTACAGGTTGTCGATGCTGCCGATCAACCCCAGCCACATCAGCGGCAGGGTCAATTGGTCCGGGAGCAGCTGCGTGCGCAGGTCGATGCCGGACAGGGCGATCAGGAAGCAGGTCAGCACGATGGCGCCAAAGCCCTGCCAGCCGAAGCCAAACTGCCACACGCAGGCCAGCACCATCACCGCGGTCAGCGCTTCCACCAGCGGGTACTGGATGGAGATGGGCGCCTTGCAGTGGCGGCACTTGCCGCCCTGGATGATCCAGCTGAACAGCGGGATGTTCTCGTACCAGGCCAGCTTGTGCTTGCAATGCGGGCAGTGCGAAGGCTCGACCACGATGCCCGGCGGGGGCGGCTCGTAGAAGTCCGGCTCCTCCAGCACCTCGCGCGCATCGCGCTTCCACTGCCATTCCAGCCGCTTGGGCAGGCGCAGGATGACGACGTTCAGGAAGCTGCCCAGAAGCAGTCCCAGGCCGGCCGCGGCGGGATAGCCGAGGCCGGGATGCTGGTCAAGAAAAGCCATGTATGTGTTATCCGACGACGGAGGCGAGCTTGAAGATCGGCAGGTACATGCCGACGACCATGCCGCCCACGACCACACCGATGAACACCATGATCATCGGTTCGAGCAGGCTGCTCAAGGCGTCAACGGCATTGTTGACCTCCTGCTCATAATACTCGGCCACCTTGAACAGCATGGTATCCAGCGCGCCGGCCTCTTCGCCGATGCCGGTCATCTGGATGACCATGTGCGGGAACAGGTTGGTCTGCTTCATCGCCATGTTGACCGGGTAGCCGACCGACACGTCATCGCGCATGCGCAGCACCGCCTCCTCATAGACCTTGTTGCCGGTGGCGCCGGCGACGATGCCCAGCGCCTCCACCAGCGGCACGCCGGCCTTGAAGGTCACCGCCGTGGTGCGGGCGAAGCGGGCGATGGCACTGTTGTGCATGATCTGGCCGATCACCGGCACCTTCAGGATGTAGCGATCCATTGCATGCTGCATGGCGGGTGAGCGCTTGTAGGCCATGACCAGGCCGACAATGCTGCCGATTACGATGATGGCAACCAGCCACCACCAGGACACCATGAAGCGCGAAGCGTTGACGATGATCTGGGTGAAGGCGGGCAGGTCAGCGCCGAAGCTCTTGAACACTTCCTCGAACTGCGGGACCACGAAGATCAGCAGGATCGCGCTGACCAGCAACGCCACCGCGATGACCATCGCCGGATAGAACAGCGCCTTCTTGATCTTGCCCTTCAGGCCTTCGATGTTTTCCTTGTAGGTGGCCACGGTGTCCAGCACCGTTTCCAGCACACCGGCGCCTTCACCGGCGCGTACCAGGTTGCGGTACAGCTCGTCAAACTGCACCGGGTACTTGCTGACCGATTCGTACAGTGACGAGCCGCCCTCGATGTCGGTACGGACGCCGTCGACCATCTTCTTCATGCGCGGGTTCTTGTGCCCGCTGCCGATGATCTCCAGCGCCGATACGATCGGCACACCGGACTTCATCATGGTGGCCATCTGCCGGCTGAAGAAGGCAATGTCCTTGCTGCCGATTGCCTTGCCGGCGGCACCAAACAGCGGCTTTGGCTTGACCTTGACCTGACCGGGATTGATGCCCTGCCGGCGCAGTTCGGCGCGCAGCAGGTTGGCGTTCTTCGCCAGCTGCTCGCCCTTCATTTTCACGCCCCGCTTGTCGGTCCCCTCCCAGACAAACGGCTGCAACTCCATGGTGGCGCGCGCCACCGGCTCTTTCTTGATCGCACTGCGACTGACAGACATGTTGGCTCCCCGGCCCGCCATCCCCAGACGGGCATCTGCCGATGGTAGCGGGTTCATCGTCCACTTGGCAGATCCGGGATAGGCCGGAATGCGAATTCGTGCCGGCCGCCGACCAAAGGTGACGCACTGCGTCACATTGCCGGGTCCGTCGCAGAATGATGACTGGGGGGTTCACATCGCAGAAATTGCTGCCATCATGGGCCCGGGGAAATCCAGGGGGAGGCGTGCCGGGGTTGGCACGCAACCTGCGTTGATCCACCCGCAGGGTGCAGGACCCGCTCAGCCGGCCGATGGCCGGATCGATCCTGTGCGCTGACTTAACCACCACTTATCTTGGGGATGTAATCATGAAGAACCAGAAGGGCTTCACCCTGATCGAACTGATGATCGTCGTTGCGATCATCGCGATCCTGGCCGCCATCGCGCTGCCGCAGTACCGCAACTACACCGCCAAGGCGAAGATCACTCAGGCTGTTGCCAGCGTTGCCGGTGAAAAGATCAAGGTCGCCGAGAACCAGGCTGCGGAAGTTGCCGACGTCTGCACCGGTGTTGCCACCTCCGCTCAGTGCAACGCCGGCACCCTGACCGGCACCTCCAATGACGCCTCGGCAGTGGTATCGCTGGTGCCGAATTTTGGTGACGGTAGCGACAATGTGACCTGGGCTTGCACCGTGACCACCTCGAGCATCGCTGGCTATCAGGGCGACAACTGCGATACTCTGACTCCGTAATCGCGGTCGAGTTTTCAGCCAATGTGCTGGATGCGATCCCCAGATGCCCGCGAGAAATCGCGGGCATCTGCGTTTGTGTAGCCCGAATCGGGTGCCCTATAAGCTGATCACTTCTTCCAAAGTCCTCGCCATGAACGCAGTCACCTCCGCCAATCTCGTCGGCATCACCGGTCTGGCCCGTCGCCTGGTGCAGGACGGCGCACTGGATGAAGCTGGTGCCCGCGATGCCATGGCCAAGGCCGCTGCAGACCGCCAACCGCTGCCCACCTGGTTCGCGCAGAACAAGGTGGTCTCGCCGCCGCAGCTGGCCGCCGCCAACGCGGTCGAGTTCGGCATGGCGCTGTTCGACGTGTCGGTATTCGATGCCAGCCAGAACGCGATGAACCTGGTCAGCGAAGCGCTGCTGCGCAAGCACAACGTGCTGCCGCTGTTCAAACGGGGTGGCAGGCTGTTTGTCGGCACCAGCAATCCGACCCATTCGCTGGACGAGATCAAGTTCCATACCAATCTGGTGGTCGAGCCGATCCTGGTCGACGAGGACCAGATCCGCCGCACGCTCGAGCAGTGGCACTCCAGCCATGACAACTTGGGCGACTCGCTCGGCGGCGACGACGAGGCGCTGGCCAATCTGGACGTGTCCGGTGGCGACGATGACATGGCCGGCGGCACCGATTCGGGCATCGACGCCAAGGGCGACGATACCCCGGTGGTGAAGTTCATCAACAAGGTGCTGATCGATGCGATCCGAAAGGGCGCCTCGGACATCCACTTCGAGCCCTACGAAGACGATTACCGCGTGCGCCTGCGCATCGATGGCCTGTTGAAGATGGTCGCGCGCGCGCCGAACAAGCTCAACCAACGCATTGCCGCGCGCCTTAAGGTGATGGCGCAGCTGGATATCGCTGAAAAGCGCGTGCCGCAGGATGGCCGCATCAAGCTCAATCTTTCCAAGACCAAGCAGATCGATTTCCGCGTCAGTACCCTGCCGACGCTGTTCGGCGAGAAGGTGGTGCTGCGTATCCTCGATGGCAGCGCGGCCAAGCTGGGCATCGACAAGCTGGGTTACGAGCCGGACCAGCAGAAGCTGTTCCTGGAGGCGATCCACAAGCCTTACGGCATGGTACTGGTGACCGGCCCGACCGGTTCAGGCAAGACGGTGTCGCTGTATACCGCACTGGGCATCCTCAACGACGAGACCCGCAACATCTCCACCGCCGAGGATCCGGTGGAAATCCGCCTGCCCGGCGTCAACCAGGTGCAGCAGAACAACAAGCGCGGCATGACCTTCGCCGCAGCGCTGCGCTCGTTCCTGCGCCAGGATCCGGACATCATCATGGTCGGCGAAATCCGCGACCTGGAGACGGCGGAAATTGCGATCAAGGCCGCACAGACCGGTCACATGGTGCTGTCCACGCTGCATACCAACGATGCGCCGCAGACCATCGCGCGCCTGATGAACATGGGCATCGCGCCGTACAACATCACCAGTTCGGTGACGTTGGTGATCGCCCAGCGCCTGGCGCGCCGGTTGTGCAACAACTGCAAGCGACCGGCCAATCTGCCGGAGCATGCGCTGCTGGCCGAGGGCTTCACCCAGGCGCAGCTGGATGCAGGCATCGAACTGTATGAGGCAGTGGGCTGCGACGAATGCACCGAGGGCTACAAGGGCCGTACCGGCCTCTACCAGGTGATGCCGATGACCGACGAGATCGCGACCATCGTGCTGGCGGGCGGCAACGCGCTGCAGATTGCCGAGGCTGCGCAGGCGATCGGTGTGAATGACCTGCGGCAGTCGGCGTTGAAGAAGGCGGCCGCGGGCGTGACCAGCCTGGCCGAGATCAATCGCGTCACCAAGGATTGATGCCGTAGATCCACGCCATGCGTGGATGGTCTAACCAGTAGATCCACGCCGTGCGTGGATGGGGCAACCAGTAGATCCACGCCGTGCGTGGATGGGGCAACCAGTAGATCCACGCCATGCGTGGATGGCGCGATGCATGAGGTTGCCGGCCAGCGGCCGGCACTACCATTTCGACGCAGGACGCCCAGTAGATCCACGCCATGCGTGGATGGGCGGTGCACGGGGTTGCCGGCCGGCGGCCGGCACTACCACGGGGCAGCCTTATTCCATCCCCAGCTTCTTCAGCTTGTAGCGCAGCGCACGGAAGGTGATGCCCAACTGCGCGGCAGTGCGGGTCTTGTTCCAACGGTTTTCTTCCAGCGCGCGCTGGATCGCACTGCGTTCAAGCTGCTCGATATACGAGGGCAGGGCGGCACTTCCCGGGTGCAGATCAACCACCGCTTCAGCGTGCGCAGCGCTGCCCGGTGAGCGCGGCGCATGCTGCGGCAGGCGCAGGTCGTCGGCGCCGATACGGTCTTCCTCGGCCAGTGCCAGTGCGCGTTCCAGGATGTTCTCCAGCTCGCGCACGTTGCCCGGGAAAGCGTACTGGGCCAACGCGTCCAGTGCCGAAGGTGCCAGCAGCGGGGTGGCGCGGCCGTGGCTGCGGGCCAGCCGCGCCAGGATCGATGCGGCCAACGCCGGCAGGTCCTGGCGGCGCTCGCGCAGCGGCGGCACGCGCAGTTCGATGACGTTGATGCGGTAGTAGAGGTCGTGGCGGAAGCGCCCGTCTTCGACCAGCTCGGCCAGATCCTTGTGGGTGGCCGAAAGGATGCGCACGTCCACCGGTTCTTCGCTTGGGGCCCCGACGGCACGCACCGATTTTTCCTGGATCGCACGCAGCAGCTTCACCTGCATCTGCAGCGGCAGCTCGGCCACTTCATCCAGGAACAGGGTGCCGCCGTGCGCAGCCTGGAACAGGCCCGGCTTGTCGGCATGGGCGCCGGTGAAGCTGCCCTTGCGGTGGCCGAAGAACTCGCTCTCCATCAGCTCGGTGGGGATGGCGCCACAGTTGACCGGCACGAACGGCCCGGCGGCGCGCGCGCCCTGCGCATGGATGGTGCGCGCGACCAGTTCCTTGCCCACCCCGGATTCGCCCAGGATGTAGACCGGCGCCTGGCTGCGCGCAACCTTGCCGATGGTGGCGCGCAGCTGGTCCATGGCCGGCGATTCGCCGAGCAGGCGTGCGGCCTGTTCCGCAGCAGGCCCGGCAATGGGGCGTTCGCTGTTGTTGAGTTCCAGCGCATGCTTGACCAGGCCGCGCAGCACGGTGATGTCCACCGGCTTGCTGACGAAATCGAAGGCGCCGGCTTTCAGTGCTTCCACGGCCAGGTCCATGCTGCCGAAGGCGGTGATCATCGCCACCGGCGTGCGCGGGTAGTGCTGGGCGATCTCGCTGACCAGTTCGATGCCATTGCCATCGGGCAGGCGCATGTCGGTGATGCACAGGTCATAGGGATTGCTGGCCAGCAGTTCGCGGGCTTCGGCGAGGTTGGCGGCGGTGCTGATGCGCAGGCCCATGCGGCCGAGGGTCAACACCAGCAGTTCGCGGATATCGCGTTCATCGTCGACGACGAGGGCGCTGCGGGTTTCGTTCATGGGTGGGAAAGATAGCCGAGGGTGTGGAAGGCGACAAATGTTTGACGCACGGAATCAGTGCGGAAGCAGGGTGTGCGGGCCGGGCAGTACCAGGCGGAAGCAGGAGCCGCCGGCGGGGACGGGGATGTAATCCAGCCGCGCCTGGTTGGCCCTGCACAGCTCGCGGGCGATATACAGGCCCAGGCCGGTGCCGTGCTCGGAGGTGGTGAAGAAGGGGCGGAACAGCTGCGCAGCGACGGTCTCCGGGATGCCGGGGCCACGGTCCATCACGTCGATCACCGCACTACGCTCGTGCTGCGCCACGCGCAGCCGCACGCGCGCGGGCTGCTCGCCGATGCGGCCGTACTTGAGGGCGTTGTGCACCAGCACGGTCAGCACCTGGTACAGGTGGCGCGGGTCGACCTGGGCCGGCACCGAGGTGTCGTTGATGATCGGTTCGATGCTGTCGGTTTCCAGCGTCTGGCCCTGCTTGTACTCCAGCACGAAGCGGCGCACGAAGGCGGCCAGGTCGACGTTTTCCGGGTTGGCGCGTTCGCGCCGGGCCAGGCCCAGCACGCTTTCGACGATGCCGTTGGTGCGCTGGCACTGCTGGTGGATGATCTGCAGCAGGCGACGGTCGCTTTCGTTGAAGCCGGTGCCTTCCTCCAGCAGCTGCACGGCGTAGTTGATGGCCGCCAGCGGGTTGCGGATCTCGTGCGCGAGGCTGGCCGAGAAGCGCCCCATCGCCGACAGGGTGAGCGATTCAGCGCGGCGCGAGACCACGCTGGAGTCGTCCAGGAACACCAGCACCAGGTCGCTGCCGGCCAGCAGGCGGGCGAAGCGTGGCTGCACTTCCGGCTGGTCGGGGTTGAGCTGCAGCGGCATTTCATCCTGTGCCCAGCCGTTGCGCCAGCGTTGCAGGCGCCGGGCAAGTTCGGGGGCGACACTGGCCAGGTCGAGGCGGCCCGAATCACTGTTGCCATCGGCGTCGCCCAACAGGATCGAGGCGGCTTCGTTGGCCAGGGTGATGCGGTTGTCGGCGTCCACCACCACCACGCCGGTGCGCATGCGGCGGATGATCAGTTCGTTGATCTGGAACAGGTTGGCCACTTCGTCGCCACGCTGGTTGGCCAACTGCTGGTTGCGGCGTGCACGGTTGCCGACCTGGTAGCTGATGAAGGCCAGCGCCAGGTAGCTGGTGGCGAACATCGCCAGTTCGGCGAGGGTGCGGGTAGGGTCGCCGCCTTCCAGCACTTTCCACAGGTACTCGGCAGCGGTGGCGACGCTGGCGGCCAGCGCCAGCACCAGGCCCCAGCTGAGCGGCAGCAGGGTGGCGGCGGCGGCGATGTTGAACAGCAGCGACATCGAGATGCCGGCGCTGGCGCCGGGCAGGGCGTGCGCCAGCAGGCTGGCGGCGACGATGTCCAGCAGCACGCCGCCGACCACGATCTGCCGCAGCCAGCGTTCGTTGCGGCCGATCACCAGCCATAACAGGGACAGCAGCAGATAGGCGGCGCCGACCGAATAGGCCAGGCGGGGGTGATGCGCTTGGCCGACCATGGCCGACAGCGGGCTGTACAGCAGGGCGGCGATGACCGAGGCGATCAGTACCCGGTACAGGGCGAAGAAATACAGCTCGCGCCGCGGTATCGATTCGATGCGGTCGATCAATGAAGCACTGGGTGACACGCCGGAACTCCCCTTCTGGCTGCCTGGAACTGGGTCATGACGGCGGTGGGCCGAACCTGCCGACGTCCCCCGATCGTCGGATCTGCTCGCTGCCCGGGTGCCGGCACCGTGGGTCGAATTTACCGGGCCAGTATAGGGCGCCTGTACCGGGCTGGGCTGCGCAGTCGGCCCGGGCGGGCGTTTGCGGTGTGATCCAGGCCGTGCCGCAACTGCCTGAATGACCATGGAAATCTGGCCGGTCCCGGCCTTTTGTCCATACTTCTTTGCGCCCCGGCGCCGGCTCGGCCACAATAGTGGGCCCGCCGCGGTCCATGCCGGCGCCCCGCCGGGGCCCTGAGGAATTGCGTGCGGTCGTTCCTATTCCCACGGTGACGCATGAATTTCCACGAATACCAGTCAAAACAACTGCTTGCCGAGTACGGCATCCCGGTCCCGGCCGGCAAGGTCGCTGCGACCCCGGACGAAGCTGTTGCCGCTGCCAACTCCCTGGGCCAGGGCCCCTGGATGGTCAAGGCGCAGATCCACGCTGGCGGCCGCGGCAAGGCTGGCGGCGTCAAGTTCTGCAAGACCACCGACGACGTGAAGGCCGCTGCGGCCAAGATGCTCGGCACCAAGATGGCCACCTACCAGACCGCTGGCGTTGAACTGCCGGTCAACCTGGTGCTGGTGACCACCGCTGGCGAGATCGTCAAGGAACTGTACCTGTCGGTGCTGGTTGACCGTGGCACCAAGACCATCACCTACATCGCTTCTTCGGAAGGCGGCGTGGAGATCGAGCAGGTCGCCGCTGAAACCCCGGAGCTGATCCACTCGCTGAACGTCGACTTCGTCGAAGGCGTGCAGGGTTACCACGGTCGTGATTTCGGCTTCAAGCTGGGCCTGACCGCCAAGCAGGCCGGCCAGTTCGCCAGCATCATGGTGAACCTGTACCGCCTGTTCAACGAAAAGGACCTGGCGCTGGTTGAAATCAACCCGCTGGCCATCCTGGACGACGGCAACCTGTACGCGCTGGACGGCAAGTTCGACAGCGACGACAACGCCGCGTTCCGCCAGAAGGCGCTGGTCGCCATGCGCGACAAGACCCAGGAAGATCCGACCGAAGTGATCGCTTCGGAGCTGGACATCAACTACGTCACCATGGACGGCAACATCGGTTGCATGGTCAACGGCGCAGGCCTGGCCATGGCCACCATGGACGTCATCAAGCTCAACGGCGGCGAGCCGGCGAACTTCCTGGACGTGGGCGGCGGCGCCAACAAGCAGCGCGTCATCGAAGCGTTCAAGCTGATCCTGTCCTCGGACAAGGTCGAAGGCATCTTCGTCAACATCTTCGGCGGCATCGTCCGCTGCGACATGATTGCCGAAGGCATCATCGCCGCCGTGAAGGAAGTGGGCGTCAAGGTTCCGGTCGTGGTGCGCCTGGAAGGCACCAACGTGGAAGAAGGCAAGCAGCTGCTGCGTGACAGCGGCATGGCCATCATCCCGGCCGACAACATCAACGACGGTGCCAAGAAGGTCGTCGAAGCTGTCAAGAACGCCGCCTGATCCGACACCGAAGGAAATCCAATGTCAGTTTTGATCAACAAGAACACCAAGGTGATCGTGCAGGGCTTCACCGGCCAGCAGGGCACCTTCCACGCCACTCAGATGATCGAGTACGGCACCCAGGTTGTTGGCGGCGTGACCCCGGGCAAGGGTGGCACCACCCATATCGACCTGCCGGTCTTCAACACCGTTGCCGACGCCGTGCAGAGCACCGGCGCCAACGCTTCGGTCATCTACGTGCCGCCGCCGTACGCGGCTGACGCGATCCTGGAAGCCGCTGCTGCCGGCATCAAGGTCATCGTCTGCATCACCGAGGGCATCCCGGTGCTGGACATGCTGCGCGTCAAGAACGTGCTGACCCGTTCGCATCCGGACACCGTGCTGATCGGGCCGAACTGCCCGGGCGTCATCACCCCGGGCGAGTGCAAGATCGGCATCATGCCGGGCCACATCCACAAGCCGGGCAAGATCGGCATCGTGTCGCGTTCGGGCACCCTGACCTATGAAGCGGTCAAGCAGACCACCGAAGTCGGCCTGGGCCAGTCCACCTGCATCGGCATCGGTGGTGACCCGATCAACGGCCTGAACTTCGTCGACTGCCTGAAGCTGTTCAACGAAGACCCGCAGACCGAAGGCATCATCATGGTCGGCGAAATCGGCGGCGACGCTGAAGAAGCCGGTGCCGAGTACATCAAGAACCACGTGAAGAAGCCGGTCGTCGGTTTCATCGCGGGTGCTTCGGCTCCGGCCGGCAAGCGCATGGGCCACGCCGGTGCGATCGCATCGGGCGGCAAGGGCACTGCCGAAGGCAAGTTTGCTGCCATGGAAGCTGCTGGCGTGGTCACCGTGCGTTCGCCGGGCGACCTGGGCGCTGCCATCGCCAAGCTGGTGAAATAAGATCGACTGCCTTCGGCAGACGATTCTGTAGAGCCGGGCCGACGCTCGGCTGCTTGAAACAGAAAGGCCGCCTCAGGGCGGCCTTTCTGCGTCTGGGCATCCGCCGGGCATGGCCCGGCGCTACCAGAATGGTCCACGCGGTAGCGCCGGGCCATGCCCGGCGAGCGCATGTCGCGGCGCTACAATGTGCGCATTGCAACCACAGGCTGGACCCTCATGGCTTCGATCCGCATCGCGATGGCGCAGTTCGACTTCCCGGTTGGCGATGTCGCCGGCAACACCGAGCGCATCATCGAGATGATCGGCCAGGCGCGCGATGAGTACGGCGCCGGGCTGGTGATGTTCCCCGAGCTGGCGGTCAGCGGCTATCCGCCGGAGGACCTGCTGCTGCGCCCGGGCTTCCTGTACGAGTGCGAGCAGGCGATGACCCGCATTGCTGCTGCGTGCCGTGGCATTACCGCCGTGGTCGGTTGGCCGCAGGCGGCCGGTGCGGTGGTCTACAACGCGGCCAGCGTGCTGCGCGATGGCCTGGTGGAGCAGACCTACCGCAAGCGCGAACTGCCCAATTACGCGGTGTTCGACGAGCGCCGCTACTTCGATGTCGACCCGGACGGTGGCAGCTGCGTGTTCGAGGTCGACGGCATCCCGGTCGGCCTGCTGATCTGCGAGGACCTGTGGTTCGCCGAGCCACTGGCCGATACGGTGCGTGCCGGCGCGCAGCTGGTGGTGGTGCCCAATGCCTCGCCGTACGAGCGCGGCAAGCATGCCCAGCGTGACGCTGTGCTGGCTGCACGCACCCGCGAAAGCGGCGCGGCGATCGCCTACCTCAACGTGGTGGGCGGCCAGGACGCGCTGGTGTTCGATGGTGCATCGGTGGTGGCCGACGGCGATGGCACGGTGCACCCGGCCGCGGCGGCCTTCGTCGACCAGTGGCTGGTGGTGGACTACGACGGCGCCACCCGCCGCTTCCTGCCACAGGTATGGATGGACGACGGCGACGAGAGCATGGATGCGCTGGCCTGGCGTGCGGTCACCCGCGGCATCCAGGACTACTGCAGCAAGAACGGTTTCAAGAAGGTGTGGCTGGGTCTGTCCGGTGGCATCGACTCGGCGATCGTGCTGGCCATGGCGGTCGATGCGCTGGGTGCGGAGAACGTGACGGCGGTGCGCCTGCCGTCGCGCTATACCGCCGGCATGTCCAACGACCTGGCCGCCGAGCAGTGCCAGGCGCTGGGCGTGAAGCTGGAAGCCGTTTCCATCGAGCCGGCGTTCCAGGGCCTGATGCAGGCCCTTGCGCCGATGTTCGAGGGCACCACGCCGGACGTGACCGAGGAGAACCTGCAGTCGCGCAGCCGTGGCGTGATCCTGATGGCACTGGCCAACAAGTTTGGCGGCCTGCTGCTGACCACCGGCAACAAGAGCGAATACGCGGTCGGTTACGCCACGATCTATGGCGACATGTGCGGTGGCTACGCGCCGCTGAAGGACCTGTACAAGACCGAGGTGTTCGGCCTGTCCAAGTGGCGCAACACCGTCGGCGGTGCGCCGGTGATCCCGCCGGCGGTGATCAGCCGCCCGCCGTCGGCCGAACTGCGTGAAAACCAGACCGACCAGGATTCGCTGCCGGCCTACGACGTGCTGGACGGCATCCTGTACCGCTACATCGACCAGGAGCAGTCGCGCACGGAGATCGTCGCCGCAGGCTATGACGCGGCGGTGGTGGATCGTGTGCTGCGGCTGGTGCGGATCAGCGAGTGGAAGCGCCACCAGGCCGCGCCGGGCCCGAAGGTCTCGCGCCGCGCGTTCGGGCGTGAGCGCCGCTACCCGATCAGCAACGGCTACAAGAGCTGAGGGCCGGTCGCCGGGCATGGCCCGGCGCTACCGATGTTCGATGGATCCATCGATAGTGCCGGCCGCTGGCCCGCAACCGGGTGTACCGCCCATCGATGCACGGCGTGGATCTACCGGGCTTCGTTGAGCAGTTGCTCCAGGCCGGCGGTTTCGGCGGCCTCGTCAAATTGGCTGTCCCCCAGCCGCGCACGCACGAATGCCAGGCCATCGGCCGCCGCTGCGTCCAGCGTACCGCGATGGTCGACCGGGTATCGGCGGAATGCCACCGGTTCACCGCGCAGGGCCAGTCCGACGGCATACAGCAGGGTGGTGAGATAGGGCACGTCGCGATCCTGGCTGCCGTGGCCGAGCATCAACGGCTGGCTGAAGCCCCGCCGTGGCACGCCCAGATAGTCATGCAGCAGCGCCCAGATGCCCGGCACCGAGGTCAACGGTGCGCTGAACATTTCTCCCGTGTTCGCTCCTTCCAGGGTGGCCGCCAGCGGGCCCAGGCACTGCTGGCGCGCCAGCGCGACCCGTGCATGGCCTTCATCGCTGAGCACGCGTGCGATACGCGGCTCCACCTGCAGCAGGCCATCGAGCAGGTAGGCGTGATAGGCATTGAGCGCGCCCGGATTCGGCGTGCGGCTGTCCGGCTTCATCACCAGCGCGGTCAGTTCGACGGCCGTGGGCGTGCCGGTGGTGAAGCTGCCGCGGTACTGCAGCGAGGGTCCATGGGACGGTGCCAGATGGCCGGCCGTGAGTGCGGCAGCGCCGCCCTGCGAATGGCCCACCGATACCCAACGCGGTGACAGCGTGGCATTGCCGAGGAAATGGCGGCTGGCCTTGATGAGATCGATGGCGTTGCGCGCGGAGGTGCGCACGTGCAGGTAGGCGTGGTCACCCGGGCCGCCCAGGCCCTGGTAATCGGCGGCGAGAACGGCATAGCCCTGTGCCAGGAACTGGTCAAGGAAGCGACCGTCACGCTCGGGCTGATAGGGGCCGGATACCGAGGGCGCGCAGTGGTCGGCGATGCCCTGGGTGCCGTGGACCCACGACACGACCGGCCAGCCACCTGCCGGCGCAGGCCCGGCGGGCAGGTAGACCAGCCCGGTTGCCTCGGCCAGGCGACCGTGATGATCGGGGGTGCGGTAGGCCAGCTTATAGGCCTGGGCGGCCTTGGAGGGCACCCAGCTGGCGCGGTAGGGCGCGGCCGAGAGCAGGTCACCCGGTTCCGCCGCCAGCGCGACAAGGGGGCAGGCGGCCAGCGCGAGCAGGGCAGTGGCCAGCAGGATCGGGCGCGGTCGGAACCGCTGGGATGAGGACATGTGGCGCTCCATACAGGCCGGGATGGCCTTTGCGCCGCATTCTGGGAGCTGTTCTCGGCACCGACTGCGATGGATGTCGCAGTGATCGCCGGTTCGTAGCATTCCTAGCGGTGACGCCAGGCAAAAAAAGGCCCCGTGCGGGGCCTCTTTTCTTACTTCTTTTCCAGTCGCGCGTTGCGCTGGCCGGTGGCGGCGGACTTCTCGCCGGCAAACGGGTTCAGCTTGCGGATCATCCACGGGTACTTCGGCCACTTGCCTTCCAGCCACGGGTGATCCGGCTGGTTCAGCTGCAGGACGCGGCGGGCGTCGTCGGCCAGGGTCTTGTTGCCCAGGTGGGTGTAGGAATCGGCCAGCACCGCCACGGCATCGTTCTGGAATGCGCTCTGCGGGTAGTTCTCCAGCAGGTAGTTGGCGCGGCCGGCAGCCGATACCCAGGCGCCGCGACGCACGTAGTACAGGGCGTTGTCGAGCTCGTGCTGGGCGAATACGTCACGCAGCACCAGCATGCGCTGGCGCGCATCGGCGGCGTAGCGGCTGTTGGGATAGCGGTCGACCACGATGTTGAAGTCTGAATACGCCTGGTGCGGCGTGGACAGATCGCGGCGGCTTGCGTCCAGGGACCATACGCGACGCAGGAAAACCGTATTGCGGTTGGAGTTGGCCAGGCCGCGCAGGTAGTACAGGTACGCGATGTTGCGGTGCGTCGGGTAGGTACGGATGAAGCGGTCGATGCTGGACACCGCGTCATCGTGCTTGCCGGCCTTGTACTGGGCATAGGCCGATTCGATCATCGCCTGCTCGGTGTACGGGCCGTAGGGATACTGTGCCACCAGGCGACGGAAGCTGGCTTCAGCGCCGCTCCAGTTGCCGCCTTGCATCAGCTTGTGGCTCTTTTCGTAGAGCTGTTCGACCGGGGTGCCTTCATCAGGGCGGTCGCCCTTGGTGCCGCGGTTGCAGCCAGTGGCGACGATGACCAGCACCAGCAGGAGGGCGGTCAGGCGGACGGGCGCGGAGAGCAGGACGGAGCGTCGGATCATGGGGTCAATGCGGGACGCGGCTGGAATACGAAGGGTCGATGATAGCCTAGTGTCCTGTCCAGCGACTGAAACCGGTTCGCCGGGACCCCAAAATTTCAAAGATGCCCCCCTGCCATGTCTGAACAACCCTCCGAATCGGCCCGCCAGGCCATTGTCCCCGACACCTCCGCCGGCCGCCGTTTCGACGCGGTCGTGGCCGAGCTGTTCCCCGAATACTCCCGTTCCCGCCTGACCGAGTGGATCAAGGCTGGCGACGTCCTGCTGGACGGCGCGCAGGCACGCCCGCGCGACGCACTGCGCGGCGGCGAGGTGGTCACCCTGCAGGCGGTGCTGGAAACCCAGACCAGCGCCGAGCCGGAAGACATCCCGCTGGACGTGCTGTTCGAGGACGAGCACCTGCTGGTGATCAACAAGCCGGTCGGCCTGGTCGTGCACCCCGGTGCCGGCAACCACAGTGGCACCCTGGTCAATGCGCTGCTGTACCGCGACCCATCGGTGGCGGTGCTGCCGCGCGCGGGCATCGTGCATCGCCTGGACAAGGACACCAGCGGCGTGATGGTCGTGGCCCGCACGCTGGAAGCGCAGACCGCACTGGTCGAGCAGCTGGCCGCCCGTGACGTGCACCGCCAGTACCTGGCCGTGGTGATGGGCGCGCTGGTGGCCGGTGGTACCGCAGATGCGCCGATCGATCGCCACCCGCGCGACCGCCTGAAGATGGGCGTGCGCGAGGATGGCAAGGAAGCGGTGACCCATTACCGCCTGCGCGAGCGCTTCCGTGCGCATACCGCGCTGGAATGCCGCCTGGAAACCGGGCGTACCCACCAGATCCGCGTGCACATGGCGCACCTGCGCCACCCGATCGTGGGCGATCAGCTGTACGGTGGGGCGCTGAAGCTGCCCAAGGGTGCCAGCGACGAGCTGGTGGCCGCGCTGCGCGGCTTCAAGCGCCAGGCCCTGCATGCAGAGACCCTGGAGTTCGTGCATCCGATCAGTGGTGAGCCGGTGCGCAACACCGCGCCGGCGCCGGCCGACATGCTGCACCTGATGAAGGTGCTGCGCGAAGACAGCGCGGCCTTCGCCGAGCGCGAGCGGGACCGCTGGTAATGACTACCGCGCTGCCGATGCTGCAGGCTGATTGGCCAGCGCCCCCGGGCGTGCATGCACTGACCACGCGCCGGCATGGCGCGGGTATCTCGCCAGCGCCATTTGCCCAGTTCAACCTGGGCAACCGGCACGCGGCCGACGGTGACACCCCGGCCAACGTCGAACACAACCGGCAGCTGCTGCAGCAGGGCCTGGCACTGCCATCGGCACCGCATTGGCTGCGCCAGGTGCACAGCAGCACCGTGTTGCGTTTCGGCGCGCCGCCGGTGGAGGGCGCCAGCGAACCGGTGGCCGATGCCGCGGTGACCTCGGTGCCCGGCGTGGTGCTGGCGATCCTCACCGCGGACTGCCTGCCGGTGGTGTTCGCCGCTGCCGATGGCCGCGAGGTGGGCGCCGCCCATGCCGGTTGGCGTGGCCTGGCCGACGGCATGCTGGAGGCCACCGTGGCCGCCATGCAGACGCCACCGGCGCAGCTGCGCGCGTGGCTGGGCCCGGCGGCGGGACCGGCCGACTACGAGATCGGCGAAGAGGTGTACCACGCCTTCGTCGGCCACGACGCAGCCGCTGCGGCGGCCTTCGTGGCGACCCGCCCCGGTCACTGGAGAGTGGATCTGTTCGCGCTGGCGCGCCAGCGCCTGCAGGCCGCGGGCATGGCGCTGGGCAACATCCACGGCGGCACGGTCTCGACCATGGCCGATGCGGATCTGTACTCGCACCGTCGCGACCGCCGCACCGGCCGGATGGCGACGCTGGTGTGGATGGACTGATGCGGGGGGATCGCGCTGCGGGGGTAGAACCTGGCGGCGTGATCGTCTTCGATGGCGTCTGCGCGTTGTGCAGTCGCTGGGTGCGTTTCCTGCTGCGGTTCGACCGGCAGGAACGCTTTCGCTTCGCGGCGATGCAGGGCGCGCGGGGCAGCGCGATGTTGCGCGCGCACGGCCTTGACGCGCACGACCCGACCTCGTTCCTGCTGTTGGACGGGCAGGGCGCGTGGACCGATACCGATGCGATCCTGCGCGTTCTGGACGCACTGGGTGGTGGCTGGCGCCTGGCTGCCGTACTGCGCGTGCTGCCACGCCGCTGGCGCGATGGCGCCTACCGCGTACTGGCACGCAACCGCTATCGCTGGTTCGGGCGCCATGACGCCTGCTTCCTGCCCACCCCGGAACAAGCCGCGCGGTTCCTCGATTAAGCGCCGCCGGGCGTGGCCCGGCGCTACCCCGTGCCCAGATCAAGGTAGCGCCGGGCCATGCCCGGCGTGGGCGGTCAACCTTCCAGGGCTTCGAGGTAGCTGCGGCGCCAGTGGTTGATGTCGTAGGTGCGCAGGTGGTCCATCATCGCGTGCCAGCGTTCCTTGCGCCGGTGCAGCGACATCGTCGCCGCGGTGGCGATGGCATCGGCCACGCCGTCCAGATCATGCGGATTGACCAGCAGCGCCTGCTTCATTTCATCGGCGGCGCCGGCCAGCAGGGACAGCACCAGCACGCCGGGATCTTCCGGATCCTGCGAAGCCACGTATTCCTTGGCGACCAGGTTCATGCCATCGCGCAACGGGGTGACCAGGCCGACAGCGGCGGCACGGTAGAAGCCGGTCAGCGTGGCGTGGGTGAAGTTCTGGTTGACGTAGCGCAGCGGTGTCCAATCCGGCTCGGCATGGCCACCATTGATGTGGCCGGCGATCTGCTCCAGCTGGCTGCGCAGTTGCCGGTATTCGGTGACATCGCCGCGCGAGACCGGTGCGATCTGCAGGTAGGTGAGCGAGCCACGCTGGTCTGGATGGCGCTGCAGGTAGCGTTCGAAGCCGAGGAACCGTTCGGGCAGGCCCTTGGAATAGTCCAGTCGATCCACGCCGATGGCGAGCTGGCGGTCGCGCAGGCTGCTGCGCAGGTTCTTCACGGCCGCCTTGCTGGCTGCGGTGCTGGCCTGGCGGGCGATCAGCTCGGTGTCGATGCCGATGGGGAATGCCGCGGCACGGAAGTGACGTCCGCCGGGTGCTTCGAGCTTGCCGTTTTCCAGTACCCGGCCACCGCCGAACAGGCGCAGGTAGGTCTGGAAGCGATCGGCATCGCGCTGGGTCTGGAAGCCGACCAGGTCATAGGCATACAGCGCCGAGAACAGCCGCAGATGGTCGGGCATGGCCTGCAGCAGGTCGGCCGAGGGCATCGGGATGTGCAGGAAGAAGCCGATGCGGCAGCCGATGCCGCGCTCGCGCAGCATCGCGCCGAGCGGAATGAGGTGATAGTCGTGGATCCAGACGATGTCGTCTTCGCGCAGCAGCGGCGCCAGCTTGTCGGCGAACAGTGCATTGACCCTGTGGTAGGTCTCGCGGGTGCCACGGTCGTAGTCGACCAGGTCCAGGCGGAAGTGCAGCAGTGGCCACAGCGTGCGGTTGGCGAAGCCGTTGTAGTAACCGTCCACATCGCGCTTGGCCAGGTCCATGGTGACGTACTGGATGTCACCATCGCGCTGCTCGTGCAGCGCGCCACTGGCCTCGCGCACGCTCTTGCCACTCCAGCCGAACCACAATCCGCCGCGTTCCTTCAGTGCCGCCAGCAGGCCCACGGCTAGGCCACCGGCGCGGTTCTCGCCGGGCACAGCCACGCGGTTGGAGACGATGACAAGACGGCTCATGAGGCCTCCTGCCAGGAACGCGACAGGCGCATGGCCGCAGTGATCAGGCCGACATGCGAGTAGGTCTGCGGGAAGTTGCCCCAGGCTTCACCACCGTCGAACGCCAGGTCTTCCGACAGCAGGCCAAGATGATTGCGTTGCTGCAACAGTGATTCGAACATGTCGCGCGCCTCGTCCATGCGGCCGATCGCAGCGAGCGCATCGATGTACCAGAACGTGCAGATGGTGAAGCTGGTTTCCGGTTCGCCGAAATCATCCGGGGCGATATAGCGGTACAGCGCGTTGCCGTGCTTGAGGTCGCGGCCGATGGCGTCGACAGTGGCGACGAAGCGTGCGTCGTTGGCGTCGATGAAGCCGATGTCGGCCAGCAGCAGCAACGAGGCATCCAGGCGGTGGCCATCGAAGGTATCGGTGAAGTGGCCGAGTTCCTCGCTCCAGGCTTTTTCCATGATGCGTGCGTGGATGGTGTCGGCACGCTCGCGCCAGTACTGCGCGCGGTCATCACGCTTCAGGCGCACGGCGATCTTGCACAGGCGATCGCACGCCGCCCAGCACATCGCGCTGGTGTAGGTATGCACTTCGGTGCGGCCGCGGAATTCCCACAGGCCGGCATCGGGCACGTCGTGCAGTGCGAACGCCTGTTCACCCAGCGGTTCGAGCCGGGCAAAGGTGTGGCTGTCACCGGGGTCCTGCAGGCGACGGTCGAAGAACAGCTGGGTGGAGGCCAGCACCACGCTGCCGTATACATCGTGCTGGCGCTGTACCCAGGCCAGGTTGCCGCGCCGCACCGGGCCCATCCCGCGGTAGCCGGACAGGCTGGGCACTTCGTCCTCGTCCAGCTTGGCTTCGAAGCCGATGCCATACAGCGGCTGCAGGGTGCCGTCGGTGGTGGCCAGGTTGAAGATGTAGCCGAGGAACTGCTCCATCGTGCGGGTGGCGCCCAGACGGTTCAACGCGCGCACCACGAAGGCGGCATCGCGCAGCCAGCAGTAGCGGTAGTCCCAGTTGCGCACGCTGCCGGGCGCTTCCGGGATCGAGGTGGTCATCGCCGCGATGATCGCGCCGCTGTCCTCGTACTGGCAGAGTTTGAGGGTGATCGCACTGCGGATCACCGCGTCCTGCCATTCCAGCGGGATGGACAGGTACCGCACCCATTCGCGCCAGTAGTCGCGGGTGCGCTGGAACGCTTCCTGCACGTAGCCGCTGATGGAGCGGTTGAGCGATTCATCCACACCCAGGATCAGGTGGATGGGATGGTTGAGCACGAACGGCAGGCCATCACGCACGAAGCGCACAGGCACGTCGGTAGTCAGGCGCAGCACATGCTCGGGCAGGATCCAGCGCACGTGGTTGCTGCCCCAGGTGGACTCGGGTACGCGTGCGCCCCAGTCGGCCAGTGGCCGCGCACGGATCACGATGCGCGGGCTGCCGGACAACGGGCGCACCTGTCGGATCAGGCTGACCGGCCGGTAGAAACGATCGTTCTGGCGCCAGCGCGGGGCGAAATCGAGGATTTCCAGCGCGCCGCCATGTGCATCGCGCAGCACGGTGCGCAGGATCGCGGTGTTGGTCAGGTATTCCTGTTCGCTGCCGGCGAAATCCTCCAGTTCGATGGCGAAGTCGCCGCCGGTCTGCTGATTGGGGCTGAGCAGGGCACAGAAGGTCGGGTCGCCGTCGAAGGTCGGCAGGCAACTCCAGACAACACGGGCGTGCTTGTCGATAAGGGCGCCGAAGCTGCCGTTGCCGACCACGCCCAGATCAAGATCGGGTTGGGTCATCACGCGGTACATCTCGGTTGCGGCCGTGGGGGCCGGGGTCAATACGCATTCTCACGCAGCCAGGCGTGCACGCTGCGTATGTCGGGCAGGGCGAACACTGCTGCACTGGGTTCACGTTCGCCGATCAACACGCTCCAGCCATGCAGGCCATTGGCCGCATCGAAGCCGAATTCATCGGTCAGGTCATCGCCGAGGAACACCGGCAGACGCCCACGGAACGGCAGGTACTGCATCAGCCGACGTACCGCGCGTCCCTTGTCGGTGCCGACCGGAACGAATTCAACGACATGATCGCCCGGTTGCAGGCGATAGCTGGCGCGGCCGCGGATATGCCGGTCGGCGAACGCGCGTACATCGCTGGCGGCATCGGGGGCGCCGCGCCAGTGCAGGGCCAGGCCTACGCCCTTGTTCTCGACCAGTACGCCGGGATGTCCATGGGCGAAACGCATGGCCTGTTGATGAAGCGCATGCAGCCAGTCGGCGGTGTCGTCACCATGCTCATCGCGTATCACGTGCCCGTCCTGCGCACGCAGTTCGTGGCCATGCAGGCCCGCAGCGGGAAGCTTGAGCGGCGCGAACAACTGGTCCAGCTGTTCAAGCGGGCGACCACTGACCAGTGCCACGGCACCTTCCAGCCGATCGCTGATGCGGCCGATGGCTTCACGCACATCGGGGAGAAGCTGCACGGCGTCGGGGCGTGCAGCGAATTCGATCAGGGTGCCATCCACATCGAGGAACAACGCGCAGGCATCGTCCAGCAATGGAGGTGGCGGACGCAGGGGGAGCGGTTCAGCCATGGCGACCACCATGCCAGTGGCGGCGTGTACGCCGGGTCGAGGCCAGGCTACGGCGGGTGCGGACCAACGGTCCGCACCCACCCGGTGGGTGCCGGCGCACCCACCCGCAGTGATCCATCGCGTCCCGGTGGGTGCCGACAGTGATCCATCGCGTCCCGGTGGGTGCCGACCGTTGGTCGGCATGCTGTGCGGACCAACGGTCCGCACCCACCCAAGGCAATCACACCCAGAGCAATCAGAACGTGTAGCGCACGCGACCGTAGTAGTACGCACCGTTGCTGCCGATCGGCGACAGCACGTCGTAGGGCAGGTTGCCGAAGTAGTGGATGTCCTCGTTGGAGCGATCCGGGTAGTTGTCGGTCAGGTTCTGCCCACCGATGGCCACGCTCCACTGCGGGGTGATGCGGTATTCCACTTCCGCATCCAGCTGCCACTCGGCCTGGTAGGTCTGGCGCGGAATGTAGCCATCACCGAAGTTGAATACGCGGGTCGCGCTGCCGTAGCGGTTCACCCGGCTGCTCAGCGACCAGCGGTCGTTGCTCCAAGCGGCTGAGAAACTGCCACGGGTGCGCGGGGTGGCGTCGGTCAGCGTATTGGTCTCTTCGATGCCGAACAGCACGTAGTCCGGGTCCAGCGCCTGCAACTCCGCCGGTGTGGCCAGCACGTTCTTCAGCGTGGTCTTGGCGTAGGCGTAGGTGCCGGTCAACAGCAGCTGGCCATCGCCCAGCGACTGCCGCCAGTTGCTCACCAGCTCGGCGCCGCGGGTGCGCGTGTCGGCGGCGTTGACGAAGAAGCTGGCGCTCTGCAGGCCGCCGACGCCGTAGTTGGTGGCCACGTAATCGGTCAGCCCATCGCCGGTGATGCTCTCGGACAGCGCGATGCGGTCGTCGATGTCGATCTGGAAGAAGTCCAGCGACAGGTCGAAGTGCTCGCCGATGCGGCTGGTGAAGCCGAGCGAGGTGTTCAGCGACTTCTCCGGCTTCAGGTCCTGCGCACCCAGGCCACGGGCGATGGGGTTGTTGACCGAGAGCAGGCGGCCCTGCACCAGCTGGCCGCCGGCGTTGTAACCGGTGGAGGTGGATTCGTAGCCGATCTGCGCCAGTGACGGTGCGCGGAAATTGTTGGAGATCGCGCCGCGCAGGGCGAATGCCGGGGTGAACTCGTAGCGCAGTCCGAGCTTGCCGGTCAGTTCGCCGCCGAAGTCATCGCTGTGCTCGTAGCGCGCGGCCAGGTCGGTGGAGAATTTTTCGCCGAACTGGCTGGACAGGCTGGCGTAGGCACTGGCCACATCGCGTGACAGGGTCGCCGCATCCTGCGGAGTCAGGCCACCGCCTGCCTGCGAGCCGGTCGGGCGATCGGTGTAAGTGCCGGCGGCGTAGCTGGCCGGGTCGCCTGGACGGGTCTGGTAGCGTTCGTGGCGGGCTTCGGCGCCCAGGCCCAGGGTGTGGCTGATGCTGTCGCTCTGCGAGAACACGCGGCTCAGGTCGACGTTGCCTACGGTCTGCGCGTACTCGTAGTCGGCCGTCTTGAAGCGGGTCGGACTGGTCGGGCCCAGCGAGGCATTCAGCGAATCGCGCAGACGATAGGTGAAGTCGTTCTGGCCGTAATCCAGGCTGCCGTCATAGCTCCATTCGCCCCACTGCCCACGGATACCGGCGACCGCCTGCACGTCGCGGTTCTCGCCTTCGGAGATCGGCCGGTAGCCATTGGGGTAGACCTCCTTCCAGTTGGCATCGCCATCGGGATAGCGGAAGTAGTTCGCGCCTTCGGTATCACGCTGGTTGAAGGTGCCGAACGCATAGAACGTCGCGGTCTTGCCCACCGGAATCTCGGTGTTCAGCCACAGATTGATGTCCTTGCTGGCGCCATCGCCGAGCACGTAGTTGCGCTTGCCCTGCAGGGCAAGATTGGCCTCGGTCTGGTCCCACGGCGGAATCTGGTCGAAGCCGGCGCGGTTGGTGCCGTTGCGCTTCTTGTATTCCAGGCCGACGCGCAGGAAGCCGCCGTCTTCGCCCAGCGAGGTGCCGACCTTGGCACTGAGGTTGCCCGTCTGGCCGTCGGTGAGGGTGCGGCCGATCGGCTTGAGGTCGGTGTGGTTGGCGCCGTAGCTGGCTTCGATCTCGCCGCCGTCGCCGCCGTTGTCGAGGATCACGTTGATCACGCCGGCCACGGCATCGGAGCCATACAGCGCACCGGCGCCATCACGCAGTACTTCGATGCGCTTGATGGCGCTGACCGGGATTGCGTTGAAGTCGACCGGGGTGGTGCCCTTGCCGATCTTGCTGTCGGTGTTGACCAGCGCGGTGTGGTGGCGGCGCTTGCCGTTGACCAGCACCAGCACCTGGTCCGGCGACAGCCCGCGCAGCTGCGCGGCGCGCACGTGGTCGGCGCCGCCGGAGTTGGACTGGCGGGGGAAGTTGAACGAGGGCAGCAGGGCCTGCAGGGCGCTGCCCAGCTCGCCGTTGACCACGCCGGCCTTGCGGATGTCCTCGGCGGTCAGCACGTCCACCGGCGAGGTGGATTCAAGCACGGTGCGGTCGGCGGCGCGGGTGCCGGTGACGATCACCGTGTCCAGGTTGGTGGCGGCGTCCTGGGCCGAAGCCAGGGCGGGGGACAGGGCGAGCGCGATGGCGAGGCCGAGCGGCGACGCGGACAGGCGGGGGGACATGCGGGCTCCAGCAGCAACGACGTGGGGAAGGGGGGGGGATAGTTTCACTTACATCCATCCGGATGAAGCGATATATTATCTTGGCGTGAGGAGGCGGTGCGATGCAAGTCCCGGCTCCCATTGCATCACTTCATGCCCTGCCGGCATGAGGGCATTGGTTGCAGCCGCAACCGAGGCGCAGGTGTACCCTCCGTGCCCCTTCGTCGTGCTTTTTCCCCTTCCCGGAGTGCTGTTCCCGATGAAACACCTTGGCCTTGTCTTCGCCGTGCTGCTGGCCACCAGTGGCTGTGCCAGCCTGTCCTCCAAGGCGCCCAGCGCCTATGCCACCACCGCCGACCTGCAGGGCGACGCCGCGCGTCCGTCCAGCGGCCATGGCTGGGTGCGCAGCGAGCTTTATTTCGGCGTGGGCGAAGAGCAGGGCGCCGGTGACCGCCCGCAGGCCGACACCATCAGCGATGCGCAGTGGCGCGCGTTCCTGGACAAGGAAGTGACGTCGCGCTTCCCGGACGGCCTGACCGTGTTCGATGCCTACGGCCAGTGGCTGTTCCGTGGCGATGCCTCCCCGAACCGCCTGCGCACCAAGGTGCTGGTGGTGCTGCACGAGGACAGCCCGCAGCGCCGCGCCGACATCGAAGCGATCCGTCTGGCGTGGAAGCAGCAGACCAAACACCAGTCGGTACTGTGGTCGCGGCAGGCGGTTGACGTATCGTTCTGACCTGGACGCGCCACTGTGGCGCTGCAGGGAATGACGATGACACCCAGGGATGTGCTGATGACGGTGATGCTGGCCAGTCTGTTGGCGCCGGCGGCACAGGCGCAGGACAAGGACCGGGGCCCGCTGCGGTTTTCGCCGGCAGCGGGCGTGCAGGCGGCGGTAGAGGTACAGGAGGACGGCATGCTTGCCGTGCTCCTGCAGCCGGCAGGGAAGCGGCAGCGCCTGCCTGGCGCGCCGGACGCCGAGGGACATTCGCGCCTGGGCGCAGAGGATCTCGATTTCGACGGGCGTCCCGAGCTGGTTGCGCGCGCGGCGGTGGGCATGGTCAATGAGGCCGTTGCGGTCTATCGCTTCGACGTGGGCAGCGGTGAGTTCCGCGCACTGAAGGCGGTGACCCATGGACACGACCAGTGCGGTGACCTGATGGGCCTTACCGCCGACGCCGCCACGCGCACGCTGACCGCCAGCTGCCGCAGTGGGCCGATGTGGTACAGCGACGTGTATCGCTTCAATGGCCAGCAGCTCTATCTGTACCGCGGTGAGAGCGTGCTGATGCTGGGCGATACGCTGAACCGTGCGTTGCACTGGGAAGAGACCGAGAACCAGGGGCCACTGGCGGTGTGGCGCACCTACGATCCCTCCGGCAAGGTGCTGGAAAGCGCCATCGGCGACGGGCTCGGCGCACCAGCAAGCGGTGCGCCGCTGGTGGGGCTGATGGCGAGCGTGCTGCCTGCGCGCCTGTTCCTGTTCGATCATCCCGGTGCGTCCAGCACGCAGCGCTACCTGGTGCAGGGTGATCGCGTGGAGATGCTGGATGAGCAGGATGGCTGGGTGCAGGTGCGCTACCGCAACCCGAAGCGCGGCGCGGTGACGGGGTGGATCAACGTCAACGATTGACGGCAGCCCTGCCCGGAGTTTGCACGACAAGGCGATCGGCCTCTTGCCCACGGAAGCATCACTTCACCGGGACTAGCCTCGGGGTTCCCCCTTGCAAGGTTGTAGTCCCATGAGCAAGCGCGTTGCCGAGATCGTCGTCGATACCCTGCAGCAGGCGGGCGTCCGCCGTTGTTATGGCATCGTCGGCGACACCCTGAACCATGTCACCGACGCACTGCATCGCAGTGAGATCGAGTGGGTGCATGTCCGCCATGAAGAGGTCGCGGCGTTCGCGGCCGGTGCCGATTCATTGATCAGCGGCCAGCTGACCGCCTGCGCGGGTTCGTGCGGTCCTGGTGGTCTGCACTTCATCAACGGCATCTTCGAGAGCAACCGCAACCGCGCGCCGATGGTGCTGATCGCCAGCCAGGTGGTCACCAGCGAACTGGGCATGGAGTTCCCGCAGGAAGTGGATTTCAAGGCGGTGTACGGCAGCTGCACCGTGTTCTGCGAGCAGGTGCACAGCCCGGCCCAGGCACGGCGCGTGGTGGCGCTGGCCTGCCAGGCGGCGATCAGCCGCCGCGGTGTGGCGGTGGTGATCCTGCCGGCCGACATCAGCGAAGCGGAAGTGAAGCACGATGTGCCGTTCTCGGTGCATTACACCCAGCCGGTGCTGCGCCCCTCCGAGGCCGAGCTGCAGCACATCGCCGAACTGCTGGGGCAGGGCAAGCGTATCGGCATCTATGCCGGCGCCGGTTGCCAGGGGGCACATGCGCAGCTGCTGGAACTGGCGCGGCGCCTGCAGGCACCGGTGGCGCACACATCGCGCGCGAAGGACTTCGTCGAACCGGACAACCCGTACAACATGGGCATGACCGGAGTCTTCGGCATCGAGTCCGGGTTCCACACGTTGATGGAGTGCGACACGCTGCTGCTGCTCGGCGCGGATTTCGCCTGGGGCCAGTTCTATCCGGACAAGGCCACGATCATCCAGGTCGACCGCGACGGCAGCCACCTCGGTCGCCGCCATCCGGTGAACCTGGGCGTGGTCGGTGATATCGCACCGACACTGGACGCGCTGCTGCCGATGCTGCCCCCGCGCGAAGACAGCAGTTTCCTGGACGAATGCATCGAGCACCGCGACAAGGCGCTGAAGAAGCGCGAGCAGGAGGAGCAGCCGGGTGAGGGCGAGCTGATCCATCCGCAGCACCTGACCGCGCTGCTGTCGAAGTACGCTACCGACGATGCGCTGTTCACCGCGGATGGTGGCTCGCCGATGGTGTGGGTGCTGCGGCACATCCGGGTGAACGGCCGGCGCCGCACGCTGACCAGCCTGCTGCACGGCACGATGGCCAACGCGATGCCGCAGGCGCTGGGTCTGCAGAAGGCCTTCCCGGGGCGGCAGGTGATTTCGTTGTCCGGCGATGGTGGGTTGGCGATGTTGCTGGGCGACCTGCTGACCGCGGTGCAGGAGAATCTTCCGATCAAGGTGGTGGTGTTCAACAACGGCTCGCTGAATTTCGTCGAGCTGGAGCAGAAGGTGGAGGGGCTGCTGGACAACTACACCGACCTGAAGAATCCGGATTTCGGCCGGTTGGCCGAGGTGATCGGCTTCCATGGCCGCACGGTGACCCGCAGCGAGGACCTGGAAGAAGCGGTGCAGGATTTCCTGGCCCAGCGTGGGCCGGCGCTGCTGGATGTACATACCAGTCGCGCGGAGCTGGTGATGCCGCCGCAGATCGAGGCCAAGCAGGTGGCGGGCACGGCGTTGTATGCGGCCAAGGCGGTACTGAGCGGTCGCATCGACGACGTGAAGCATCTGCTGGTGGACAACTTCCTGAAGAAGTAAGAGGTTGGGTTTGATGCAGGGCTGAGCCCTGCACCCGCCGAGGCCAGAGCAACAGCCGAAGCAACAGCAACAGCGGGAATTCCGTGGGATGGCGGGGTGGGTCCGGCTGCGGGGGACGCCGTAAACCCCCAGACCGGCCCAGCCGCTGGCGGCTGTGCGTTCGGGCGCTTGCGAAGCAGTGCTTCGCAAGCAAAGCGCCCTCACCCTTGGGGGCTTGGCCGCGGCATCCATGCCGCGGACACCCCCGCAACCGGACCCACCCCGCCTTCGACAGATTTCCGCGATCTGTTGGAATGGCATGGCCTGTTGCTAGTGGGACCTTGGTCGACACAGTAGATCCACGCCATGCGTGGATGTCTGTCGGTAGTGCCGGCCGCTGGCCGGCAACCACGCAGATGCCTGCGATCCGGCGCCTGAGAGCGCAGCGACCGGCTTCTGCTTTTGATCTTTTGATTCTCTTCCGTGGCTGGCGCCCGCAGGAAACTGTCCGTGGCCGGGCGGGGTGGGCTGCGCAGGACCGTTGGCGCCATGGATGGCGCCATCGAGCCCCCATGGACGGGTTTACGGCGTGTCCTGCGCAGCCCACCCCGCACGACCCACTCCGATAGCCTGCTTTCAGCGACCAACCACGAGGGGCTCCGCCGTTGGCTGGAACCCATCATTCCACTCGGGAATTGGCGCGCCGGCCCCGCTGGGCCTACCATCGGCGGTCCCCACCCCCACCGCCCCTTCCATGCCCGCTCCCGCTTCCACCGCGCCGCGCCGCTGGTTCGTCGCTGGCGACTTCAATGGCTTCTTCGGCCTGGTCGTCGACAACCTCTCCATTCTCGGCTTCATCGCCATGGCCCTGGTCGGGATGTTCCAGTTCCCCGCCGACGTGGTCTTTGGCCGCATGTTCCCCGGCACCGCCCTGGGCGTGCTGGTCGGCAACCTGCTGTACACCCTGATGGCACGGCGCCTGGCCGCGCGTACCGGGCGCGACGACGTCACCGCCATGCCGCTGGGCCTGGATGCACCGACCAGCATCGGCATGGCGCTGCTGGTGCTGGGCCCGGCCTTCCTGGCCTTCAAGCAGCAGGGCCTGGACCCGCATGCCGCCGCCATCGCCACCTGGCAGTTGGGCATGGCGTCGCTGGTCATCATGGGCGTGCTCAAGCTGATCCTGTCCTTCTTCGGTGAAGCGGTGACCCGCGCGCTGCCGCGCGCTGCGCTGCTGGGTTCCATCGCAGGCATCGCACTGGTGCTGATGGGCCTGCTGCCGTTGCTGGAAACCCTGCGCTCGCCGCTGGTGGGCTTCACAACGCTCGGCCTGCTGCTGTACGTGCTGATCGCCAAGGGCAAGCTGCCGCTGCGCGGCCCCGGTGTGCTGCTGGCCTTCGTGTTCGGCACCGTGCTGTATTACGGGCTCGGCCTGGCCGGCCTGGGTGTGCCCGGCTTCCAGATTCCGGCCTGGGTGCCGCCGCAGGTGGTATTGCCGCTGCCGACGCTGGGCTTCATCGAGGGCCTGCCGACCGCGATGACCTACCTGCCGCTGCTGTTGCCGTTCGGCCTGCTGATGGTGGTCGGTGGCATCAACGTATCCGAGAGCGCGCGCGCGGCCGGCGATGACTACCGCACCCGCGACATCCTGCTGGTGGAGGCGGTGGCCACGCTTGTGGCCGGCGTCTGCGGTGGCGTTGCGCAGACCACCCCGTACATCGGCCAGCCGGCCTACAAGCACATGGGCGCGCGCAGCGGCTACACGCTGCTGACCGGCCTGTTCGTCGGCATCGGCGGCATGCTCGGCATCATTTCCGGGCTGGTGCAGTGGCTGCCGCTGGCGGTACTGGCGCCGATCATCGTGTACGTGTCGATCGACATCACCACCCAGGCGTTCCAGGCCACCCCGCGGCAGCATGCCGGTGCGATGGTGCTGGGCTTCCTGCCGTCGGCGGCCTACCTGCTGGCGATCAAGGCGCCGGGCTGGATTCCGGCCGAGCAGATGGGCGCGCTGCTGACCCACGTCGATGGCCATGGCCTGCCGGAGCTGGCGGTGATCTTCGCGCTGGGCAACGGCTTCATCATCACCTCGATGCTGTGGATCGCCACCGTCGCAGCGATGGTCGATGGCCGTCTGCGTCGCGCCTGCGGCTTCCTGCTGGTGGCTGCGGTGCTCACCCTGTTCGGCCTGATCCATTCGGTGGATCCGCGCGGCGGCATCTACCTGCCGTGGGATCTGCAGGGCCTGGCCCGCGTCATCAGCTGGCAGTTCGCCGGCGCATACGTGGCGTTGGCCATCCTGCTGGGGCTGCTGTCGCTGCAGAAGCAGGCGGTGAAGCCACTGGCTGAAAACGCCCATTGACCGGTAGCGCCGGGCCATGCCCGGCGTTGGGTTGCGCTGCCGCAGGGATTGGCCCGGGCGCTACTTCCCGCTATCCAGTTCCGGGTAATGCCGGAAGATGCCGTTGGTGTTGAAGGGCAGCCGCCGCTCCGAAGCGAGATAGGCGGCGATGCCGGGCCGTTGTTGCACCCGGTCCTTCAGCGCGCGCAGCAGTGGCAACGTCGGCCACAGCGCCTGCATGCGGCGTGGAAACATATAGTCCAGCCCGCTCAGCAACTGGAACAGCGACAGGTCCACGTAGGAGTGTTCGCGCAGCGGGTGGCGACCGCCATTGGCCTTCAGCACCTGCTCGAAGTAGCCGAGGAATTTCGGCAGGCGCTCATCGCGCAGCGCTGCCGCGCGCGCCTTGGCCTCGGTCTTCTGGTCTTCGTAGTACTTCGACGCGGCGATCGGATGGTGGGTGTCGTGCACTTCGGCCACCAGATCGGCGATGGTCAGCTGCAACTGCAGCGCCTGCATGCGCCGCGAGGCGGCCTGCGGAACCAGATCCAGCGTCGGGCCGAGGAAATCGAGAATGGCCGCGACCTGTGCGATGACCTGTCGCCCCGCCTTCAGGAACGGTGGCGCGAAAGGTTGCGCACCTTCGCTGTGGCCATCGAGGAACGGCTGCATCACCGCGTCGCCGTGCACTCGCGCCATGTCCACGTAATCGGCGCCGGTATCTTCCAGCGCCAGCCGCACGAATTCGCCACGGCCCTGGATGCCGGTCCAGTAGTACAGCGCGTATTGCATGCAGGCTTCTCCACCCAACAGGGGCAACAGGGTCGCGCGTATCGCGCAAAGCAGGCGTGAACCACAACGGCAGTGGAATGAGTGGGGAACCCCGCCGAATCAGGGGAGTCACACCTTGTCCATGCAGGTGAAAAGCGAGGTTCTGCATCATGCAGAGTGGAAAAGCGGTCTGGCCCTGGGTTCTGGGCGTGGTGGTGGTGGGCGGCGCGGGCACGTGGTTGTTCCGCGACCAGTTGCAGCACCTGGCAGATGCCGTAGCGGTGCTGGAGCAATCCGCGCCGACCTCGGCCGTCGCCGCACCGAAGGCCGCTGCTACGCAGCAACCCGCGCCCTCTCCGATCAAGCATCCGCTGGATTCGGAGGCCGCCGCCGACCCTGCGCTGCCGAACCTGGCCGACAGCGATGCCGCCGCCTGGAGCGCAGTGAGCGAACTGTTCAAGGGCGAGGGTGCGTTGAGTGCGCTGCTGCGCGATCACCTGATCCAGCGCCTGGTCACCCAGGTCGACAACCTGGACAAGGCCAGTGTGCCGCCTGCCGCGTTGGCCTTCAGGCCGCTACCGGGCAGCCTGCAGGTGGAGCCGGGCGAGGGCGGCGAACGCATCGCTGCGGCCAATGCGACGCGCTATGCGCCCTATGTGCAGGCCTTCACGGCGCTCGATCCGGCGGCGGCGGGCCAGGCGTACAAGCGCTTCTATCCGTTGATCCAGCAGGCCTACGTCGATCTGGGCCGTCCTGACGGGTATTTCAATGATCGCCTGGTAACGGTGATCGACCACCTGCTGGACACCCCGGAGCTGGCCCAAGCGCCACTGCTGCAGCGCGATGAGCGCGGCCGCTACCGCTTCGCCGATGCCACCCTGCAGTCGCGCTCGATCGGGCAGAAGGCCTTGCTGCGCATGGACGTAGCGCAGGTGCGGGCGGTCAAGCAGCAGCTACGGGCGATCCGGGCCACGATCACCCGGTGAGCTCCCATCGTGCGGATCTGATCCGGATCAACGCGCCGACAACACCGCTTCCGGCATGCTGGCCACGGGCTGACTGGCCTTCGAATGCAGTCGCAGCCACCCTTGAAACCGGGTGGGGCAACCGCATCTTTCCAGCATCGCCGGCGCGGGCCGGCCAAGATGACCGATGAGGTTTCGCAATGCGAATGGACAAGCTCACCTCGCGTTTCCAGCAGGCGCTGGCAGACGCGCAGTCGCTGGCGGTAGGCCGCGACAACAGCATCATCGAACCGGTGCACGTGTTCAGTGCCCTGCTGGACCAGCAGGGGGGCAGCACCCGGCCGTTGCTGGCCCAGGCCGGCGTCAACGTGCCGGTGCTGCGCGAGCGCCTGGACGAGGCGCTTGAAGCGCTGCCGAAGGTGTCCGGCCAGGCCGGCAACCTGTCGATCGGCAACGACCTCAACCGCCTGCTCAACCACACCGACAAGCTGGCCCAGCAGAACGGTGATGCCTTCATCGCCAGCGAGTGGTTCGTGCTGGCCGCACTGGAAGACGGCGGCACGCTGGGCATGGCCATGCGCGCTGCCGGTGCCGACAAGGCGCGCCTGCAGACCGCCATCGACAAGCTGCGTGGTGGCGAGAACGTGCAGTCGGAGAACGCCGAAGAGCAGCGGCAGGCGCTGGAGAAATACACCATCGACCTGACCGCACGCGCCGAGAGCGGCAAGCTCGACCCGGTGATCGGTCGCGACGAAGAAATCCGCCGCACCATCCAGGTGCTGCAGCGTCGCACCAAGAACAATCCGGTGCTGATCGGCGAACCCGGCGTGGGCAAGACCGCGATCGTCGAAGGCCTGGCCCAGCGCATCATCAATGACGAAGTGCCTGAAGGCCTGCGCGGCAAGCGCGTGCTGTCGCTGGACATGGGCGCGCTGATCGCCGGTGCGAAGTTCCGCGGTGAATTCGAAGAGCGCCTGAAGGGCGTGCTCAACGATCTGGCCAAGAGCGAAGGGCAGATCATCCTGTTCATCGACGAGCTGCACACCATGGTTGGCGCGGGCAAGGCCGACGGTGCGATGGATGCCGGCAACATGCTCAAGCCGGCACTGGCGCGCGGTGAACTGCATTGCGTCGGTGCGACCACGCTGGACGAGTACCGCAAGTACATCGAGAAGGATGCCGCGCTGGAGCGCCGCTTCCAGAAAGTGTTCGTGGGCGAGCCGACGGTGGAGGACACCATCGCGATCCTGCGCGGCCTGAAGGAAAAGTACGCAGTGCACCACGGGGTGGAGATCACCGACCCGGCCATCGTCGCTGCCGCCACCCTGTCCAACCGCTACATCACCGACCGCCAGCTGCCGGACAAGGCCATCGACCTGATGGACGAGGCCGCTTCACGGCTGCGCATGGAGATCGATTCCAAGCCGGAGGAACTGGACCGGCTGGAGCGTCGCCTGATCCAGCTGAAGATCCAGCGCGAGATGCTGAAGAAGGAAAAGGACGACGCTTCGCGGCAGCGCCTGGCCGATCTGGAAAAAGATATCGATGCGCTGGAGCGCGAGTTCTCCGATCTCAACGAAGTCTGGAAGTCGGAGAAGGCCGCGCTGCAGGGCACGACGAAGATCAAGGAACAGGTCGAGCAGGCCAAGGTTGAACTGGAGTCGGCCCAGCGCCGGCAGGATTTCGCGCGCATGAGCGAGATCCAGTATGGCGTGCTGCCGCAGCTGGAAAAGCAGCTGGCCGCCGCCCAGGAAGTGGAGAACCACGACTTCAAGCTGGTGCAGGACCGTGTCACCGACGAGGAGATCGCCGAGGTCGTCTCGCGCTGGACCGGCATCCCGGTCAACAAGATGCTCGAAGGCGAGCGTGACAAGCTGCTGCGCATGGAAGAGGTGCTGCACAACCGCGTGGTCGGCCAGGAAGAGGCGATCAAGGTGGTGTCCGACGCGGTGCGTCGTTCGCGCGCTGGCTTGTCCGATCCGAATCGACCGGGGGGATCGTTCCTGTTCCTGGGCCCGACCGGCGTGGGCAAGACCGAATTGTGCAAGTCGCTGGCCGAGTTCCTGTTCGACAGCGCCGACGCGATGATCCGCATCGACATGAGCGAGTTCATGGAGAAGCACAGCGTCGCACGCCTGATCGGTGCGCCCCCCGGCTACGTGGGCTATGAGGAAGGCGGTTACCTCACCGAGGCTGTGCGCCGTCGCCCGTATTCGCTGATCCTGCTGGACGAGGTGGAAAAGGCGCATCCGGATGTGTTCAACATCCTGCTGCAGGTACTGGACGACGGTCGCCTGACCGATGGCCAGGGCCGCACTGTGGACTTCCGCAATACCGTCATCGTGATGACCTCCAACCTGGGCTCGCACCAGATCCAGGACATGAGTGGCGATGACACGCCGGAAGCCTACACGCAGATGAAGGCGGCGGTGATGGGCGTGGTGCAGGCGCACTTCCGTCCGGAGTTCATCAACCGGTTGGATGACATCGTGGTGTTCCATCCGCTGGACAAGCAGCAGATCAAGCAGATCGCGCGCATCCAGATGCGTGGCCTGGAAAAGCGCCTGGCCGAGCGTGGCCTGAAGCTGGTGGTGTCCGATGCAGCGTTCGATCTGCTCGGCAACGTCGGCTTCGATCCGGTCTACGGCGCGCGTCCGCTGAAGCGTGCGATCCAGGCACAGCTGGAAAACCCGCTGGCGCAGAAAATCCTGTCCGGTGCGTTCGTCAACGGCGATACCATCGAAGTGGGCAACGACGGCGGCCACCTGGTGTTCGCCAAGGCCTGATGCGTGCAACGGGGCGCTGCATGGTCGCAGCGCCCCGTCTCTTTGCCAGCGCGAACGTCGGTGTCCGGCGTTCGCCGGCCATGCTCAGAACCGGTGCGTATACCCGGTCATCAACCCGAACTGGTTGGCCTTCTGCACGATCGGGCTGTCGGCGGCGTCGCCGAGCAGGCGGGTGCCTTCCACGGCGATGTACCAGTTGCCGTTGCGACCAGCACGATGGCTCCATTTCATGCCCAGCCCGGCGCTGACCAGGCCGGCCTTGGGCTTGTGCTGGGCGAACCCGGTGCGAGCGGCCTGGTCGGGGCTGACGCCGTACCAGGTCTGCATATAGCCGCGGTTGCCGTAGTCGGTGGAGACGCTGCCGCTGACCACGCCACCGGCCAGATCGAACAGCGGCATCTCCAGGTTCAGGTGGATCTGCTGGGTGGCAAGGCCGTTGTCGCCCTTGTCTTCGTCTTTCAGCGTGTACTGCCAGGAACCACTCAACACCGCCTCACCCAGCGTATAGCCAGCCGCCAGGCCGACCAGGGGCCGGGTATCGATATCGCCCATGCCACGCAGGAAGTCCGAGCCGCCGAGGATCGAGTTCTTCTCGCGTCGGCTGCCGCTGCCGCCGACGTAGGCACGCACGCGGGTGTGTTCGCCGATCGCCGTGCCCCAACCCGCACCGCTGGTACCCAGAAACCAGCCGCCCGGCGAAGTCACGTCGAACGACAGCGTCGGTGCGGCCTGGAATTCCTCGCTGCCGCTGTAGCGCGGGGCAACGCCGCCACCGGCGGCAAGCTCGAAGGTCCATTGATCCTCCTTGGCATGCGCTGTGGACGTTGCGAACAAGGGCAGCAGGGCCAGGCCGAGCAGGGTGGGGAAACGGCGACGGTGGGACATGGCAACTCTCTACAGTGGGAGGAAATGCAGTGCGCGCATCCGGCGCGTGCTGCTGGGTCGACAGCGTGGCGGGATGCCACCGACCAATCCGTCCGCAGTTGTGCGGGAGTTGTAAGCAACTGTAAGCGCGGCCCGTGGCGTTCAGCTGGCAGCCAGTGGCCAGTGCATTTCCAGGCGTGCACCGCCCAGGGTCGCGCGTCCCACGCGCAGCTCGCCGTGGTGACGAACCGCGATGCGCCCGGCGATGGCCAGGCCAAGACCAAAGCCGCCGGTGTCGCGGCTGCGGCTGTCATCCAGGCGGGTGAACGGGCGCAACACCTTCTCGCGATCGCCTTCGGCAATGCCGGGGCCATCGTCATCCACGCGCAGGCAGGCCTTGCCGGCCACGCTGACCAGTGACACCTCCACACGGGTGCGTGCATAGCGCATCGCGTTGCCGACCAGGTTGCTCAGGGCCAGCTGCAGCAGGCGTGGCTCGGCATCCACGCGTGGCAGCGCGCTGGGCCAGACCTGCAGCACCAGGCCCGCGCGCTCGGCATCGCGCCGTGCGTCTTCCATGCAGGCCTGCAGCCAGTCGTTCGCCTCGATCCGCTGCATGGGCTCGGCGTCGTTGGGATGCTCCAGACGCTCATAGGCCAGCAGTTCGCTGACCAACCGGTTGAGCTCGGCCAGATCACCATGCAGGCCGGCAGCGAGGTGTGCCCGCCGCGCCGGGTCGTTGCTGTCCTGCATCAGATCCAGGCCGAAGGCCAGGCGTGCGATCGGCGTGCGCAGCTCGTGGGAAATGGCATGGGTAAGATCGCGCTGCCGTTGCACCAGTTCGGCCACGCGCGCGGCCATGCGGTTGGAATGCTCGACGATGACCCGGATCTGCGAGCGTGGCGATACCTGCGCACGTGCCTGCAGGTCGCCGGCACCGATGCGATCGGCATGACCCCGCAGCGCTTCCAGGTCGCGCCACAGCAGGCGTACCCAGGCATACAGGCAGGCGCCGACCAGCAGCAGGATGCACAGGTAGGCGGCGGCGGTCATGTACAGGGTCATCTGCACCTCGCCGGGAAGGCGCAGCTGCAGCCAGCGTCCGTCAGCCCCCTCGATGGGCAGCAGCACCTGCTGGTAGCGCTCACGGACGATGAAGCCGTCCCCGCGCAGGGCACTGCGCTCTTGGTCATCGAGCTCGGGCGGTGTATCCAGCAGTGACAGCGCAATGCCGTAATGCGGCTGCCACTGCAGCAGGCGCTGCTGTTGCTGCTGTCGGTCCAGGCCGGCCAGTCCGCTGCGCAGCGCATACACCTGCCCGCGCACCTGTTCGACGAAGACACGTTCCTGCAGGGGCGTGTAGATGCGGTCCAGCAGATGGTTGAGGCTGAACACCGACACCAGCAGGCAGCCGCCGGTGACGAACCACAACCACAGGAACAGGCGCTTCACGCCGACCAGGCCGAGGGGTTGAACTGGTAACCGCGGCCCCACACGGTCTTGATCCGGCGCGGTTCGCGCGCGTCATCGCCCAGCTTGCGGCGCAGCTTGCCGATGCAGACATCCACGCTGCGGTCCAGGCCATCGAAACCGATGCCGCGCGCCGCCTGCAGGATCTGGTCGCGCGAGAGGATCTGCCCGGGCTGGCTGGCCAGCAGCCAGAGGATCTCGAATTCGGTCGTGCCCAGTTCCACCGGCTGCCCATGCAGGTGAACCTCGCGCTGCACGCGATCGATCAGCAGTTCGCCATGCATCAGCCTGCACGGCACGCCGGCAGGGCCGCTGCCATGGCGACGGCGCAGCAGCGCACGCAGGCGCGCCAGCAGCAGGCGTGGCTCGATCGGCTTGTGGACATAGTCATCGGCGCCGGACTCCAGGCCCAGCACCTGTTCGATATCGTCCTCGCACGCGGTCAGCATCAGGATCGGCACGTCGGAAAAACTGCGGATCTGCCGGCACACGTCGATGCCACCAAGGCCAGGCAGCATCAGGTCCAGCACCACCAGTTCCGGCGCGTGCTGGCGGCAGGCCGCGCTGGCCAGGTCGCCACGCGGCACGTGCTGCACGGCAAATCCATGTTCGCTCAGGTAGTCGCTGACCAGCTCGGCCAGGCGGCGGTCGTCTTCGACCAGCAGCACCTGGGTCGGGTTGCCGGCGGCGGGGGTCCACGGGGAGGGCTGCATCGGTAGGGCATCCTTGTCCGGGGCGAAGGGCCCGGCGGCGAAGCCTAGCAACGGCCCATGGCGACTGCCTGAATCCCGGGCAACCTGATAACCACCGGTATTGGCGTCATCGCCAGAGGCTCTCAATGGCGGCCGATGGCTGGCCTATGGTGGGTGTTTCCCCGGATGGAGCCTGGTGCAATGAGCGATCCGCAGTGGCAACTGGAAACCCTGGCCGTGCACGGCGGCTATCGCCCCGACCCGACCACCCGCGCGGTGGCGGTGCCGATCTACCAGACCGTGGCCTACGCATTCGATGACACCCAGCATGGTGCGGACCTGTTCGACCTGAAGGTGCCGGGCAACATCTATACGCGCATCATGAACCCCACCACCGACGTGCTGGAGCAGCGCGTTGCGGCGCTGGAAGGGGGCATCGGCGCGTTGGCACTGGCTTCCGGGCAGGCCGCGATCACCTATGCGATCCAGACCATTGCCGAGGCCGGCGACAACATCGTCGCTGCCAGTGCGCTGTATGGTGGCAGCCTCAACCTGCTGGCGCACACGCTGCCGCAGTACGGCATCCAGGCGCGATTCGCCGATCCGGCAGATCCGTCGGCGTTTGCCGCGCTGATCGATGAACGCACCAAGGCGGTATTCGTCGAATCGATCGGCAACCCGCGCGGCAACGTCACCGACATCGCCGCCATCGCCGAGGTCGCGCATGCGGCCGGCGTGCCGTTGATTGTCGACAACACGGTGGCCACGCCATTCCTGCTGCGCCCATTCGAACATGGCGCCGACATCGTGGTGCACTCGCTGACCAAGTACCTCGGTGGCCACGGCACCAGCCTGGGCGGGGCGATCGTCGATTCCGGCCGCTTCGACTGGACGGCACAGCCGCAACGCTTCGCCCGCTTGAACCAGCCTGATCCGAGCTATCACGGCGTGGTCTATACCGAAGCGCTCGGCGCGGCGGCCTACATTGGCCGTGCGCGGGTAGTGCCGTTGCGCAATACCGGCGCAGCATTGTCACCGTTCAACGCCTTCCTGATCCTGCAGGGCATCGAGACCCTGGCGCTGCGCATGGAGCGGATCAATGCCAACGCGCTGGCCGTGGCGCAGTACCTGCGCGCGCATCCGAAGGTAGCGTGGGTGCGTTATGCCGGGCTGGCCGATGACCCCGAACACGCGGCAGCGCAGCGTTATCTGGGCGGCCATGGCTCCGGTGTGCTGACCTTCGGACTGCCGGGCGGGCGCGTTGCCGGCGCCCGCTTCCTCGATGCCCTGAAACTGTTCACCCGGCTGGTGAACCTGGGCGATGCGAAGTCACTGGCCACCCATCCGGCCTCGACCACCCATCGCCAGCTGGATGCGGCCGAACTGGCCAGGGCCGGGGTCAGCGAGGACACCGTGCGCCTGTCGATCGGCATCGAGCACATCGGCGATCTGCGCGCGGATCTGGAACAGGCGCTCGCCAAGGCCTGAGGGCGGGCAATCGCGCAGGATCGGTCACGCACCCCGCCAAAGGATCAGGCACGATCGCAGCCATGTCCTCACCGGAGATGGTCATGAAGCGGCTTGCAGGCCTGCGCCAGGCGCAGGGAATCGAACGGGTCATCGACCATCTGCAGGGCTGCCTGCGTGAGCAGCAGGCACTGCCGGACGTAACGGCACTGGCGACTGTCGCCCATCAGTCGCCCTACCACTTCCAGCGCCTGTACCGGGCACTGACCGGCGAAAGCCCGGGACAGACGCTGGACCGGCTGCGCCTGCTCAACGCCCTGCAGGCGCTGCAGCAGCCCGATGCAAGCGTCACCGACGCCGCGCTGGCCGCCGGCTATGAGAGTGCGCAGGCCCTTGCGCGGCGCTGCAGGCAGCGCCTGGATACCACCCCGCGCGCCCTGCGCGCCGATGCAGCACTGCGGCAGCAGTGGCAGCAGGTCTTGGCACAACCACCTGCCGACGTAGACGCGGTGACCGCCGCCCCGCTGAAGGTGGAAGTACGCGCGCTGCAGCCGTTCGAGGTCGTGCTGCTGCGCGCGCAGGGGGCCTTCGGTGATCTCGATGCCAGCTTCGGCCGCCTGTACGAATGGGCGCAGGCGCAAGGGCTGGCCGACGATCTGCTGCACCTGGTAGGCATCGCCATCGATGACCACCGGGACGTACCCGCGCAGGCGCACCGCTTCGACTGCGGGATGGGATTTGCCACCGCGCTGCCGCAACTTTCGTCGCCGCTGCGGCGGCAGGCCCTCGGCATCGGTCCGCATGCGGTCGCCCACCATGTCGGCCCTTATGAGCAGCTGCAGGCCGTGGGGGATGCGCTGCTGCGCGACTGGTGGCCGGACAGTGGGCACGCGCTTGCCGAAGCGCCCCTGTATTTCCACTTCCTGGATGATCCCGAACAGGTGCCTGCCCACCAGTTGCGCGCCGACGTCTGCCTGCCGCTGGCAGGCTGATACCTGCGGGCTTGGTCGTCATCGCCAGAGGCGATCACCACCACCGCAGGAAAGCGTTACGGTAGAGACGCTCTCCAAGGGCGTGGCGATATCATCCCCGGCCGATGCGGGTCGGCCGGGGATTTCTTTGGGCGCAGCCAACCCCACGCCATGCGTGGATAAATCCCCATCGGAATCCAATAGTCCGACAGTGCATCGAAAAGCATCCACGCATGGCGTGGATCTACTGTCGACCAAGCTCGACACCTGCCAAATCGTTCATCCACCACCAGCAGCGGGAACCTGTCGAAGGCGGGGTGGGTCCGGTTGCGGGGGCGTGAGCCGCATGGATGCGGCGACCGAGCTTACATGGACGTACTTGCAGCGTCCCCCGCAACCGGACCCACCCCGCCATCCCACGGAATGCCAGCTTTTGCCGTTGCCGTTGTTTCGGCGGGTGCAGGGCGCAGCCCTGCTGCACACCCCTCACACCACCGGAATGCTGTGCTGCCCAAGACTGCGGTACGGCGGGGTGGCCATCACCATTTCCGCCAACGAGTAGGCCAGCTCGCGCTCGGCCATCACCGTGCCGTCGGCACCGTGTTCAAGCAGATGCTTCACTTCGGCATCGCTGTGCGCACGCGCCAGCAGGGTCAGGTTGGGGTTGATCGCACGCAGCTTGGCCAAGGTCTCACCGGCTTCCAGCGGCTGCGGGATCGCCAGCACCGCGATCTTGGCGCGCTCGGGATGGGCTTCGGCCAGCACCTTGTCCGAGGCGGCGCTGCCGCGGATGCCGGGCAGGCCGGCGGCATGCGCCTCGGCCACGTGTTCCTTGTTGTCGTCGATGATCATCACCGGCACGCCACGGTCGCGCAGCACCTGCGCCAGCGCGCTGCCGACGCGCCCATAGCCGATGACGATGGCATGGTCGTGCAGGTCCAGCGACGGCCCCGGTGGCAGCTCGGTCTCCACCGCGGTGGGCGTGGTTTCCTGGTGCTTCAGCAGCCAGCGGTCGAGCAGGCCGAACACCAGCGGGTTGAGCATGATCGAGATCAGCGCGCCGGCCAGCACCAGCGCCTGGCCGGTCGGCGGCAGGATCTTCAGGGTCACGCCGAGGCCGGCAATGATGAAGGCGAACTCGCCGATCTGCGCCAGGCTGGCCGAGATCGTCAACGCGGTGCCGGTGGGGTGGCCGAACGCGCGCACGATGAAGAACGCCGCCGCCGATTTGCCGAACATGATGATGCCGGCGGTGGCCAGCACCTGCCACGGGTGCTCGATCAGGATGCCGGGATTGAACAGCATGCCCACCGAGACGAAGAACAGCACCGCGAACGCGTCGCGCAGCGGCAGGGAATCGCTGGCCGCCTTGTGGCTGAGTTCCGATTCATTGAGCAGCATGCCGGCGAAGAACGCGCCCAGCGCGAAGGACACACCGAACAGCATCGCCGAGCCGAACGCCACGCCCAGCGCGATCGCCAGCACCGACAGGGTGAACAGTTCGCGCGAGCCGGTACCGGCAATGCGCTCCAGGATCCACGGAATGACCCGGCGGCCGACCACCAGCATCACCGCCACGAACAGGCCCAGCTGCACGAACGTCCAGCCGATGCTGGCCAGCACGCTGCCGAGGGTGTGGTGTTCATTGGCCGCGTCGGGCCCGAACACACCAGCCATCACCGGCATCATCACCAGTGCCAGCACGCAGGCCAGGTCCTCGACGATCAGCCAACCGACCGCGATCTTGCCGCGCTGGGTTTCCAGCAGGCGGCGCTCTTCCATCGCGCGCAGCAGCACTACGGTACTGGCCGTGGCCAGCGCGAAACCGAACACCACGCCGTGGATGACCGGCCAGCCCATCAATGCCGCCAGGCCCCAGCCGAGCAGGGTAGCGACCAGGATCTGGCCGATGGCACCGGGAATGGCGATGGCCTTGACCGCCATCAGGTCCTTCAGCGAGAAGTGCAGGCCGACGCCGAACATCAGCAGCATCACGCCCAGCTCGGCCAGCTGGTTGGCCAAGGCCTGGTCGGCGACGAAGCCCGGCGTGAACGGACCGACGCAGATGCCAGCAACCAGGTAACCGACCAGAGGAGACAAGCGGAGCTTGTTGGCCAGCGCGCCGAAGATGAAGGCGAGCCCGAGACCAACGGCAACGATGTTGATCAGGTCGGTGTCATGGTGCATCGGCTCTCGCAGAAATCGGGGGGATGCCCCGATTTTCACCTAATGAGCCAAATGCGGCAAACCTTTGGAACAAATAGGGTCAGATCCCTTTTCCATCAGGAAAAGGGATCTGACCCCGGATGAACCCGCCGGGCAGGGCCCGGCGCGCCCGTTACCGCTTACCAGTTGTACTTGATCCGCCCGTACACATACGCGCCATTGAAGCCGAACGGCGAGTAGTTGCTGTACGGCAGCATGCCGAAGGTCGAGTTCTGCAGGTCTTCGGTGCGGTCCGGGTACTCGTCCAGCAGGTTGTCGGCGCCCACCGTCAGCGTCCAGTTCGCACTCGGCTTGTAGCTGGCCGAAGCATCCAGCACCCACTTGTCGCCGTAGGTCTGGTCACGCGCGGCGGTGGCCGAATTGCGCACCGTGAACTTGCCGTAGCGGGTCGCCGCCAGGCCCAGTTCCCAGTGGTCCGAGCGCCAGGTGCCGCTGAGGATGGTCTTGTCGTGCGGGTAGCTGTCTTCGATGCGGCCGATCTCATCGCGGCCGATCAGCGACTGGGTCAGGCCCAGCGTGCCGAACACCGCCGGCGTGCCACCCACGCGCTGCACTTCGGTGTCGTTGTAGCTGTAGGCCGCGGTCAGTTCCAGGCTGCTGGCGCTGAACGGCACGGTGTAGCTGGACACGACGTCCACGCCGCGGGTGCGGGTGTCCAGGCCGTTGGTGAAGTACGAGAACGCGGTTACCTGCGGCAGGCCCAGCGTGGCCAGCAGCGCGCTGCTGGCCGCATTGGTGGTGATGCTGGAGGACAGCGCGATGCGGTCATCGATGTCGATCTGGTAGGCGTCGACGGTGACGTACAGGCGATCCACCGGCTGCAGCACCAGGCCCAGGCTGTAGGACGTGGAGGTCTCGGCCTTCAGCGGCGACGCGCCCAGTGCCTGTGCGGCCAGGCTGGTGGTCGGGAAGGTGCCACGCTCGACGAACACGCCGTTGAGGAACTGGCTGGTGACCGCCTGGTAGCCCTGCTGGGCCAGTGACGGTGCGCGGAAACCGCTGGAGGCGGTGGCACGCAGCGCTACCTTGTCGGTGAACGCATAGCGCGCCGACAGCTTGCCGGAGAAACGGTCACCGAAGTCCGAGTAGTCCTCGTAACGGCCGGTGATGCCGGCGGAGAACTTCTCGGTCAGGTCCGCTTCCAGGCCCGCATAGACCGCGTAGTTGTGGCGGTCGGTATGCACTTCGTTGGTGGGAGTGAAGCCGGCAAAACCCTGCGCACCGCTGCCGGTGTAGGAGTTCAGTTCGCCAGGGTTCTGGTCCCACTTCTCGCGGCGATACTCACCGCCGAAGGACAGCGTGACCGGATAGGCCAGGCCCCAGTCCAGCGACTTGGTCAGATCGGCGTTGAAGATGTCCTGCTGGTACTTCAGCGTGCCGTCGTAGAACGAGCGCGGGCTGGTCGCACCCAGGCTGTAGTTGATGCTGTTGCGGGTGTGGAAGTCCAGGGTGTTCTCGCCGTGGTTCAGGCTCAGGTCCCAGGTCCAGCCGCTGTCGGTGTTGCCTTTGACCCCGGCCACCAGCGAGCGGTCCTTGGAATACTGGTTGATCTGCGGCACGAAGCCGTCCGGGTAGGTCTGCGCCAGCAGCGCGGTCTGCCCGCTGTGGTTGCGCGAACGGTAGAACGCGAACGAGGTGATGTCGCGGTTGCTGAGCAATGCGCTGGCGTAACCGGTGACGTGGTCGCTGAAATCGAAGCTGGCGTTGGCCGACGCCGCAGTGGCGTCCACGCGCGGGTCGCCGACGATGAAGGTGGTCTGGCCGACGCTGGGGAAGTTGCCGGTGTTCGGCGTGGTGCCGCGATAGGGGCCGGCGCGGTCGCTCTCGTCCTGCTGGCTGATCTGGCCGGCCACGTGCACGCGGCCACGGCCGTTGCCGAATTCCACGCCGGTATCGCCGGACAGTTGGTACTTGTTGCCGTCGCCGGCCGAATACTGGCCGTAGTCGACGGCCAGGCTGCCACCGCTGCCGCTGCCCTTGAGCACGATGTTGATGACGCCGGCGATGGCATCCGAACCGTACTGTGCCGAGGCGCCGTCACGCAGCACCTCGACGCGCTCGATGGCGGCGATCGGAATCGCGTTGATGTCCACGGCCGACGAACCACGGCCGATGCTGCCGTTGACGTTGATCATCGCCGAGGTGTGGCGGCGCTTGCCGTTGACCAGCACCAGCACCTGGTCCGGCGACAGGCCGCGCAGCTGTGCAGGGCGCACGCCACTGGTGCCGTCGGTCAGTGCCGGGCGCGGGAAGTTCAGCGATGGCAGCGCGCGCGACAGCGCGGTGGCCAGTTCGCCGGTACCGGTGGACTGCAGGATCTCGGGGGTGATGATGTCGATCGGTGACTGCGATTCGGCGACCGTGCGGTCGGCCACGCGGGTGCCGGTGACGATCACCGTATCGAGGGTGTTGGCGGCGCTGCCGGCCTGCTGGGCGGCGGCAACGAACGGAGAGCCACCGAGTGCGACAGCGACGGCGGCGGCGATCAGGCTGGTCTTGCGGGTCATCGGGAGGGGGCTCCGGTTGGCGGGATGGCACCGGAATCGACATCACGGGGGTGAGGCGGACGACGGTTGTTGCGGTGCGCAATACAGGAATTAACGGGATATTCAGTGCCTGTCAAATGCCGACCCACAGAAAAAACGTTGCAGCAGCAACCATTTAGCTGCGACAGGCCCTGACAGGGGGAGGGGCCCGGGAGGCGCGCGGACAGGACGTGGGAGAGAGGAACGTCGGCCGTCGCGCATCCCGGGGCGCGTCAAGTATTCGTTAACGTTAGAATTGCGTCGCAGGAACTGTGCTTACCAGCACATTCCATTCGGTTATATGGACGCCCCCCATGATTTCGCTTCGTAATTTCGCCTTGCGCCGCGGCGAGCGGCTGCTGTTGTCCAATGTCGACCTGACCCTGCATGCCGGTTACCGGGTAGGCGTGGTCGGCCGCAATGGTGCTGGCAAGTCCAGCCTGTTCGCGGCGGTGAAGGGCGAACTGGAGGCCGACAAGGGTGACGTCGACCTGCCGGGCAAGATCCGCATCGCCAGCGTTGCCCAGGAAACCCCGTCCCTGCCGGACCCGGCGCTGAGCTTCGTGCTGGGCGGTGACATCGAGGTGGCCGCGGTGCTGGCCGCCGAGGCCGACGCCACCGCCCGCGAAGACTGGGAAGCGGTGGCCGAGGCGCATACGCGCATGGCCGAGCTGAACGCCTACGACGCCGAAGCGCGTGCCGGCAAGCTGCTGCACGGCCTGGGCTTCCCGGCCGAAACGCACCACCGCGCGGTGTCCTCGTTCTCCGGCGGCTGGCGCGTGCGCCTGAACCTGGCCCGCGCGCTGATGATGCCCAGCGACCTGCTGCTGCTGGACGAACCGACCAACCACCTGGATCTGGACGCGGTGTACTGGCTGGAACAGTGGCTGCTGAAGTACCCGGGCACCTTGCTGCTGATCTCGCACGACCGCGAGTTCCTCGACAACGTGGCCACCCACACCCTGCACCTGCACGGTGGCGGCGCCAAGCTGTACCCGGGTGGTTACACCGACTTCGAGCGCCAGCGTGCCGAACAGCTGCGCCAGCAGCAGATCGCGCATGAGAAGGAACAGGCCGAGCGCGCCCACCTGCAGAGCTTCATCGACCGCTTCAAGGCCCAGGCCAGCAAGGCCGCGCAGGCACAGAGCCGGATGAAGCGACTGGCCAAGCTGGCCGGTACCGAGGCGGTGCGCGCCGAGCGCGAATTCCGCATCGAGTTCGCACCGCCGGCCAAGCTGCCGTTCTCGCTGATCCGCCTGAACCATGTCGAGGCCGGTTACGGCAGTGACTCGGTGATCCTGCACAACGTGGGCTTCGGCCTGGAAGCGGGCCAGCGCATCGGCCTGCTGGGCCCCAACGGCGCGGGTAAAACAACGCTGGTGAAGACCCTGGTGGGCGAGCTGGCACCGATTGCCGGTGAGCGCGCCGCGCACCCGGACCTGCGCATCGGCTACTTCGCCCAGCACACGGTCGAGTCGCTGCATGAAGGCCAGTCGCCGATGGAACACTTCCGCGAGCTGGCCCCGGATGCACCGAACCAATCGTTCCGCGACTTCCTCGGCAAGTGGAACTTCCCGGGCGACCGTGCCTTTGAACCGGTGGATGGTTTCTCCGGTGGCGAGCGTGCACGCCTGGCGCTGGCGTTGATCGCCTGGCAGCAGCCGAACGTGCTGCTGCTGGACGAACCGACCAACCACCTTGACCTGGAAATGCGCGAAGCCCTGGCCGAAGCCCTGGCCGATTTCGACGGCGCGATCGTGATGGTCTCGCATGATCGCCATCTGATCGGCCTGGTCTGCGACACGTTCTGGCGGGTGGCCGACGGCGTGGTCGAGCCGTTCGATGGTGACCTCGACGCCTACGCGGCATGGCTGCGCACGCGCCCACAGGCGCAGGGCACCAAGGCACGCATGGAACAGGTGGAAGAGCCGGTGGTGGTCAAGACCGCACCGGTCGCGCAGGTGGTGCAGAAGAAGCCGGTCAACCCGCACAAGCTGGCCAGCGCCGAAGCCAAGGTCGCCGAGCTGGAAGGTGTGCTGGCCGAACTGGACCGGCAGCTTGCCGACTCGAGCAACTATGCCGATGCCACGCGCATGGCCGTGCTCGGCCGCGACCGCGAAGCCGCCGCCGCACAGCTGGAAAAGGCCGAAGCGGCCTGGATGGAACTGCTGGAGTCCTGATTTCATCGGTAGCGCCGGGCCATGCCCGGCGGCTTCTCCCAACCGCTGCGCTCGCCGGGCATGGCCCGGCGCTACCCGCGGCGCGCGTGTTTCATCCCTGCGCCTGCAGCCATTCGCGGAACCGCTTGGCCGGCTCCCGTTCGGCACGCGAGCGCAGACGGGTCAGCCAGTAGCGACCCAGCTCCAGCGTGGTGGCAAACGGCTGCAGCAGCCGGCCCTCGGCCAGGTCCGCTTCGAACATGCGCAATGGCAGCAGGGCAACGCCTGCGCCACCGGCGGCGGCCACGGCCAGCGTCAATGACGAATCGAACACCGGTCCTCGCGCTTCCACACCGTTGACCCCGGCCATCTGCAGCCAGCGTGGCCATTCGTCGCTGCGATACGAACGCAGCAGCGGCAGGGCCGCCAGATCGCGCGGATGCTTCAGCCGCCGCGCCAGGGCCGGCGCACACAAGGGCGCGAACGGCGCGTCCAGGATTGCCGTGCAGGCCTGTCCCTGCCAGTCGCCATCGCCGAAACGGATCGCCAGGTCCAGGCCTTCACCGGCCAGATCGATGCGGTTGTTGTGGGTCTGCAGCCGCAGCTCGATATCCGGGTGGGCCGCGTCGAAGGCGGCCAAGCGCGGCAGCAGCCAGCCGGTGGCGAAGGTGCCGACCACGCCTATCGTCAGTACTTCCCGCGCCGGGCCACCGGTGTAGCGGGCGATGCTGGCTGAAATGCGCTCGAAGGACTCATTGAGCACCGGGTACAGGGCTGTGCCTTCCTCGGTCAACGCCACGCCGCGGGGCAGGCGATGGAACAGGCGGATACCCAGCCGGTCCTCCAGTCCGCGTATCTGGTGGCTCAGTGCTGCCTGGCTGACGCACAGCTCCAGCGCCGCGCGGGTGAAGTTCTGGTGCCGGGCGGCGGCCTCGAAGGCGCGCAGGGCGTTCAGCGGCAGGGTGGGATGCAGCATGGGAAGGTGTGAGGTGGGGTGATGGCTGATTCCAGTTTGACAGATCGAAATCCCGGCGTGGCGTGATCTTCCTTTCGATAGGCATCAATTTATCTCATGCCTGTCCCTGAAAATTCCCGCTGGTGGCCCCGCGTCATCCCTCCCAATAATCGGGGCACGTTTACCGGAGTCCATCCATGTACGCTCGCCGTCGATTCCTGCAGTTCACTGGTGCCGCCCTCGCATCCTCCCTGCTCGCGCCTGCACTGGCGCGGAGCACCACGCCTGCGGCCGTTACGCCGGCCACGCACGCGGCCATTGCCGGAGCCGCCGATTTCGCCGAGCTGGAAAAGGCCAGCGGCGGCCGACTGGGGGTGACCGTGCTCGACTCCCGCACCGGCCGCCGCATCGGCGGGCATCGCCAGGGCGAGCGCTTCCCGATGTGCAGCACCTTCAAGTCGATGCTGGTGGCCCATGTGCTGAGCCTTGCAGACGCTGGCCGTGTCTCGCTGGACACCCGCGTGGCGGTCGCCGAGAAGGATCTGCTGTCCTACGCCCCGGTCGCCCGCCGCCACGTCGGCAAGGACCTGAGCGTGCGCGACCTGTGCCGCGGCACCCTGACCACCAGCGACAACACCGCAGCCAACCTGCTGCTGGGGGTGACCGGCGGGCCGGCGGCACTGACCGCTTTCCTGCGCGACCACGGCGACCGCGTGACCCGCAACGACCGCTACGAGCCTGACATGAACCGCTTTGCCGCAGGCGATCCGCGCGATACCACCAGTCCGGCGGCAATGGCTGCCAGCCTGGCCCTGTTTGCCGTGGGCGATGGCATCTCCGCCGCATCGCGCCAGCAGTTCGCCGACTGGCTGATCGACAACCAGACCGGCGACGCCTGCCTGCGGGCAGGGCTGGGCAAGCGCTGGCGCGTGGGTGACAAGACCGGCAGCAACGGCGAGGACACCCGCAACGATATTGCCGTGCTGTGGCCGCGTGCGGGCGGCACGCCCTGGGTGATCACTGCTTATCTGCAGGGTGCTTCGGTGGACGAGGAACAGCGAGCGGCCGTGCTGGCCCAGGTGGGCCGGATCGCCGACCAGCTGATCGGCTGAGGCAACGGGTGCTTCATCGGCGGCTTGCCCCACGGTGCGCGAACCCGCATCCTGCGCGCGTTCGATCCACACGGAAGTCCCCCGATGAGCCATGAACTGGTCTACCTGCTGCTGATCTTCGCGCTGCTGGTCATCCCGCGCGCGTTGCAGCGGTTCAGCCTGCCGGCGCCGCTGACCTGCCTGCTGTTCGGCATCATCGGCATGCTCTGGCTGGGCGACCAGGCGCACGACGCGGTCATCGCACTGCTGGCCACGCTGGGCATCTCCTCACTGTTCCTGTTCGCTGGCCTGGAAGTTGACCTGCAGGCCCTGCGGCGCGGCATGTGGCCGCTGCTGGCGCACCTGCTGATCCGCAGTGCGACCCTGTTCGGCGTCGGCTGGCTGGCCTGGCGTTACGCCGGCCTGCCATGGCAGGCGGCCGGGCTGCTGGCGCTTGCGCTGCTGACCCCCTCCACCGGTTTCATCATGGATTCGCTGTCGCGGCTGGGGCTGAGCGAGGACGAGCGGTTCTGGGTCACCAGCAAGGCCATCGCCGGTGAACTGCTGGCCCTGGCGGCGTTGTTCATCGTGCTGCAGGCTGGCGACCCCGGGCACATGGCGCTGTCCAGCCTGGCCCTGCTGGCGATGATGGTCGGCCTGCCGCTGCTGTTCATCGCGCTCGGTCGCTGGGTCGCGCCGCATGCGCCGGGCTCGGAATTCTCACTGCTGGTGATGGTGGGCATGGTGGCGGCGTACATCACCTACCTGCTGGGCGTGTATTACCTGGTCGGCGCTTTCATCGCCGGCCTGGTCGCGCGCCTGCTGCACCAGCGCATGCCGCTTCTGGCCTCGCACGAAAACCTGCATGCGCTGCGCCTGTTCGCCTCGTTTTTCGTGCCGTTCTACTTCTTCAACGCCGGCACCAAGGTGTCCAGCGAAGCGCTGAGCTGGGAGGCACTGGGGCTGGGCATTGTCATCACCCTGGTGGTGCTGCCGCTGCGCATCGCGGTGGTCTGGCTGCAGCGCCGGGTGATGTTCGGCGAGAGCTTCCGCAGCAGCCTGCGTGTGTCGCTGGCGCTGGCACCGACGTTGATCTTTACCCTGGTACTGGCCGCGATCATGCGCGATCGCTTCCAGATTCCGGCGGTGCTGTTCGGCGCGTTGCTGCTGTACGCCGCATTGACCACGCTGCTGCCCTCGCTGGTGTTCCGCACGCCGTTCGATGTCGACCCGGTCGAGCAGGAGCCGGCAGGGCAGGGCGAAGATGCTCCGGTGGCGGCGACGGACGTGGTTGCCGTCGCCCCTGCAGCCGAACGCTGAGGTGGATCCAGGGAGTGCGGTTTGCGCGCATCGGCCGTGGCCGTTAGGGTTGGGGCATGAAACCGATCGCCGCTGTTGCTTCCGCCATCGCTCTGCTCGGCCTCGCCGCCTGCTCGCAGCCATCGCATACGGTCAACCACGATCTGTCGACCGCGCCGGCCGACGCCTTCATGGCCGCCATTGCGGCCCACTGTGGCCAGGCCTACGAGGGCAGGGTGGTGGAAGACACACCGGCGCCCACCGGCAACGACCCCTTCGCCGGGCAGAAGCTGGTGATGCACGTGCGGGGCTGCGCCGACCCGGGTCATGAGCTGCGCATTCCGTTCCACGTCGGCGATGACCATTCGCGCACCTGGGTATTGACCCGTACCGAGCACGGCGTGCGCCTGAAGCACGACCATCGCCACGCCGACGGCAGCCCCGATGCGATCACCCTGTACGGCGGCGACAGCAAGCCGCCGGGCACCGCCGAACGCCAGCAGTTTCCCGCCGATGGCGAGTCGGTGGCGATGTTCCGCCGCGCCGACATGCTGGCTTCAACCCACAACACCTGGGCGATGGAGATCGAGCCGGACCAGCGTTTCGTCTATGAGCTGACGCGACCGGAAGGGCGCCGTTTCCGGGTCGAGTTCGATCTGAGCAAGCCGGTCGCGCTGCCGCCGGCGCCCTGGGGTGATGCAGCGGCGCCGGCACCCTGATCGGCCCCCTGGCATGCTGCCGCGGACAGCCCGGTAGCGCCGGGCAATGCCCGGCGGCTTTCAAGCGGAGACCCTGCCGCTGCCTCGCCGGGCATGGCCCGGCGCTACCCCTCAACGCGTGCCGAAGCGCGCCCGGCAGCCGTTGCTGACCCACACGTTGCCGCGCGAGTAGCCCCAGGTCCGGCCTTCCTGGCAGGCGCTGCCGGACAGCTGCTGCTGCAGCACAGGCCGGCCCTGGCGCTCGTCCCAGTTACAGCTCTGCTGGCGGTTGTTGTTGCTGCTGCAGGTCACGGTGTAGTTGCTGTTGCCACCACCCCAGCCGCCGCCATTGCCGCCGCCCCAGCCACCGCGGGCCTCGGCGAACTCGGCGCGGCAGCCGCGGTTGACCCAGATCGCGCCGTTGCGCACGCCCCAGTTCTGGCCTTCCACGCACTGCGTGCCGGAGATCTGCCGGACCACGCGTGCGTTGCGCCAGCCCACCGGGCAGCTGCGTTCGCGGTTGTCCTGGCTTTCGCAGCGCACGGTGCCGCTGTTGCCGTTGCCGTTGCCACCACCCCAACCGCCGCCGTTGCCGCCACCCCAGCCGCCTCGGCCCTGGGTGAATTCGGCGCGGCAGCCGTTGTTGACCCAGATGCTGCCATTGCGGGTGCCCCAGGTTCGGCCTTCCACGCAGGCCGAGCCGGACAGCTGGCGGACCAGCCGGGCATCGCGCCAGCCGGTGTTGCAGACGCGTTCGCGGTTGTTCTGGCTCTCGCAGCGGACCACCCCGTCCTGCGCGGCGGCAGGGGCGGAGGGCAGGGCGAGCGCGGTAAAGGTGCCAAGGATCACGGCCAGGCTGGCCAGGGACTGCGGTTTCATGGCGACATCCCCATGCGGGAGTAGGTGCGCGACTATAAGGACGGGGGCGATCAAGCCCGCGTGACCGTCCGCATTTGCCCCGGCCGGGGCGTCGGCCGCAGAATAAGAGGCTTTCCGGCCTCCATCAGGTGCCGGCGTTCTCCAGCGGAGCTTTCCCCCCATGCGTACCCACTTCTGCGGCCTGGTCGATGAGACCCTGATTGGCCAGACTGTCACCCTCGCCGGCTGGACCGACGTGGCCCGTAACCAGGGCGGCGTCTGCTTCATCGATCTCCGCGATCATGAAGGCATCGTGCAGGTGACGGTGGAGCTCGACAACGCCGAAGTGTTCGCCGTGGCCGCCTCGCTGGGCTATGAGGACGTGCTGCAGGTGGAAGGCGTGGTACGTGCCCGCCACGCGGTCAACGACAAGCTGCGCACGGGCAAGGTGGAAGTGATCGCCACCGCCATCACCGTGCTGAACAAGGCCGCGCCGCTGCCGTTCCACGCCCACGAGAACCCGGGCGAAGAAACCCGCCTGAAGTACCGCTACCTGGATCTGCGTCGTCCAGAGATGCAGCGCATGCAGCGCACCCGCATCAAGCTGGTGCAGGCCCTGCGCCGCCACCTGGACGAGAAGGGCTTCCAGGACATTGAAACGCCGATCCTGACCAAGGCCACCCCGGAAGGCGCACGCGACTTCCTGGTGCCGGCGCGCATGCACCCGGGCGAGTTCTATGCCCTGCCGCAGAGCCCGCAGCTGTTCAAGCAGATCCTGATGGTGGCCGGCTTCGACCGCTACTACCAGATCGCGCGCTGCTTCCGCGACGAGGCCCTGCGTGCCGACCGCCAGCTGGAATTCACCCAGCTGGACATGGAGTTCGCCTTCGTCCGCGAGCGCGACGTGCAGGACTTCGTCGAAGACATGATCCGCGCCATCTTCAAGGAAGTGGTCGACGTCGAACTGGATGCCAGCTTCCCGCGCATGACCTGGGCCGAGGCGATGCGTCGCTATGGTTCGGACAAGCCTGACCTGCGCATCGCGCTGGAACTGGTGGACGTGGCCGAGCTGGTCAAGACCAGCGAATTCCCGGTGTTCACCGCTGCTGCCAACGATGCCGATGGCCGCGTCGCCGCCCTGCGCATCCCCGGTGGTGCCAGCCTGTCGCGCAAGCAGATCGACGAGTACGCCGCGCACGCCGCCAAGTACGGTGCGAAGGGCCTGGCCTACATCAAGGTGGGCGAGAACGGTGAAATCAGCTCGCCGATCCAGAAATTCTTCAGTGAAGAGGGCTTCGCCGCCCTGGTCGCCCATGTCGGCGCCGGCAACGGCGACATCGTGTTCTTCGGTGCCGGCGGCTACAACAAGGTGTCCGACTTCATGGGCGCGCTGCGCCTGAAGGCCGGCAAGGATTTCAGTCTGGTCGCCGACGGCTGGGCACCGCTGTGGGTCACCGACTTCCCGATGTTCGAATGGGACGAGGAAGCGCAGCGCTACGTCGCCCTGCATCACCCCTTCACCGCGCCGGCCGTGGACGACATCGCCGACCTGCGCGCGCACGCCAAGACTGCCGTTTCGCGCGGCTACGACATGGTGCTCAACGGCAATGAAATCGGCGGCGGTTCGATCCGTATCCACCGCCCCGACATGCAGAGCGCGGTGTTCGAACTGCTCGGCATCGGTGCCGAAGAAGCCCGTGCCAAGTTCGGCTTCCTGCTCGACGCGCTGAACTACGGCGCGCCGCCGCACGGTGGCATCGCCTTCGGCATCGACCGCATCGCCGCGCTGATGGCCGGTACCGAGTCGATCCGCGACGTCATCCCGTTCCCGAAGACCACCGGTGCGCAGGATCTGATGACCGACGCGCCGTCGCCGATCGTCGACGAGCAGCTGGCCGAAGTGCACATCCAGGTTCGCCCCAAGAAAAACTGATCAGGAGATCCAGGCAATGACCGAGTTTGCGTTTTCGCTGGAGTGGGAAAAGCTGGGCAATGAAGGCTCCGAGGCCAACCTGGTCACCGAGCGTGCACGTGTCTTCGGTGGTTGGCTGGTCCGTGTCGGTACCAACCCGTCGGCCATGGCCCTGACCTTCGTCGCCGACGGCGAAGGCCGCTGGGACGGTGAAGACTTCGGCGTCGAGGATTACGAAGACGACGAAGAGGAAGAGTACGACGAGGACGAGGAAGGCGAAGAAGAGGAAGACGGCGAGGAAGAAGAGGACGAGGAGGAATACGAAGAAGAGGAAGAGGAAGAAGACGACAAGGAACCGGCGGAGCGGGCTTGACCCGAACCGTGGTCCTGACGTCAACTCGACCCATGTATTCGATCCGCCGCGCCACTGTGGACGACGCGCCGACCCTGTCGGCGCTGGCCGCACGCACGTTCACCGAAACCTTCGGCCATCTGTATCCGCCGCAGGACCTGCAGGACTTCATCGACGAGGCCTACACGGTCGAGCGTCAGCGCACGATCCTGGCCCACCCCGATTACGCGGTGTGGCTGCTGGAGCTGGACGGGGAGGCGGTCGGCCATGCCGCCGCCGGCCCCTGTGGATTGCCGCACCCGGACGTGCAGCCCGGTGACGGTGAGCTCAAGCGCCTGTACCTGATCAAGACGCAGCAGAGCTGCGGCTGGGGCAGCCGCCTGCTGGAAACGGCGCTGGCCTGGCTGGAGCACGACGGCCCGCGCACGCTGTGGCTGGGCGTGTGGTCGGAAAACTTCGGCGCGCAGCGCTTCTACGCCCGGTATGGTTTTGAAAAGGCCGGCGAGTACCTGTTCCCGGTGGGCGATACCAACGATCTTGAGTTCATCCTGCGCCGTTTGCCGCATCCGGCCTGAAACCGTTCACCGCCGCTTGCCCCTGGCATGTGTTCAATCACCGTAGTTCCGCCCCGCTGACCGCCAGGCTGTTGCACATGACTCCCCCCGTTCTGTTGTTGCATGGCATCTGGAATGCCCGTGCCTGGGTCGGGCCGCTGGCCTGGCGCCTGCGCGCGCGTGGCTTCCAGGTCCATACCTTTGGCTACTCGTCCGTATTTGGCGGCCCCGATGTGGCCGTGCCGCAGTTGCTGGAGCGGCTGGCAGATGCAGGCCCGCTGTCGCTGGTCGGGCACAGCCTGGGTGGCCTGCTGGCGCTGGAAGCCCTGCGCCGGCAGCCGCAGTTGCCCGTGCAGCGCGTGGTCTGCCTGGGCTCGCCACTGCGGGGCAGCGGCACTGCGCGCTCGTTGTCCGAACATGGTTGGGGCCTGGCCCTGGGCCGCAGCAGCGAACTGCTGCTGGACGGGCTGCCGGACTGGCAGGGCAAGGCCGCGGTTGGCCTGATCGCCGGCTCGGTGCCGCATGGGCTGGGCAGCCTGCTCGGGGCGCTCGATGACGATTCCGACGGTACCGTGGCGCTGGCCGAGACCCGCCTGCCGGGCCTGGCCGACCACTGCGTGGTGCGTACCAGCCACAGCGGCCTGGTGGTGTCACCCGATGCCGCGCGGCAGACCGCGCATTTTCTCCGCCATGGCCAGTTCGACCATGGCCGGGACGCCGCCGCCGCGTAAGGCGGTTCGCCGGGCATGGCCCGGCGCTACCGCCCTGCCTTTGTGGGTGCGAACCGTTGGTTCGCACGCTCTCGCCGGGCCATGCCCGGCGAGCGCAGCGGCATCCATCCGCCCTCGACACGGTCAGCGGGCCCGATCAGGTAGAATCCGCGGCCTTATCCATCAACGCACGTACGGAAAGACCCATGGGTAGAGGCCCCTCCATCGAGAACCGCAAGAACGCGTCTGACGCGAAGCGCGGCAAGATTTTCACCAAGATCATCCGTGAGATCGGCGTGGCCGCCCGCGGCGGTGGAGGCGACCCCAACAACAACCCGCGCCTGCGTGTGGCCGTGGACAAGGCGCTGACCGCGAACATGTCCAAGGACGTGATCGAGCGCGCCATCAAAAAGGCCACCGGTGAACTGGAAGGCGTCGAGTACGAAGAGATCCGCTACGAGGGCTACGCGCCCGGTGGCGTGGCCGTCATCGTCGATTGCCTGACCGACAACCGCGTGCGCACCGTGGCCGACGTCCGCCATGCGTTCAGCAAGTGCGGCGGCAACATGGGCACCGAAGGCTCGGTCAGCTTCATGTTCAAGCGCGTGGGCGTGCTGCACTACGGCGCCGGCGCCGATGAGGACGCCATCTCCGAAGCGGCCATCGAGGCCGGTGCCGATGACATCGTGGTCTACCCGGAGGATGGCGCGATCGACGTGCTCACCGCCGCGGACAGCTTCCACGCAGTCAAGGATGCGATGCAGGCGGCTGGCCGCACGCCGGATCATGCCGAGCTGACCTTCCGTGCCGACAACGACATCAAGGTCGAGGGCGATACCGTCCTGCAGGTCAAGAAGCTGCTGGACATGCTGGAAGACCTCGACGACGTGCAGGACGTGTACTCCAACGCCGATCTCGGCGCGGACGCCTACGCCTGAACGGACGCTGCGCCGGTCGCCTTTGGCGGCCGGTGAGCGGACAATGCGGACCATGATGACCCCAGACGTTTCCAGCCATCACCGCCGCATGCGTCCTTCCCGGATCAGCGGCCTGCGCGCGTGTGCCGCATGACCCGCATTCTTGGCATCGACCCGGGTTCACAACGGACCGGGGTCGGCATCATCGATGTCGATGCCAGCGGCCGGGTCAGCCACGTGCATCACCAGCCGCTGGTGCTGCTCGGCGCCGATGACTTCCCGCAGCGCATGAAGCTGCTGGTGCTGGGCCTGGCCGAGCTGTGCCTGCAGTTCCAGCCGCAGGAAGTGGCCATCGAAAAGGTGTTCATGGCGCGCAACCCCGATTCGGCGCTGAAGCTGGGCCAGGCCCGTGGCGCGGCGATTTCGGCGGTGGTGCTGCGCGACCTGCCGGTGCACGAATACGCCGCCAGCGAGATCAAGCTGGCGGTGGTCGGTCGTGGTGGCGCCGAAAAGCAACAGGTTCAACACATGGTCGGGCTCATGCTCAACCTGAAAACCAAGCTGCAGGCCGACGCGGCCGACGCGTTGGCCGTGGCCATCACCCATGCCCACGTAAGGGCAACGGCCAACCGCCTGGGGCTGACTGCCCGCCAAGCGTGGGGCCGCAAATGAGGAGCTGCACGCAATGATCGGTCGACTGCGCGGAATCGTCGCCTACAAGGCGCCGCCGTGGCTGGTGGTGGACGTCAACGGGGTGGGCTACGAGCTGGAGGCGCCGATGAGCACCTTCTACGACCTGCCCGAGCTGGGCCGTGAGGTCACGCTCTACACTCATTATTCGCAGAAGGAAGACAGCGTCTCGCTGTACGGCTTCCTGCGCGAAGGCGAGCGCCGCCTGTTCCGCGACGTGCAGAAGGTCAGCGGCATCGGCGCGAAGATCGCGCTGGCCGTGCTGTCCGGGGTCACCGTCGAAGAATTCGCCCGCATGGTCCAGGCCGGTGACATCACCGCGCTGACCCGCATCCCCGGCATCGGCAAGAAGACCGCCGAGCGCATGGTGCTGGAACTGCGCGACCGCGCGGCGCAGTTCGGTGCCGGTGGCGCTCTGCCGACCGGCAGTGGCCCGGCACCGGCCGATCCGCTGTCCGATGCCACCGTGGCCCTGCAGCAGCTGGGCTACAAGCCCACCGAGGCGGCGCGGATGGCGCGCGAGGCCTTCAACGAGGGCGACGAAGTGGCCACTGTCATCCGCAAGGCCCTGCAGTCGGCGCTGCGCTGAGCCGCTCCGCTTCCTTTCCCATTACACCCTGAGCTTCGCCAGGAGCCCCATGTCCAGCAGTCAAACCCCGCACACCGCCGCCCATGGTGGCCATGGTCACGCTCCCCCCGCCGGGGGCCTGGCGCTGATCATCGGTGCGATCGGCGTGGTCTTCGGCGATATCGGCACCAGCCCGCTGTACACCCTGAAGGAGGCGTTCTCGCCGCACTACGGGCTCAACAGCGACCACGACACCGTGCTGGGCGTGCTGTCGCTGGCGTTCTGGGCGCTGAACATCGTGGTCACCCTGAAGTACGTGACCATCATCATGCGCGCCGACAATGACGGCGAGGGCGGCATCATGGCGCTGATGGCGTTGACCCAGCGCACGCTGCGCAACGGGTCGCGCTCGGCCTACGTGGTCGGCATCCTCGGCATCTTCGGCGCCTCGCTGTTCTTCGGCGATGGGGTGATTACCCCGGCGATATCGGTGCTCGGTGCGGTCGAAGGCCTGGAGGTTGCCGCGCCGGGGCTGCATGCCTTCATCGTGCCGATCACCGTGGTGGTGCTGCTGGCCGTGTTCGCGGTGCAGCGCTTCGGTACCGCGAAGATCGGCAAGCTGTTCGGCCCGATCACCTCGATCTGGTTCATTTCGCTGGCCGCGATCGGCATCTACAACATCGTCGACGCGCCGGAAGTGCTGAAGGCATTCAACCCGTGGTGGGCGATCCGCTTCTTCATGGAGCACGGCTGGCACAGTATCTTCATCCTCGGCGCGGTGGTGCTGGCGGTGACCGGTGGCGAGGCGCTGTACGCCGACATGGGCCACTTCGGTGCCAAGCCGATCCGCCACGCCTGGTACTTCTTCGTGCTGCCCTGCCTGGTGCTGAACTACCTGGGGCAGGGCGCGCTGGTGCTCAACCATCCCGAGGCGGTGAAGAACCCGTTCTTCGAGGCGGTGCCGTCGTGGGCGCTGTACCCGATGATCATCCTGGCCACGATGGCGGCGGTGATCGCCTCGCAGTCGGTGATCACCGGTGCGTTCTCGGTCTCGCGCCAGGCCATGCAGCTGGGCTACATCCCGCGCATGCGCATCAAGCACACCTCGCACGACACCATCGGCCAGATCTACATCCCCGGCATCAACTGGGGCATCGCGGTGATGGTGATCGGCCTGGTGCTGGCCTTCCGCAGCTCGTCCAACCTGGCCGTGGCCTACGGCATCTCGGTGTCGGCCACCATGCTGATCGATACCCTGCTGCTGGCCCTGGTTGCACGTTCGCTGTGGCCCAAGGCACGCAACTGGATCCTGCCCTTGTGCGTGGTGTTCTTCATCATCGATCTGGGCTTTGTCATCGCCAACGGCGCCAAGCTGCTGCAGGGCGCCTGGTTCCCGGTGGTGCTGGGCATCTTCCTGTTCACCATGATGCGCACCTGGCGCCGTGGCCGCGAACTGCTGCGCGACGAGATCCGCAAGGACGGCATCCGCATCGACACCTTCCTGCCGGGCCTGATGCTGGCGCCGCCGGTACGCGTACCCGGCACCGCGGTGTTCCTCACCGCCGACCCGACCGTGGCCCCGCATGCGCTGATGCACAACCTCAAGCACAACAAGGTGCTGCATGAGCGCAACGTGTTCCTGCACGTGGTGACCCTGCCGGTGCCGTACGCGGCGGAAGGGCAGCGCCTGAAGATCGAATCGGTGGGCGATGAGTTCTATCGGGTCTACGTGCGTTTCGGCTTCATGGAGACCCCCGACGTACCGCTGGCGCTGATGCGCTCGTGCGACCACGGTGGCATCTACTTCGACCCGATGGACACCACCTTCTTCGCCAGCCGCGAGACCATCGTCGCCACCGCCAACCGCGGCATGCCGATCTGGCGCGACAAGCTGTTCGCGCTGATGCACCGGAACGCCGCCCCGGCGACGGGCTTCTTCCGGATTCCGGGTAACCGCCTGGTCGAGCTGGGCGCGCAGGTGGAGATCTGACCGCGCGGGGTCGGATCCCTTTTCCACAGGAAAAGGGCTCTGACCCCATGTCCGTGTCATCCAGCTCCATCCACACATGGCGTGGATCTACCGTGTCGACCAAGGTCGACACCTACCAGGAGCAGGCCATGCCATTCCGGCAGATCGCGGAGATCTGTCGAAGGCGGGGTGGGGCCGGTTGCGGGGGCGTGAGCCGCATGGATGCGGCGACCGAGCTTACATGGACGTACTTGCAGCGCCCCCCGCAACCGGACCCACCCCGCCATCCATCAGGAAACCTGCTTCTGCTGTCGCTTCGGCAGTTGATGTTGCAGTTGCTTCTGCGGGTGCCGGGCGCAGCCCGGCCGAATCTCCCCGCTTTTACCGCATAATCAGCACATGACCGACGACCGCATCATCGCCGCCGGCGCCACCCGCGAGGATGACGCCGCCGACGCCAGCATCCGACCCAAGCGACTTGCCGACTATCTCGGCCAGGTGCCGGTGCGCGAGCAGATGGAGATCTACATCCAGGCCGCCAAGGGTCGTGGCGATGCGTTGGACCACGTCCTGATCTTCGGCCCCCCCGGCCTGGGCAAGACCACCCTCAGCCACGTCATCGCCAACGAACTGGGCGTGGCCCTGCGCGTGACCTCCGGCCCGGTGATCGAGAAGGCCGGCGATCTGGCCGCGCTGCTGACCAACCTGCAGCCGCACGATGTGCTGTTCATCGACGAGATCCATCGCCTGTCGCCGGTGGTGGAAGAAGTGCTGTACCCGGCGATGGAAGATTTCCAGATCGACATCATGATCGGCGAGGGCCCTGCGGCGCGCTCGATCAAGATCGACCTGCCGCCGTTCACCCTGATCGGCGCCACCACCCGCGCCGGCCTGCTGACCGCACCGCTGCGCGACCGCTTCGGCATCGTCCAGCGCCTGGAGTTCTACAGCGTCGAAGAACTGACCCGCATCGTGCGCCGCTCGGCCGCGATCCTGGCCATCGACTGCACCGCCGACGGGGCAGGGGAGATCGCGCGCCGCGCGCGTGGCACCCCGCGTATCGCCAACCGCCTGCTGCGCCGCGTGCGCGATTACGCTCAGGTCAAGGCCGGTGGCCACATCGACCAGACCGTGGCCCAGGCCGCAATGCAGATGCTCAAGGTCGACCCGGAAGGCTTCGACGAGCTCGATCGTCGGCTGCTGAAGACCATGGTCGATTACTTCGATGGTGGCCCGGTGGGCATCGAGTCGCTCGCCGCGGCGCTGTCCGAAGAGCGTGGCACGCTGGAAGACGTGGTCGAGCCGTACCTGATCCAGCAGGGCTTCCTGGTGCGCACCGCGCGTGGCCGCATGGCCACCCACAAGGCCTACCGGCACATGGGCCTGAAGCCGAAGAACCCGCCGCAGGACCTGTTTGCCGAGGTCCCCGATGTCGGTTGAACCGCGATTCAGTTGGCCGACACGCATTTACTGGGAAGATACCGACGCTGGCGGGGTGGTCTACCACGCCCGCTACGTGGCCTTCATGGAACGGGCCCGGACCGAATGGATGCGCGCGCTGGGCTACGGCCAGGAGCGCATGCGGTCCGAGCACGGCATGGTATTCGCGGTGCGCTCCATGCAGATGGATTTCATCAAGCCGGCACGGCTGGATGACCAGCTGCAGGTAAGCGCCACCCTGGTCCAGCTGAAGAAGGCCAGCATGGTCTTCGACCAGCAGGTCCTGCGCGACGGCCAGCTGCTGCTGTCCGCACAGGTCCGCATCGCCGCACTGGACGCGGCCAGTTTCCGCCCGCGTGGCATGGACGATGCCGTCCTTGCCGCGCTGCAACCCCACCTCCACCCCGAATCCGAACAGAACTCTTGAGGAACAACGGATGATCGCAACGCTCCTGGCCCTGCAGGCCACGGTCACCGAGGCTTTGCCGGCTGACGTCAGCAATGCCGCGACCCAGACCCTTGCCCAGGCCACCACCGGCGGCGGCATCAACTACCTCGAACTGATGGCCAAGGCCAGCTTGCCGGTGAAGATCATCGTGCTGGCGCTGCTGGTCGGCTCGTTCGTCAGCTGGGTGATCATTTTCCGCAAGGCCCGCATCTTCAAGCAGGCCACCCGCGAAGCCGACGAGTTCGAGAACCGCTTCTGGTCCGGTGCCGACCTGGGCAAGCTGTACAGCTCGGCCACCGACCGCAGCCGCAATGTCGGCGGCCTGGAAGCCATCTTCGAAGCCGGTTTCCGCGAGTACACCCGCCTGCGCGACAAGCGCCGGCTGGATGGCCGTGCCCAGCTGGAAGGTGCCCAGCGCGCCATGCGCACCACCTACACCCGCGAAGTCGACCAGCTCGAGCGCAACCTGGAACTGCTGGCCAACATCGGCTCGACCGCCCCGTACGTGGGCCTGGTCGGTACCGTGTTCGGCATCATGGTGACCATGCACGACATGATCAGCAGCGGCGCCCAGGCCGGTATCGCCGCCGTCGCCCCGGGCATCTCCGAAGCGCTGTTCGCCACTGCCATCGGCCTGTTCGTGGCGATCCCGGCGGTATGGGCCTACAACCGCTTCACCACCCGCGTGGAGCGCATGTCGGTGCGTTTCGAGACCTTCGCCGACGAGTTCAGCTCGATCCTGCAGCGCCAGAGCGCTGGCGACGAGTAAGCGCCAGACCCGGGAGTCCAAGCCATGTCCGCTGCCATCGGTCGCCGCAAGCGCCGCAAGCTGAAATCGGAAATCAACGTCGTTCCCTATATCGACGTCATGCTGGTGCTGTTGATCATCTTCATGGTCACCGCGCCACTGCTCACCCTGAGCTTCGATGTCGACCTGCCCAATTCCAACGCCAAGGCGCTGGAAAGCAAGCAGGACCCGGTGATCGTCTCGGTGCGCCAGGACGGCCAGCTCAGCCTGAAGCTGCCCGACGCCAAGGAACCCACGGCCGTCACTGCCGAGGAACTGCAGGGCCACCTGTCCGGCATCGCCGCGCAGGACAAGGGAGTGCGCGTGATCGTCGCCGCCGACCGTGCCGTGGCCTATGAAAAGGTCATCGCGGCGATGGACGTGATCAAGCGCGCCAACGTGGACAAGGTAGGCCTGGCCACCGATGCACGCTGACGCCCTGCCGCCACCGCACAAGCAGGAACCCGGCTGGGGCCAGCCGCTGGTGCTGGCCGTGCTGGTGCACCTGCTGGTCGCGTTGATCTTCATCGGCGCCTGGCTGTGGTCACCGCAGCGCAATACCGATGCCGCCGCAGGCGATCCCTCGGTCGAGGCCAGCCTGGCGCTGTCCGCGTCCGAAGCCGCCGCCGCCCGCCAGGCCCTGCGCCAGTCGGAAAAGCTGGAAGACCTGCCGCCGCCGGTGGCCGAACCGATCCCGGTGCCGGAAGACACCATCCCGCCGCCGCAGCCGATTGAAGAGCCGCGCCCGCAGGACGCACCGACGCCGCAGCAGCAACAGGCGCAGGAGCGCGTGGCGCAGCCCGATACCAAGGACCAGGACGCGGTCAGCGCGTTGGCGGTCTCGCAGGAAAAGGCCAAGCAGGAGCAGGAAGCCAAGCGCCGCCAGGAGCAGATCGACCTGACCGAGCGCAAGCGCCAGGAAGAGGCCGAGCAGAAGCTGCGCCTGGCCAAGCAGCAGGAAGCGGACGCCAAGAAGAAGCAGGCCGAGCAGGAGCGCCTGGCCGCTGACAAGGCCGAGGCCGAGAAGCAGAAGAAGATCGCCGACATCCGTGCCCGCCGCGAGCAGGCCGAGAAGGAAGCCAAGCTGGCCGAGCAGAAGCTGCGCCAGGTCGCCGCTGCGCGCAATGCCGCAGGCACGGCCGCTGCCGGCGCCAGTGGTGCCGCACAGCCGGCTGCCGGTGGTGGTGGCAGCAGTGATGATCTGTCTGCCAAGTACGCGGCGGCCATCCAGGCCAAGGTGCTGGCGCAGTGGGTGCGTCCGGACAGTGTGCCGCTGGGCCAGCGCTGCCAGATCACCATCAACCAGTTGCCGGGCGGTACCGTCCGCAGCGCCACGGTCAGCGCCGGCTGCCCGTTCGATGAAGCCGGCAAGCGCTCGATCGAGGCCGCCGTGCTCAACGCCCAGCCGCTGCCGTACCGCGGTTTCGAGCAGGTATTCGCACGCACGATCAACTTCACGTTCACCGCCCAGGATCGCTGAGGCGCGGGGGCAGGGCAGCCCTTTGGGGCTGTCCCGTCATCCATGACGCCTTTAGCTCTGGATCGTGCGGGCCCGTCCACGCCATGATTGGGACGCGTCATTCGCACGAAAGGTGGCCGCGACGTTAACGGCATGTGAGAGACCCGGCTGGCACTGACCAGGAATTCACGTACCCTTGGTTCATGATTGCGAAGCGGTTCACTGCCGTTTTGCTATCCCTCGTTCCGGTTCCCCCTATTTGAGCGCTCCATGAAGAAGATGCCTCGCTGGCTTGCCGTGTTTGCGGCCCTGTTGCTGCCCTTTGCTGCCGTCGCGCAGCAGAAGGGGCTGGATATCGACATCATCGGCGGCAATGCCTCCGCCCTCCCGATCACCATCGTGCCGATGCCCTACCAGGGTGCAGCCGGTGCTCCGCAGACCGACGTCGCCGGCGTGGTCCGTGCCGACCTCGAACGTTCGGGCCAGTTCCGCACGCTGCCCGAAGCGCAGATCGTCGAAAAGCCGACCCGCGGCGGTGACATCCAGTTCGCCACCTGGCGCGCGCTGAAGCAGAACTACATCGTCGTCGGCCGGGTCATGGACGCCGGTGCCGGCGCCTACCGCGTCGAGTACGAACTGTTCGACGTGCCCAAGGGCGAGCGCCTGCTGGGCCTGGCGATGACCGCACGTGGCAATGCCATGCGCGACGTTGCCCACCAGATGGCCGACGCCATCTACGAGAAGATCACCGGCGTCCGTGGTGCCTTCTGGACCCGCATCGCCTACGTGACCGCCAGCGGCAAGGGCGACGCCATGCGCTATGCGCTGATGGTGGCCGATTCGGACGGCTTCAACCCGCAGACCATCGTGCGTTCGGCCGAGCCGCTGCTGTCGCCGTCGTGGAGCCCGGATGGCAACAAGCTGGCCTACGTCAGCTTCGAGCGTGGCAATTCGGCCATCTACATCCAGAACATCTCCACCGGCGCCCGTGAGCTGGTCACCAGCTTCCGCGGCATCAACAGTGCCCCGGCGTTCTCGCCGGACGGCCGCAAGCTAGCCCTGACCCTGTCGCGTTCGGGCAACCCGGAAATCTACGTGATGGATCTGGGCAGCAAGCAGCTGACCCAGCTGACCAACCACTTCGCCATCGATACCGAGCCGACCTGGGCGCCGGACGGCAGCGCGGTGTACTTCACCTCCGACCGCGGCGGCCGTCCGCAGGTCTACAAGGTCGGTGCCGGTGGCGGCAGCGCCGAGCGCGTGACCTTCCAGGGCAACTACAACGCCAAGCCCTCGGTCTCCTATGACGGCAAGAAGATCGCTGTCGCCCAGGGTTCGGGCAACAGCTACAAGATCGCGATGATGGACAGCTCGCTGGGTTCGCCGCGCTGGAGCACGCTGTCGCCGGGTTCGCTGGACGAATCGCCGAGCTTCGCGCCCAACGCGAGCATGGTGCTTTATGCCGCCCGTGAGGGTGGTCGTGGTGTGCTGTACGCCGTCTCGGCCGATGCGCGCGTGCGCCAGCGCCTGGTTCTGGCAGACGGTGATGTGCGCGAGCCGGCATGGTCCCCATACCGTACCCAGCGCTAAAAGAGTGTTAATATTTTCTCTGTATTGAACCCCTCATCGGCTTAGGAGCCACAAAGGTATCGCCATGAACAAGTCCACCCGCGTTCTGCTTGTTTCCCTGCTGTCTGTGGCCGTCCTGGCCGGTTGCTCGAAGAAGGTCAAGGAAGAAGCCCCGGCTCCGGTCGATACCGGCACCTCGACCACCACCCCGACCGGTCCGTCCACCTCCGGCCTGTACGGCCCGGGCGACCTGGACACCGATGCCTGCCTGCGCCAGCGCGTTGTCTACTTCGACCTGGACAAGGAAGACGTGAAGCCGGAATTCCAGGCCATCATGGCTTGCCACGCCAAGTACCTGCGTGACCGTCCGTCCTCGCGCATCACCCTGCAGGGCCACACCGACGAGCGCGGTTCGCGCGCGTACAACCAGGCCCTGGGCGAGCGTCGTGGCAACGGCGTCAACTCGGCACTGCAGGCCAACGGTGGCTCGGCTTCGCAGCTGACCGTCGTGTCCTACGGTGAAGAGCGTCCGGTCTGCACCGAGTCGAACGAGTCCTGCTGGTCGCAGAACCGTCGCGTCGAAATCGTCTACACCGCGCAGTAATCCATGCGCCTTGGCATCAAACTGATGCTGGTCGTTGCGGCAGCCCTCGTGGCTGCCGCACCGGCGCATGCACAACGTCAGAGCCTGGCCGACCGCGTCGGTTCGCTCGAGCAGCAGATGTACAACAACAGTGCCAACCAGGACCTGTTGAACCAGATCAATCAGCTGCGGCAGCAGGTCACCAGCCTGCAGGCCTCGATCGAGCAACTCCAGCACGACAACGCCCAGCTCAAGCAGACCGCCCAGGACCAGTACCTGGATCTGGACAGCCGCCTGAACCGGTTGGAAGGGGGCTCTGCCGCCCCGGCCCTGCCTGCGGTTCCGGCGAGCGCACCGAAGGCTCCTGCAGCCCCGGCAAAACCCGCAGCGGCGGCCACTTCCGAGCGGCCGCCTTCCGTCCATGGTGACCCGGGCAGCCTGGCCGTCACCGGTGACGAGCGTACGTCCTACAACGTGGCCTTCGACGCATTGAAGGCGGGCAAGTACGATGATTCGGCGCAGCTGTTCCTGAGCTTCCTGGAGCTGTACCCGAACGGCGTCTACGCCCCCAATGCCTTGTACTGGCTGGGCGAAAGCTATTACGCCACCCGCAATTTCCCGATGGCCGAGTCCCAGTTCCGCGAACTGCTCTCGCGCTATCCCACCCACGACAAGGCCGCTGGCGGCCTGCTCAAGGTCGGCCTCTCGCAGTACGGCGAGGGCAAAGTCGACCAGGCCCAGCAGACGCTGGAGACCGTCGTGGCGCAATACCCGGGCTCGGATGCCGCGCGTACCGCGCAGGACCGCCTGCAGTCGATCCGCCTCGGCAATCAGATCCGCTGATCCGCTGACCGGGCGTACAATGTGTTCCCCGTAGCGCCGAGCCCTTGCTCGGCTGCTTTCGTTTCCGGGTCGGCAAACCCGTCCGGATCCGGTAGCGCCGGGCCATGCCCGGCGGCTTGCATTACCCGCCGGGCCATACCCGACCGGCTGCTGTTGTAGAGCCGAGCCATGCTCGGCTGCGTTCGTTACCGGCCACGGTAGCCCACCCGCCACGTGTCCCATCAAGAAGTCCCTGCCATGACCGCCGTTCCCCCGTCCGCCGCCGTCGCCACGCCCAGCGAAATCGTGCAGTCGCCCCTGCCGCGCCTGAAGATCACCGAGATCTTCACCTCCCTGCAGGGCGAAGCCGATACCGCCGGTTGGCCGACCGTGTTCGTGCGCCTGACCGGTTGCCCGCTGCGCTGCCAGTACTGTGACACCGCCTACGCCTTCCACGGCGGCACCTGGTGGGACATCGACGACATCGTGGCCCACGTGCAGGCCCAGGGCGTGCGCCACGTCTGCGTGACCGGCGGCGAGCCGCTGGCGCAGAAGCGCTGCCTGGTGCTGCTGCAGAAGCTGTGCGATGCCGGCCTGGATGTGTCGCTGGAAACCTCCGGTGCGCTGGACGTCAGCGCCGTTGATCCGCGCGTGTCGCGCGTGGTCGACATCAAGACCCCGGGCTCGGCCGAGGTCGCGCGCAACCGCTGGGAAAACCTGCCGCTGCTGACCACGCGTGACCAGATCAAGTTCGTGATCTGCAACCGCGAAGACTACGACTGGGCCAAGGCCATGGTCGCCGAACACCAGCTGGTGCAGCGCACGATGGTGTTCTTCTCTCCCAGCAAGGGCGAAATCACTGCCCGCCAGCTGGCCGACTGGATCGTGGAAGACCGGCTGCCGGTGCGCTTCCAGATGCAGTTGCATAAAATCCTGTGGAACGACGAGCCGGGCCGATGAGCCGGCGCAGCGTTTCCTGATGTAGCTCCGGCGCGGGACAGCGTGCTGGCTTTCTCCCCCAACCGGATGATTTACCCATGAAGAAGGCAGTCGTGCTTCTCTCCGGCGGCATGGATTCAGCCGCCGTCATCGCCATGGCCCAGGAACAGGGCTTCGCCGTGCATGCTCTCAGCGTGCGTTACGGCCAGCGCCACACCTCCGAGCTGGATGCTGCCGCGCGCGTGGCCAAGGCCCAGGGCGTGATCGTGCACAAGATCGTGGACGTGGACCTGCGCAGCATCGGCGGCTCGGCGCTGACCGACGACATCGACGTGCCCGAGGCGGGCGGCGAGGGCATCCCGGTCACCTACGTGCCGGCGCGCAACACCATCATGCTGTCGCTGGCGCTGGGCTGGGCCGAAGTGCTTGGCGCCAACGACATCTTCTGCGGCGTCAACGCCGTGGACTACTCCGGCTACCCGGATTGCCGCCCCGAGTTCATCGCCGCCTTCCAAGCGCTGGCCAACCTGGCGACCAAGTCGGGCGTGGAAGGCGCGGGCATCACCGTGCATGCGCCGCTGCAGTTCCTCAGCAAGGGCCAGATCGTCAGCGAAGGCGTGCGACTGGGCGTGGACTTCGGCCTGACCGTGTCCTGCTACAACGCCGATGCCAGCGGCGCGGCCTGCGGCCACTGCGATGCCTGCCGCCTGCGCGCGCAGGGCTTCGCCGATGCCGGCGTGGCCGACCCGACGCTGTACGCCTGACCGCGCCCGGTGGGTGGTGGGTGCGAACCGTTGGTTCGCACTCCCTATCCCGGCGCTACCGCTGCCCGGCTACCCCGGTGGGTGCGAACCGTTGGTTCGCACTGCCTGACCCGCCGGGCTCGGCCCGGCGCTACCGCTGCTGCAGCCAACCCGATGCTTCAATGAAACCGCGCACCGCAACCGGATCGCTGTAATCCAGCTCGATCATCCGTGCGATCGCCGCCTGCTCATCCGGCTGCTGCCGCATGTACTCCTGCGCGATGCGATACCCCGCGTAGTACCCCACATCACTCACCCCGAACGCATTACGGGCGCTGTTGTACAGCCAGCTGTCCAGCGCATCGCCATCCATCTCGGCGATGAAGCGAGCGCGGATCTCCGATTCGTGCAACGGCCCGTAGGCATACAGCGGCAGTGCCGGGCGGCGGCCGCTGATCCGCTCGGCGATGTACTCGGCCACGCCCTCGCGCACCGCGTACTGCGCGAGCGAACCGGTTGTCTCGCGCTGCTGGGTGTGCACGTACTCATGCAGGTTGTTCTGCGCGTTGTTCGCGCCGGGCGTGCTGTCGTAGAAGATCCGCAGGCGACTGCGCAACGGCTCCGGCAGTTCGCTGACATCCACACTTGCATCGCCGAGTGCCATCTCCGCGCCGATCAGCACCTGGTTGCCCAGCGTGGTGCCGCCTGTGCGCAGCACGCCCACCGCATAGGTGATGCTGGCCGGGCGCAGGGCGGGGTAGAGCTTACGGAACACAGCCAGATCCCGCTCCAGCGTAGCGCTGGCCTGCCGGGCGTTGGCGGTCAGCGGCCGCACCGAGGCCCAGAAGCGCGGCCAGGCGAGCATTGCTTGTGCGTATTCGGCGGCGGTGTAGTTGCGCACCTTCATCAGCGCATGCAGGCCAGGGCTGCCGGGCTCGATATAGCGCTGCTGCACCAGGGCCACACGCTGCGCGGCATCGGGCTCGGTGAGCACCGCATCGTAGGTAGCCCAGAAGCGGCCGATGTCGTCGGTCCGCACCTGTGCAGGCGATGCCGCAGAGGCGGCAAACGGCAGCAGCAGGGCGAGCATCAACGGCAGTGGCAGGCGCATCCATCGCTCCGGGGCAGGGTCGCAGGTGAGATGCGGCACGTGGCGGAAAGGTTTAGAGGCCCGCAGCCGGGGTAGTGGCGGCCGCTGGCCGGCAACCTGGTAGATCCCCGGCTTCACCCCACCCGGAAAAGTACGGTAGAATGCCCACCCCGCCGAAAGGCCGGGGCCTTGCATGGGCCGTTAGCTCAGTCGGTAGAGCAGAAGACTTTTAATCTTTTGGTCGATGGTTCGAATCCATCACGGCCCACCATTGCAGGCAATGACTCCGGTCATCCAGAAAGGCACCGCCAAGCGGTGCCTTTTTTGTTGCAGAACCTGAGGTCCTACCTGGACTTCGCGCCCTGGGAACGGGCTGCCTCGCGGTCTGCCGCTACTTGTGCGGCAACCGCGGCGGCGTTCGCAGCGCGCTCCACTGCGGCGCGCTCTGCGTCGAACCGGGCCTGCCGCTGGGCGCTGTAATTGTGCTCCAGCTCCAGCGAGGCGATGAAACTATCGGGGTGCTTTGCGGCGCACGCCTGCTGCACCAATTGCACGGCGCGGTCGGATAACCCGGGTTGGATGTTGCCGAGCAGGCAGTCGGCGTATGGCACGGAAGCGGCCGGGCTTGCGGCCAGCGCGGCAATGACCATGGCATTCAACATGCGAACCTCCTTGTGTCAGTGTCGATGGAACCCGGAACGGGCCCGGTCCGAGTATGGCTGGATTATGGTGCAGGGTTGCTACTCAGGCCGGATATCCCGGCACACCAGTTCCGCCAGCCCGCGGAAGGCGAAGAACAGCCCTTCGACCACGCCGTCATCCAGATGCCGGTCCGGCGTTGCGATTGACCGGCAGCGGTCGGCGGCGTGCAGCATCTCTGCCACGGTCAGCATGCCGACGGCCGCGCGCTCCACGCGTGACAGTGCCAGCCTGCGCCCTGCGGGAAGGCTGGTATCAGGCCAGGGCTGGCCGTCTGCACCTTCGCCCGCGCGGATGCGCTCGAGGCAGCCCAGGAACGTGCTCAGTTCGGGCGCAGGGTTGTCATCGTCGTCGTTGACGCTGGCGGCATATGAGGGATAGGGCGGACCTTCGGTCATCTCGGCTTCCTCGGCTCTGAGGTGGGAATGCCACCGCGTGAGGCGGGTGGCGGACGGTGCATGGCTGCAAGCCGGGAAGACAGTAAGCAGTTAACCGGCGGATCCGAAGACCCCCACGCACCGCCCGCCATAAAGGCCGACGGATCACCCGCCGGCACGGTCCGGAGACAGTGCCGACGGGTGAGCGCAAACAACATGCTTTTTGTCTTCCCAGGCTTGCAGGCCCGGTGCCACCCGTTGTCGGTGGCGCAGCATGGTGTTTACGCCTGCGCTTGGATTTCAATCAGAAATTTCCGCAAGGACATGCGGAATCCAGACGCGCGACGATGGTGGCGCAGGCCTGTCCTGCGCAGCAAGCGTCAGTACACGGCGCATTCGTTTCCGCGTCTGGTTGATCGCGCTGGAAGATGCCGCAAACCGCACATTGCGATGCATCTGCCGTGAGCCAGCGCGTGTAAAGCTGGCTTCACTTTCGCCATCAATGTCCTCTGTGCGTTCCAGTTGTACCCACCGCATTTCGGTGCAGGTGCGACGCTAGTGGCGTCCTTGGCGGTTCAAACACGACACATGGCGGTGCACGCGCGGTATGGGGCCCTATCCGGGCGCGAGTCACGGCAAGTCATCCACGCATGACGTGGATCTACGCATCTGGCAGGCGCCAATGCGCACGTCCGGGCGCTATGCTCGGCATCTTTCGCTGGATGGGGCGCCCCATGCGTTTGATCGTGCTGTCGCTGTTGTTGTCCTGTGTCTCCGCCGCGCCGTTGATGGCCGCCGAACCGGCGCCTCAGCCGACGGTCGCCTCTCCATTGGTCATCGGCGAGACCTTCACCCTCCAGTCCAAGGCGCTGGGCGAGACCCGCCGCATCAACGTTTACCGCCCGCAGCCGTGGGGCCTGGACCCGAAAACGCCACTGCCGGTGCTGTACATGCCCGACGGCGGCATCGGCGAGGACTTCCTGCACGTGGCCGGGTTGGTGCAGGTGCTGACCGGCAACGGCAGCATGCGACCGTTCCTGCTGGTCGGCATCGAGAACACCGAGCGCCGACGCGACATGACCGGCCCGAGCCGTGATCCTGAGGACCAGAAGATCGCGCCGCGCATCGGTGGCTCGGCGGCGTACCGTGATTTCCTGCGCGATGAACTGATGCCGCAGGTGCGCCAGCGTTATGCGACAACCGACGAGCGCGCGCTGATCGGTGAATCGCTGGCCGGGTTGTTCGTGATTGAGACGCTGCTGCAGGAACCGGCCTTGTTCAGCAGCTATATCGCGCTGGACCCCAGCCTCTGGTGGAACCACGGCGCCTTGCTGTCTGGCGCAGGCAAGCAGGTGCCCTCCGTCGCGCGCAGCGGTGCGCGGCTGTTCCTGGCCAGCAGTGGCCAACCGGAACTGGCTGCGTCGAGCGCACGCTTGGCGGCGCTGCTGCAGCAGTCATCGCCGGCAACGCTGGTGAAGTACCAGCCGCTGCCGGAAGAGACCCACGCCACGATCTACCACCCGGCGGCGCTGCAGGGCCTGCGTACGTTGTTCCCGGTACCGCCGCCGGCCTCGCCCTGAGAGGGGTTTGGCGCGCAACAACGCGGTGTGTGAGGATGCATCAGCGGCGCCACCTGGGTGCGCCGCCCGCAACAGGAGAGCGCGGATGCAGCGTGTGCGTGTATGGAGTGTGCTGGCCTGCCTGGCCTTGGCAGGGTGCGCGATGTCGGTGGCGCCGCCGGCAACGCAGAAGGAAGCCAGGGAAAGCGCGACGGCGGTGCCAGGCGTTGTGCTCCCCGATACCGAGTCACTGCGCGTGCATGACCCGATCGGGCGCGACTATGCCCTGTGGGTGGCGTTGCCTGCCGGCTACGCGGCGCATCCGCAGAAGCGTTATCCGGTGGTGTACGTGACCGATGCGCTGTACAGCTTTCCGCTGGTGCGCAGCGTGCGCAACCTGGTCGGGCAGCAGGGCGTCAACATCGAGGATTTCATCCTGGTCGGGTTGCCGCCGCAGGAAGGCCTGACCTCCAAACAGAGCCGCTCGCGCGACTACACTCCCAGTGACCCCGTGCGCACCCCTGCCGGCTACTACAGCGATGACGTGATCTATGGCGGCGCGGCCCATTACCGCGACTTCCTCGCTGACCACGCGCTGCCGCTGATCGATGCGCGCTACCGTACCGATCCGGCCCGGCGCGTGTTTGCGGGTCATTCCTATGGCGCGCTGTTGGGTGCTTACGTGCTGACGACCCAGCCCGACATGTTCGGCACCTACATCCTGTCCAGTCCGTCGCTGTGGTTCGACCAGGGCCTGCTGCCGCGCATGCAGGATGCCGCCGTGATGCCGTCACAGCCCATCCGCGTGCTGCTGTCGGTGGGCGGCTACGAGACGGTCAAGCCGGGGCCGCGTTACTCAACGGGCAACGACATGCTGCGGCAGGCCGCCGACTTCGCCGGTCAACTGCAGCGCAGCGGTCGCAAGCTGCAGGTGGAGAACATCGTGATTGATGGTGAAGACCATCTCACGGTGTATCCGCGCGTGATCACCCGTGCGCTGCTTGAGGTACTTCCGGGCGAAGGACCGTATACCGGCGGTTGACGGCCGGCTCCATCCACGCATGGCGTGGATCTACTGGCAGCATTTTTCGTTCACGCAACGGTGCGCATCGCCGTAGAGCCACGCCATGCGTGGCTGCACCAGTAGATCCACGCCATGCGTGGATGCACCAGTAGAGCCACGCCAAGCGTGGATGCACCAGTAGATCCACGCCACGCGTGGATGCACCAGTAGACCCACGCCAATGCGTGGCTGCACCACTAGATCCACGCCATGCGTGGATGGCAGCCTCAGGCCGCGCTTGCCTGCGGCGCCGGCATCAGCGCGGCATCGGCGGCATGGCGGAAGCACAGCCGGATCGCATCCAGCAGCTCGCTCATGTTGTAGGGCTTGGGCAGGAAATGGATGCCGTCGTGCAGTTGCGGCAGCACGTCATGCTGGTCCATGCCGGAGGTCACCAGGATCGGCAGCTGCGGATACAGGCTGCGCACGCGGTTGGCGGCCTCGATGCCGCTGACCAGGCCGAGATTGACGTCGGTGAACATCAGGTCGAAGCGCTCTCCGGCGGCCAGCAGGCCCAGCGCGGCTTCGGCGCTGCTGACGCCTGCGACGTGGCAGGCCTGGCTCTCCAGCGCCATCCGGCTCAGTTCACGGGTTTCCTCGGCGTCTTCGATCAGCAGGACGCGTGGTTCAACGTGGCGCTTGGACAGCAGCATGACGCAACAACTCCGGACGGCAGGGCATGAAAGGCGCGCAAGTATGCGCAAGCCCCCAGTGAGCCCCGTGTGCAGGATCGGCTAAGCCGGCGTTACAGCGCGCGGTTGCGCTGGCGCCGCACATGCCAAGCCAGCGCCGCCACCGCCAGCAGCGCGGTGCCGATGCGCAGGCTGGTGGCCTGCCAGCCGAGCGCAACGGCGTCGTCGAGGCTGAACACATTCCAGGCCAGGTTCATCGACACGTGCAGGGCCAGACCGCACCACAGGGTATTGCCGTCGAGGTGGTCGAGCCAGGCGAAGATGAAACCGCCGAAGGCGATCACTACGCCGACGAACAGGGCCATGCCGCCGCCGTCGAAGCCGCCGAAGCCCAGCCAGTGCACCATGCCGAACAGCAGCGCCTGTGGCAGTGCGAGCAACGGCCAGGGGCCGCGTACGATCTTCGCCAGCAGCACGAAGCCCAGGCCACGGAACAGCACTTCTTCGGCCAGCGGGAACAGCACGGCCAGCATCGTGGCGTCCAGCGTCGTCAGCGCCGTGTTGGGCGTCCCCAGCAGGGCCAGCCCCAGCCAGCACGGCAGGCTGGCCAGCAGCACCCACAACGGGCCACGCAGGCCGTTTCCGCGCAGGCCGAGGCTGGCCAGCAGGCCCACACCGCGGGGGCGCAGCAGCGTGGCCAGCAGCAGTGCCACCAGCACCGCCAGCGCGTTGTCCAGCAGGCTGCTACCGTAGGGCATGGGCAGGGCGGGAATCGGCGCGCCCAGCGCGGCACTGATGTCGCGCACGTTCAGGCCGAGGCCAACGCCAAGCAGCACCAGCAACAGGCGGACGCCTGTGGGAATCGAGTCACGGGCAGTCACATGCATTCCTTGCAGCGAGGTCGCGAGGCAGTCTGCAGGGCGGCGGACGTGGCGGCACGCGCCGGAAGTCCCTGTGCCATCGGTCATGCGTTGCCGCACAGTCATCCGCACACAGGTACAGTCGAGGCCAGACCGACAGGAGCAATGCGAATGCTGTGCCCCGTGTGCAAGACCCAGACCCTGCAGATGGCCGAGCGCCATGGCATCGAGATCGACTATTGCCCGAGCTGCCGTGGCGTATGGTTGGATCGTGGCGAACTCGACAAGATCATCGAGCGCGCCACCGACGGTGCAGGTGCCGCCATGCCGCCGCCAGGGCCCGCGCCGGTGCAACCGCAGGCCGTTCCGCCGCCGGTGATGCATCGCGACACCCGTCATCTCGGCCAGCGCCACGATGACAACCGTGGCCAGCACAGCCAGGGCTACAAGAAAAAGAAGAAGGAGAGCTTCCTCTCCGAGCTGTTCGATTTCTGACGCGGTTCAGGGCCGGCGCAGGATGAACTCGCGGTCGCGGCTGTCGCCGACGATGAAGTCATACTCGCCGGCCTTGCTGCAGCCGTAGCGCGCGTAGAAGCGCTGCGCACCGAAGTTCTCTTCCCACACGCCCACCCACAGGGTGCGGCGCTGCGGCTGGTCCAGCCAGGCCATGAAGGCATCCATCAGGCGCGCGCCGTGGCCGCCGTTCTGGTGGCTGGCCAGGATGTACAGCCGCTTCAGTTCGATGTCGCCTTCGCGTGCTTCGGCATGCGGCAGGGTGTTGGCGCCGGCGGCCAGATAGCCCACCACCGTCTCACCCTCCAGCAGCAGCCACACCGCGCTGCGCGGGTCGGACAGTTCCGCTCGCTGCGGCTCGGTGCCGTAGTGTTCCTGCAGGAACGCGTGCAGATCCTGCGGCGGATAGGAATCGCCCCAGGTTTCGGTATAGGTGGCGATGGCGATCGCCGACAGCGCGTCGACGTCGGCGAGGGTGGCGCGGCGGATATGCAACGACATGGTGCAGCCTGCAATGGAACGTGCGGCAGTGTAGCCGGCCCCGGCGGTTGCCGGGGCTGGCTGCTGCTCATGATCCGCTGCTCAGAACCACATGCGGATGCCGGCGACCCAGCGTGTGTCGCGTGCATGGTCGCCGGCATAGTCGGTGGTATCGCCGAAGGCGCGTTCGTGGCTGATGCCGATGTACGGCGCGAAGCGGCGATTGAACTCGTAGCGCAGGCGCAGGCCGGCTTCGACCTTGTTGAGGCCGCGGCCGATGCCGTGCTCCGGTTCGTCCTTGCTGGCCACGGTAGCTTCCAGCAGGGGCTGCAGGATCAACCGGTTGGTCAACAGCACGTCGTATTCGATCTCGGCCTTGGCCATCAGCTGGCCACCGGAACCGGCATACAGCGTGGCCGAGCTTTCGAACTTGTACGGCGCCAAGCCCTGGATGCCGATCGCCGCCCAGGTGCGTGAATCGGCGGGGCGGACGTCCTGGCGTACACCGACCAGCACGTCCCACCACGGCGAAATTGCACGCCCGTACAGCGCTTCCACGCCTGATGATTCCGTGCGGCCTTCGCTGCGTTCGCCATCGGTGCGCAGCCACAGGCGGTTGATGTTGCCGCCGATCCAGCCGCTGGCCTCCCAGGCTTGGCCGTTGCCGTTCTTTCCATCCCAGTGCTCCAGGCGATCGATCAGCAGCAGGCTGTGGATCTCCGGGGCGTGCTCCATCGCACCATGCGCGATGGGGGGGAACGCGGCCGCACGATCAGCATCGGTGGGGACAGGTATCGGCTCGCGCGGCTGCGTCGGCGCGGGTGTGTCGTGGCCCATTGTCGAGTGATCCATCGCGCCATGGTCCATCGTCGAATGGTCCATCGCACCGTGATCCATCTTCGAATGGTCCATCTTCGAATGATCCACGTCGGCCGCTGGCGTGGCATCGGCAGGAGGCGCGTGTGCGGTCATGTCATGGCCGGCATGGGACTGCGCGAATGCGGGCAGCGCGGCCAACAGGCCGAGGGTCAACAGGCTTGGGGCAAGCAGGGAACGGCTCATTCTTCGATCCTCACTTCGCGCATCATGCCTGCTTCCATGTGGTACAGCAGGTGGCAGTGGTAGGCCCATCGGCCGAGTGCATCGGCGCGTACGCGATAGGTGCGGCGTGTACCGGGCGGCATGTCGATGGTGTGCTTGCGCAGCTGGAATTCACCCTGCGCGTTTTCCAGGTCGCTCCACACGCCATGCAGGTGGATCGGATGCTGCATCATGGTGTCGTTGACCAGCACGATGCGCATGCGCTCGCCGTAGTTCAGGCGCAGCGGTTCGGCGCCGGCGAAGGGAATGCCGTCGAACGACCAGGAGAACTTTTCCATGTGGCCGGTCAGGTGCAGCTCGATCTCGCGGCCGGGCTCGCGGCCATCGGGGTCTTCGAACAGGCTGCGCATCGCACCATAGGTCAGCACCTGGCGGCCGTTGTCGCGCAGGCCGATGCCGGGGTCGTCCAGCTTCGGCTCGGTGGCCGAACTCTGCATGTCCACCAGCGGATTGTTGCGCTCGCTGGCCGGATGCTTTGGCGCTTTGCTGACGGTCTCGCCGCCGCCATGTGCGCCGTGGCCCATGCTGGCACCGCAGCCGCCTTCCATGCCCTTCATTGCTGCCATGTCGTGGCCGCCGTGGCCACCGCCGCCCATGTCGTGACCCATGTCGCTCATCGTCAGCAACGGGCGCGGATCGCGCGCGGGAATCGGTGCCTGCAGCCCATGGCGCACGGCGAGGGTGCCGGCGGCAAAACCCGTGCGGCCCATGTCCTGGCAGAAGATGGTGAAGGCATCCTGGCCGCTGGGTTCCACCAGTACGTCGTAGGTTTCGGCCGGGGCGATGCGGAACTCGTCGATGCTGACCGGATGGATGTACTGGCCGTCGGCGGCGACCACGGTCATCTTCAGGCCGGGAATGCGCACGTCGAAGTAGGTCATCGACGCACCGTTGATGAAGCGCAGCAGCACCTTTTCGCCAGTGCGGAACAGCCCGGTCCAGTTGCCGGCCGGCGCGGTCCCGTTCATCAGGTAGGTGTAGGTGTGCGCGTTGATGTCGGAGATGTCGCTGGGCGTCATCCGCATCCGGCCCCACATGCCGCGGTCGGACAGCGCGGCCGACCAGCCATCGCGACGCGCGTCGCGCAGGAAGTCGGGCAGGGTGCGCTTGTAGTAGTTGTCGTGCTCGGCGAGCTTCTTCATGCGCCGGAACAACGCGCCGGGATCCATGTCGGTCCAGTCGGACAGCATGATCACGTGCTCGCGGTCATGCCGGTACGGCGCCGGCTCGGCCGGGTCGATGATCAGCGCGCCGTACAGCCCCGCCTGTTCCTGGAACAGCGAATGGCTGTGATACCAGTAGGTGCCGGACTGCTTGAGGTCGAAGTGGTAGTGGTAGGTCTCGCCGGGGCCGATGCCGTTGAAGCTCAGGCCGGGCACGCCATCCATGTTGGCCGGCAGCAGGATGCCGTGCCAGTGGATCGAAGTAGGGTGCTGGCCGAGCGTGTTGCGCACGAACAGGTCCACGGTCTGGCCTTCGCGCCAGCGCAGGATCGGTGCCGGCAGCGATCCGTTGACGGTGATCGCCGGGCGGGTGCGGCCGGTGAAGTTGGCCAGCGACTCGCCGATCGCCAGTTCGACGCGGGTATCGCTGATGACCGAAGGTGCGCCGGCCAGGCGTGGCGTGGCAGAAGCGGCGGCGAGCGCGCGCTGCGGGATGCCGGCCGCGGCGATGCCGGCGACCACGCCGCCAGCGGCGATGCCCTGTACGAAAAGACGGCGCGACGGCATGGGCACAGCGCCCGGGCCGGGAGGAATACGGGTACTCATGGTGGTGACTCCAAACACGGAAAGACGCCAGCGCAGGGCCGGCTTCAGTGCGCAGCGCGCACGAGGCGTGTTGGATCAGCCGATGGGAGGGCGTGAGATCGGCGGCAGCGGCGGTGCCGGGCGGCCATTGGCAGGCATCGGCTGCGGGGTCAGGGAAAGACCGGGACCGGTCAGGACAGGCAGTGCCTGCACCGCCAGCAGCGGGTGCTGGGCGCAGCTGCGCACGCAGTCCTTGATCTGGCAGTGTGCGTCGTGGGCGGGGGCCTTGGCCTGCGGCGCCTCGTCGGCCGTCATGCCGGCGTGGTGGTGGCAGTCGGCGTCGCCTTCATCGGTCATCGCCGAGGCCATCGCATGGGCCATGCGGCCCATGTCCTCGTGCCCGCTGGCCATGGCCGCGTTCAGCCCGTTGAGCAACAGGCTGAGCATGAGCACGACACGGAGCAGGGTCGAGGCGAAGGACATGGCGCTAATCTAGCGGCAAGTGGGCGGACATGCACATCCGGCTGAACGGGTGGTTCAAGGTTTGAGCCGGGCAAGGGTGCGCAATCGCGCAGCCTGGTAGCGCCGGGCCATGCCCGGCGAGCGTGAAGCGCGGTCGATATGCGGGCCGCCGGGCATGGCCTGGCGCTACCGGGGTCACCCCTCTTCGCGCACGATCTCGACCAACCTCGGGCCATAGCGGCTGAGCTTGGTGCCGCCGATGCCACCGACCCGGGCCAGCTCGTCCAGCGAGGTCGGGCGCTGTTCGGCGATGTTGCGCAGGGTGCTGTCGTGGAAGATCACGAAGGCCGGCACGTTCTGCTCGCGCGCCAGCTCGGCGCGCAGGCCGCGCAGCGCATTGAACAGGGCCAGGTCCTGCGGCAGCACCGACAGGCCGGTGCGTTGCGCGCTGCGTTCGCGCCCGGCGCTGGCACTGACCGCATCGCGGCGCATGCTGATCTGGCGGCGACCGGTCAGCACATCGCGGCTGGCATCGGTCAGGCGCAGGCCACCGTGGCCCTCGCTGTCCACTTCCAGCAGGCTGGCGGCCACCAGCTGGCGGAACACGCTGCGCCAGGTACGCGCGTCCAGGTCGCGGCCGATGGCGTAGGTGCTCAGCTTGTCGTGGCCCTGCTGCTTGACCTTCTCGTTCTCGCTGCCGCGCAGGACGTCGATCAGGTGTCCGACGCCGAAGCGCTGGCCACTGCGGTATACACAGCTCAACGCCTTCTGCGCGGGGATGGTGGCATCCCAGGCCGCCGGCGGGGTCAGGCAGTTGTCGCAATTGCCGCAGGGCTTGGGATAGGTCTCGCCGAAACCGGCCAGCAGCACCTGCCGGCGGCACTGCATCGATTCGCAGTACCCCAGCAGGTGGTCGAGCTTGGACCGCTCCAGCTGCTTGCGCTCCTCGCTGGCCTCGGACTGCTCGATCATCTGCTTGAGCAGCACCACATCGCCCAGGCCGTAGCAGAGCCAGGCCTCGGCGGCTTCGCCATCGCGACCGGCGCGGCCGGTTTCCTGGTAGTAGCCTTCCATCGACTTGGGCAGGTCGGTATGGGCGACGAAGCGTACGTCCGGCTTGTCGATGCCCATGCCGAAGGCGATGGTCGCGCACATGACGATGCCGTCCTCGCGCAGGAAACGGCGCTGGTTGTTGGCACGCACTTCCGCGGGCAGGCCGGCGTGGTAGGGCAGGGCATTGAACCCCTGCGTGCACAGGAACTCGGCGGTTTCCTCCACCTTGCGCCGTGACATGCAGTAGACGATGCCGGCCTCGCTGCGATGGCTGCGCAGGAAATCGCTCAGCTGCTTGCGGGCGTTGTCCTTCTGCACCACGGTGTAGCGGATGTTGGGGCGGTCGAAGGAGCTGACGAAGTGACGTGCTTCGGCCAGGTCCAGGCGCTCGGCGATCTCGCGCTGGGTGGGCGGGTCGGCGGTGGCGGTCAGGGCGATCCGCGGAATCTCCGGCCAGCGCTCGTGCAGGACGGTCAGCTGCCGGTATTCGGGGCGGAAGTCGTGGCCCCATTGCGACACGCAATGGGCTTCGTCGATGGCGAACAGGGCGATCCGGCTGCGCGACAGCAGCGACAGGAAGCGGCCGGTCAGCAGGCGTTCGGGAGCGACATAGAGCATGTCGAGCTCACCGGCGAGCAGTTCGCGTTCGACCCGGCCGGCCGTTTCGGCGTCCAGGGTCGAGTTCAGGAATTCGGCGCGCACGCCGAGCTGGCGCAGGGCTTCGACCTGGTCCTGCATCAGCGCGATCAGCGGCGAGATGACGATGCCACAGCCGTCACGCAGCAGGGCGGGCACCTGGTAGCACAGTGATTTGCCGCCGCCGGTAGGCATCAGCACCAGGGCATCGTGACCGGCAGCCACATGCTCCACGATGTCCTGCTGCGGACCACGGAAATCGTCGTAACCAAAGACGCGGCGGAGCAGGTCGTGCGCAGGACGGGAAGCCATCCAGCTAGTTTACCCCGGCAGGGGTTCGGCCGGGTTGCACCCGGCACCTGCTGTAGTGCCGGCCGCTGGCCGGCAACCCTGGCAACAGCAGCAGCAACAGCAGGCTCTGGGGTGATCCGTGGTTTGGCGGGGCGGTGTGGGCTTGCAGGACACGCCGTAAACCCGTCCATGGGGGCTCGATGGCGCCATCCATGGCGCCAACGGTCCTGCAAGCCCACACCGCCCCGCCCCCGACAGATTTCCGGTGACGGTTGGTAGATCCACGCCATGCGTGGATGAAATCTGTCAGATATCGACAAATAAAATGGGGTCGGATCCGTTTTCCTGCGGAAAACGGATCCGACCCCAAGAGCTGGCCCGGCAGATCGCGGAGGTTTGTCGAAGGCGGGGTGGGTCCGGTTGCGGGGGCGTGAGCGCCATGGATGGCGCGACCGAGCCTACAGGGACGTATTCACGGCGTCCCCCGCAACCGGACCCACCCCGCTACCCACAGGAAGTCAGCTTTTGCTCTGGCTCTGGCCTTGGCTTCAAAGTCTCTGCAGGTGCAGGGCGCAGCCCTGCCGAACCACCCTCAACCCTTACTGGAGCAGCGAGCGCAGCATCCACGCGTATTTCTCGTGGGTCTGCAGGCGCTGGGTCATCAGATCCTCGGTCGGAGCATCGTCGCCCTTGGCAGCCACATCCAGCACTTCACGTGCCGTACGGCATACCGCTTCGTTGGCGACCACCAACTGGCGTACCATTTCACGCCAGTCCGCACTGTCGGTCAGGCCCGGCTCCTCGACGATCGAGGTCAGCGCAGCAAATTCCCGGTAGGAGCCCGGGGCATTGAAGCCCAGTGCGCGGATGCGCTCGGCCACGTCGTCCAGTGCCGCCCACTGCTCGGTGTACTGCGTCTCGAACATGGTGTGCAGCGAGTTGAACATCGACCCGGTGACATTCCAGTGGAAGTTGTGGGTCTTCAGATAAAGCGTGAACGCATCGGCCTGGAACCGCGCCAATCCGTCGGCGATCTTCTTGCGGTCGCCCTGGGTGATCCCGATATCGATGTTGGGGGCCGACGGCGCGGAAGCCGCAAGCTTCTGCTTGCCGGTCTTGGGCTTGGTCGTGCTCTTGGTCTTCGCCATGGGGTTCCTCCTTGTGGAATCGTTGGCCTTCACAATAAATCAGTCGTGATGACTGGTCGCATTCAACGTTTTAAACGAACCGATTGATGAACGCTATCGACAAAATGCCGCAGTCCCGCCAGCGCCAACAGCGTGCCGCCATCGACGGCGCCATGAGCCGCGACCGTGGACGATTGCTGGGAATGCTCTCGCGTTGCCAGGCCAAGCCACAGGATGCGGCGTTGGCCGCCAGTTTCGAGCAGGCCTTGCAGGTTTCGGTGCAGCGCCGGCAGGCGCGGGCGCAACAACAGCCGGCCATTACTCTGGACCCACAGCTGCCGATTGCGCGTGAAGCCGAGACCATCACCCAGTTGATCCGCGACCATCAGGTGGTGGTGATCGCCGGTGAAACCGGCTCGGGCAAGACCACGCAGCTGCCGAAGCTGTGCCTGGCCGCCGGCCGTGGCCAGGCCGGCATGATCGGTTGCACGCAGCCGCGCCGGATCGCCGCACGTGCGGTGGCCAGCCGTGTCGCGCAGGAACTGCAGAGCGAGCTGGGCCAACTGGTGGGCTACCAGGTGCGCTTCAACGACAAGGTCGGCGAAGACACCCGCATCAAGTTCATGACCGACGGCATCCTGCTGGCCGAGATCGCCAGTGATCGCTGGCTGTCGAACTACGACACGATCATCGTCGACGAAGCGCACGAACGCAGCCTCAACATCGACTTCCTGCTTGGCTATCTCAAGCAGCTGCTGCGCAAGCGCCCGGACCTGAAGCTGATCGTCACTTCGGCGACCATCGATACCGAGCGCTTCGCCCAGCATTTTGACAATGCCCCGGTAATCAGCGTCGAAGGCCGTACCTATCCGGTCGAGGTGCGCTATCGCGCGCTGGAAGGCGAGGGCGAAGACCAGGGCGAACGCACGGTCAACGATGCGATCGTTGCGGCCATCGACGAAATCACCCGCCTGGATTCCCGTGGCGACGTGCTGATCTTCCTGCCGGGCGAGCGTGAGATCCGCGATGCACACCAGTCACTGGAGCGGCGCAAGTACCGCAATACCGAAGTGCTGCCGCTGTACGCGCGGCTGTCCAACCAGGACCAGGACCGGGTGTTCAACCCCGGCCCGAACCGACGCATCGTGCTGGCCACCAACGTGGCCGAGACCTCGTTGACGGTGCCGCGCATCCGCTATGTGGTCGACCCCGGTTTCGCCCGCGTCAAGCGTTACAGCCCGCGCAACAAGCTGGACCGGCTGCACATCGAGCCGATCTCGCAGGCCAGTGCCAACCAGCGCAAGGGCCGCTGTGGCCGCGTGGCCGAGGGCATCTGCTATCGCCTGTATGCCGAGGCCGATTTCCAGGCGCGGGCGGAGTTCACCGATCCGGAAATCCGTCGTTCCAGCCTGGCCGGGGTGATTCTGCGCATGCTGCAGCTTGGCCTGGGCCGCATCGAGGATTTCCCGTTCCTTGAGGCGCCGGATGAGCGGGCCGTCGCTGACGGTTGGCAGCATCTGACCGAGCTGGGGGCGATCGACAGCCAGCGCCACCTGACCGCGATCGGCAAGCAGATGGCGCGCCTGCCGGTGGACGTGAAGCTGGCGCGCATGCTGGTGGCGGCGCAGGCGGCAGGCTGCCTGCGACCGATGCTGGTGATCGCCTCGTTCCTGGGCATCCAGGATCCGCGCGAGCGGCCGCCCGAGGCGCGTGGCGCCGCCGACAACGCACACGCGCAGTTCGCCGATGGCCGCTCCGAGTTCGTCGGTGTGCTGCGCCTGTGGGACGCCTATCGCCAGTCCCATGAGGATCTGACCCAGTCCAAGCTGCGCGACTGGTGCGGCCGCCACTTCCTCGGCTTCCTGCGCATGCGCGAATGGCGCGAGCTGCATCGGCAGCTGCGCCTGCTGTGCGAGGAACTGGGCTGGAAGGAAGAGGCCAACGAGGCATCGATGGCACCGCTGCTGGCCGGCAGCAGTGCGCCGGCTCCGGCGCGCGATGACGCTGCTGCGGTGAAGGCGACCCGTGGCCAGCTGCACCGTGCCGCGCGCCTGGCCCGCGAGGGCAAGGCCGAAACGGCGCCCGCGCCGGTCGCCGCCCGTGCGCAGAAGGACCAGGCGCCCGACGGCGGTGGTTACAGCGAACGCGTTCGCGCCACGGCTTACCAGACCCTGCATCGGGCGTTGGTGGCGGGCCTGCCCACGCAGATCGGCCATCGCAGCGAGAAGGGTGATTTCCAGGCGCCGCGCCAACGCCGTTTCCTGCCGTTCCCCGGTTCGACGCTGTCCAAGCGGCCGCCACCGTGGCTGCTGGCCGCCAACCTGCTGGATACGCAGAAGGTGTGGGGCATGACCCTGGCGGCGATCGAGCCGGACTGGGTGATTGCCGAACTGCCGCACCTGCTGCTGCGCAAGCACTTCGACCCGCATTGGTCGCGTGCGCAGGGCCAGGTGCTGGCCTCCGAGCAGATCAGCCTGTTCGGGCTGGTGCTGGCACCGAAAAAACCGGTGCATTACGGCCGCATCAACGCCGGCGAGGCGCATGACATCTTCGTGCGGCAGGCACTGGTGACCGGTGAGATCAACACCCGCGCCAGCTTCGTGGCCGACAACAAGAAGGTGCTGGAGCAGGCGCGCGAGGAAGAAGCCAAGCTGCGCCGTGCCGGCATTGTTGCCGACGAGGATTGGCAGGCACGCTGGTACCTGGACCGGGTGCCGCCGCAGATTCATTCCGCGTCCGGGCTGGATGTGTGGTGGAAGGCGCTGCCGCCGGAACAGCGCAAGGGCTTGCACTGGTCGTTGATGGATCTGCTGCCGGGCGAAGGCAGCGAGCAGGAGCGCTACCCGAAGTACCTGGTGCTGGGCCAGGCGCGGTTGCCGCTGCACTACCGCTTCGAACCGGGGGCCGACGATGACGGCGTGACCCTGGACGTGCCGCTGCATCTGCTCAATGCACTGGATGCAGTGCAGTTGGGGTGGCTGGCGCCGGGTTTCGTTGCCGACAAGGCGGCGGCCTTGATCCGCAGCCTGCCCAAGGCGATGCGGCGCAACTACGTGCCGGCACCGGATTTCGCGCGCGCGTTCTACGAGGCCTTCCCGCAGCCCAGCGCGGACGCAATCACCGGCGAGCTGGCGCGTTTCCTGTCCCGTGCAACCGGGGCAACCGTGGCCGCTACCGATTTCGAGCCCGGTTCAATCGAACCGCACCTGCACATGAACCTGCGCCTGCGCGACGAGCAGGGCAAGGTGCTGGCAACCTCGCGCGACCTCGATGTGCTGCGTGCGAAGTTCGGTGGCCGTGCCGGCGATGCCTTCGCCGCACGTGCCGGGCGCGAGATGGCGGCCGATGGCCTGCGCTCGTTCCCGGCCACGCCGATTCCGCTGCAGGTGCCGGGCGAAGCCGGCGTGCCGGCCTATCCCGCGCTGCTGGATGAGGGTGACAGCGTTGCACTGCGCATCTTTGCTGATCGCCAGCAGGCCGAGGAAGCGCACCCGCTGGGCGTGCGTCGACTGCTGGAGATCGGCCTGGGCGAGAAGATCAAGCAGGCACGCAAGCAGTTGCCGGTAGCGGCGAAGACCGGGCTGCTGTACGCCTCGATCGAAACCCAGGAACGCCTGCGTGGCGATCTGGTCGATGCGGCGCTCAATGCCGTGCTGGCCGACGGCCTGGGCGACATCCGCGATGCGGCGGCGTTCGAGCAGCGTCGCGAGCACGCCGCAAAAACGCTGTTCGGCGAGGCCATGCAGCGGTTGAAGCTGGCCGAGACGATCCTCGCCCTGGTGGCCGAATTGAAACCGATGCTGGAAGCACCGTTGATGGGCTGGGCGCGCGGCAATCTGGACGACATGGAAGCGCAGCTGGTTGGGCTGATCCATCCCGGCTTCCTGCGCGACACGCCGGCCGATGCCCTGGCGCAGTACCCGCGTTACCTGAAAGCGATGATCCTGCGCACCGAACGCGCCAAGCGCGATCCCCCACGTGACCAGGCGCGCATGCTGGAACTGCACCCGTTCCTGGAGGCACTGCAGGTGGGCGAGCAGCAGGGCCTGCGCGAGCGGCCGCAGTGGCAGGCCTTGCGCTGGGATCTGGAAGAGCTGAGGGTTTCGTTGTTCGCCCAGGAGCTGGGCGCACGCACCGGCGTTTCGGCGAAGAAGCTGGCGCAGCGGGTGACCGCACTGCGCCAGGTCTCGTAATCCCTGGGCTGGCCCCGCCGGGCACTCGTCGGCGGGGTCAAGCGGAATGGCATCCACGCATGGCGTGGATCTACTGCGGGTCATCGCACGGCGGGTTTCTGCCGAGCGAGAAATCGGCGCGACCGCCTGACAGCGTCGTTACTTGGTGCGGCGCACCTTGGGCTGGGTGTTCACGCCTTCGACCTTCAGGTACCACACGCCCATCACTCCGGGGCTGATGCTGACCTTCGGCGACTGCTTGCGTACGCCGGAAATCGAGGTGGCATCGGTCTGTTCCCACTGCTGGCCATTGTCCAGCACGTAGATCCGGCCCTTGCCGAAACCGCGGAACTCGCCCTGCAGCACGCCGCTGATCGGCTCGTTGCTGCCGAAGTCGAAGAAGCCGCGGTTCTTCACGATCACTTCCTGGCGGCCTTCCTCGCGCGCTTCTTCGCGCACCGCAGCGACGGCCTCGGTGGTGGCGGCTTCAACCTTGCCCTGCAGCCAGCGGTTCAGCGTGGCCAGCTCGGCGGCATTGAGCTTGTCCAGGCCTGCGGCCTTGAATTCGGCCGGTGACATCTGCTGCTGCAGGTCACCCTGCACCACGCGCTGGGCCAGCGCAGGCGCCGACAGGGACATCAGCACGGCGGCACAGGCCAGCAGGCGAGGGCGGAAAGGCAGGGTGATCGAAGGCATGGCGGAACTCTCCGGTGGATGTCGGCGAGTGTAGCGGCATGTCCACATTCCCGGCGATGGTGGCCGCGGCGATTGTTCCTGAACGGCTGCGGCGCTAGTGTAGGGGCTTCTGTCTTGCCTGCTCGATGCTGTGAACCGCGCTTCCGTCCCCGGCCTGGATGCCTTGTTGAACCGTCCCTCGGCAGCCGTGCTGCCGGCTCCGCTGCGCCAGGCCCTGCGCGGGCATTGGGAAGCGCCGGACTGCGACCCGCAGATGCGTGCCAGCTGGTCGGTGCTGGGCGATACCCTGGACGCGCTGGCAATGCTCTCGGCAGACGAGGGCGCTGTGGTGGCGGCCCTGCTGTTCGATCTGCCGGGCCTGCGCGTCCACCTCGACGCGTTGCCGCTGGGCAGCCACAAAGCGGCGGTGATCGGCCTGCTCGATGGCCAGGATGCGGCCGATCCCGTCTGGGCACTGCATGCCGGTCGCGAGGCCGGCCGCAACAGCGAAGGCCTGCGCCGGTTGCTGCTGGCGATCATTCGCGACCTGCGGGTGGTGCCGATCCTGCTGGCCCGGCAGCTGGCGCGCATGCGCGCGGCCGACAAGCTCGATGAGGAGCAGCGCCGCGCGCTGGCCCAGTTGACCCGCGACATCCATGCGCCGCTGGCCAACCGGCTCGGCATCTGGCAGTTGAAGTGGGAACTGGAAGACCTGGCCTTCCGTCACCTGGAGCCGGACACCTACCGGCGCATCGCGCGCGAGGTCGACGAGACCCGCATCGCCCGCGAGCGCTACGTCGAAAATGTGAAGAAGGTGCTGTCGCGCGAACTGGGCGTGCAGGGCATCCGCGCCGAGGTCAGTGGCCGGCCCAAGCACATCTACAGCATCTGGCGGAAAATGCAGAAGAAGCGCCTGGCCTTCGACCAGTTGTATGACATCCGTGCGGTACGGGTGATGGTCGACGACGTCGCCGCCTGCTACGCCGCGCTCGGCGTGGTGCATGCGCTGTGGGCGCCGGTGCCGAGCGAGTTCGACGATTACATCGCCCGGCCCAAGGCCAACGATTACCGCTCGCTGCACACGGCGGTGGTTGGCCCGGAAGGGCGCACCATCGAAGTGCAGATCCGCACCCACGACATGCACGCGCAGGCCGAGCTGGGCGTGGCCGCGCACTGGAAGTACAAAGAAGGCGGCAAGGGCGCGGAGAAGTCGTTCGATCGCAAGATCACCTGGATGCGGCAGCTGCTGGAGCAGGCGCAGGACGGGCAGGGCAATGAACTGGCCGGAGCGCTTGATGCCGAGCTGACCGAAGACCGTGTCTACGCGCTGACCCCGAAGGACGAAGTGCTGGACCTGCCGCAGGGCGCAACGCCGCTGGATTTTGCCTACCAGGTGCACACCATGGTCGGGCACCGCTGCCGTGGGGCCAAGGTCAACGGCCGCATCGTGCCGTTGACCTACCGCCTGCGCAGCGGGGATCGCGTCGAGATCCTCACCGGCAAGGAGGCCGACCCGCGCCGCGACTGGCTGATGCCGGCCAACGGCTTCCTGGCCAGCAACCGCTCGCGTGAGAAGGTCCGCAGCTGGTTCCACAAGCTGGACCGTGCGCGCAACGTGCAAGCGGGGCGCGAGCTGCTGGAGCGCGAACTGAAGCGACTGGGCCTGCAGCATTCTGACCTGTCCGCGGCGGCGAAGAAGTTCCACGCCGACAGCGTCGACGACCTGTACATCCAGGTCGCCCTGGGCGATACAGGCCCCAACCAGGTCAGCCGTTCGCTGCTGGAGGCCGAGCGTGCGGCCAGCCAGCCGGCGCCGACGTCGGCCTTGCCGCGGCCGACCGCGCGCCGCGAGAACCTGGGCAAGTCCAAGTTCACCGTACAGGGCGTGGGCAATCTGCTGGTGCAGCTGGCGCGCTGCTGCCAGCCGGTGGCGGGCGAACCGATCGTCGGCTACCTGACCCGTAGCCGTGGTGTCACCGTACATCGTGCAGACTGCGTGGCACTGGCACGGCTGGCTGCGACCAGCCCGCAGCGGATCCTGCCGGTGGAATGGGGCCAGGCCGGCGGTGGCTATGAAGTGGACGTGGTGGTCGAGGCGGTCGACCGCCGCTGGCTGCTGAAGGACATCACCAACCTGATCGCACAGGAAGACGCCTACGTGCTGGACATCCACAGCGACAACGTCCGCAACAGTGGCCGCGCGCATCTGCGCCTGCGGTTGAAGGTCAGCGACTACGGCCAGTTGTCGAATCTGCTGGGCAAGCTCGATGCGTTGCCGGGCGTGAGCGAGGCGCGTCGTCTGGGCTGAGCTTCACGCTGCCCCGGCTACCCTGCACGCATGGAACGCGAGCCCCCGCATCGTTCACACGGCGCCGCACATCCGGCGCTGGATCGCGTTCGCCGTGAAAGCCGCTGGTGGTGGCTGCAGGCGCGCCACGCACGACGGGTGTGGCGTTGGGCACTGCTGGCGGCCGCAGCCGTGTTCGTGCTGCTGGTACTGGTGCGCAAACCGCTGGCGGACTGGTTCTGGGATGAGCCACAGATAGAACAGCTGCTGGCCGAGGGCGATCGCGCACTGAGCGAAGGACGCCTGACCGCGGCCGACGGCAGCGGCGCGCGAGAACGCTACCAGGCGGTGCTGGCCCTTGATGGCGACCGCCCGCAGGCGCGACAGGGCCTGGCCCGCACCGGCGCGGCAGCGTTGCAGCAGTCGCGTGAGCGGTTGCAGGCGGGCGACCTGGACGGCTGCGCACAGGCGCTGGCGTTGGCACGTGAGCTGCAGGTGCCGCGTGCCGAAGCGGATGCGGTGGCCCAGCAGCTGCAGGCGCGTCGTCGCGCCGGCGCTGGCATCGGCGCATTGCTTGCGCAGGCCCGCAATGCCTTTGCAGCGGGGCGGCTGGACGACGGCGACAGCAGCGCGCTGCCGTTGTTCCAGCGCGTGCTGGCACTGCAGCCGGACAACCTGCCTGCACTGGAGGGGCGCGAGGACGCATTGAGCGATCTGCTGCAGCACGCGCGTGCACAGGCCGCGCGCGGCGAATTGGCCACGGCGGCTGTGATCCTGCAGCGTGCACGCCAGTTCGATGCAGGTCATTCCGAGCTTCCTGCCAGCCAGGAAGCGCTCTCCCAGGCCGTCGATCAACGGCTGCAGCAGGGTCAGCGTGCGCTAAAACGGCAGCAGCTCGAGACGGCTGCGGATAGTTTCCAGGCCGTGCTGGCGGTCACGTCCGATGATCCTACTGCACTGCGTGGGCGCGAGCAGGTCGTGCAGGCGTTGCTGGCGCGCAGCCAGAAGCGGGCTGACGACTTCCAGTTCGAGGCGGCCGACAAGGACGCTGCGCTGGCGGCAGGTATGGGTGCCTCGCAGGCAGCGCAGCAGCAGCTGGCACAGCGCCTGCAGCGTGCGCGGCAGGCGCGCCAGTCGTTGCAGCAGCCGGGTATCAGCGCGGCCCAGCGTGAGCGTCAGTTGCGTGATCGGTTGCGCCAGATCGACCGCGCCGAGCGTGCCGGACAGTGGATCAGCCCTCCCGGTCACAGCGCCTTCGATGCGCTGCGCGAAGCGCAGGCACTGGCGCCGCGCGACAGCCGGGTCAAGGCAGCGGCAGCGCGTCTGCTGCCCGCCAGCCGGTCCTGTTTTGATGACAACCTGCGGCAGAACCGGGTGCAGGCTGCGGGCGCCTGCCTGCAGGCCTGGCAGACCCTGGCGCCGACCGCCACAGGCTTGCCCGATGCGCGTGCCCGCCTGGCACAACGCTGGCTGGCGATCGGCAGCGAACGGCTGGGTCGCGGTGATGTGGAGTTTGCCGCTTCAGCCGTGGAGCAGGTGCGGCGGTTGCAGCCGGACCTGGCCGAGCTTCCCGCGTTCGAGGACCGCCTGCGGCACGCAGGCGGTCACATCGACTGATCGAAGAACACCCGCTGCACGGTTGCCGATGCGGCATCCAGCGAGAAATGCTCGGCCACGTTGGCCAGGCCGGCGGCTGCCAGCTGCTGCCACAGCACAGGATCCTGGTACAGGCGGACCACCGCATCGGCAAAGCCGGTTGCATCGTCGGCCACCAGTACATCCTGGCCGGCGCGCAGGTGCATGCCTTCCACCGCGCAGGTGGTGCCGACCACGGGCTGGCCATGAGCCATGCTCAGGTTGATCTTGCCCTTCACGCCGGCGCCGAAACGCAGCGGCGCGATGGCGATGCGGGCACCGTCCATGTACGGAACGATGTCTTCGACGAAGCCATGCATCACCACGCCCGGCTGGGTAGCAGCCAGGGCAAGCAGCGTGTCCGGTGCGCCGGCACCGATGCAATGCAGGCGCACCTGCGGCAATGCTGCGCGGATGTGCGGGAACACGTCGCCGATGAACCACTCCATCGCGTCCAGGTTCGGTGGGTGGCGGAAGCCGCCGACGAACACCAGGTCGTGGCGCTGTGCGAACGGTGCGCCGGTTCCGGCGACTTCATGCAGGTTGGAAATCAGTTCCACCCGGACCTGGGGCGCATCGGCCTGCAGCTGTTCGCGCTCGGCGGCGCTGACCAGCACGGTGATGTCGCACCGGTCCATCACTGCCAGTTCACTGGCGCGGGTGCGTTCGGCGTTGCGCAGCAGGCCAGCATCGCCAGCCACTTCCGCACCCCGGCGTTCGCGCAGGTAGTGCAGGTCGACGGTGTCGAACACGGTGCGCGCCTGCGGGGCATAGCGTTCAAGCAGCGGCAGGCATTCGTTGGCGACATGATGGCGCACCATCATCACCACGTTGAAACGGGTGCCGTGGCTGCGCAGCCAGCCTGCGACACCGTCCAGGAAGGGCGCGTACCAGACTTCCACGCCCATCCGCTGCAGGGCTTCGGTCGCCACACCGCCGTGTTCGCGCCGGGTGGGCACGAACACCACGTGGGCGCCGCCCTGCAGCAGCAGCCGGATCAGGTTGACCTGGCGCAGCGAGCCGGAGTCGCGCTCCGGGCGCGGTACTTCCTCATCGAGGATCAGCACCTGGCGGCGGCCGCGCAGCAGCAGCGCCGGCGAGGGTACCTCGCCGACCTTCGGATGGGAGGCCAGTTCAGCGGCCCATCTGGCTGCGAAAATTCCCTGGTTGCGTACCTGGTAGGCTTTCACGCCGCTGCCGGTATCGGTGCCGTTGCTGGTGCCTTCATCGTGGATCACCCGGCTGGCCGGTTGTACCAGTACCCGCAGGCCCTGCGCACGCACGCGGAAGGCCAGGTCGGTGTCTTCGTAGTAGGCGGGCTTGTAGCGGGTGTCGAAGCCGCCCAGCTGCTGCCACAGGGCGCGCGGCAGCATCAGCGCGGCGCCGGAGCAGTAATCGACGTCGCGCAGGCTGGCGAAGCGCGGATCATCGGCTGCTTCGAAACGGCCGTAGCTCCAGCCGCTGCCATCGCTGAAGATCACCCCACCCGATTCCTGCAGGCGGCCGTCGGGGTACAGCAGCTGGCTGCCGACCAGGCCGGCATTGGCGACGGTGGCAAAGGTGTCCAGCAATGCCTCCAGCCAGCCCGGCTGCGGCACGGTATCGTTGTTGAGCAGCACCACATAGCGGCCGCGCGTGCGCGACACGCCATCGTTGCAGGCCTCGATGAAACCACCGTTGTGCTCGCGCACTTCGTAGCGCAGGCCACTGATCTGCGGCATCCACTGCACCGTTGCGTCGCTGCTGCCGTCGTCCACCACCAGGATTTCGCAGGCCACCGACGGCGGGTGCGCGGCCAGGGCGCGCAGGCAGGCCAGGGTATGGTCGACGTGGTTGTAGACCGGAATGACGATGCTGACGTCCGGGGTATCGCTGGTGGGCACCGCAAAGGGAGCGAACGGTTGTGCCGGTGGCAGGTACAGCGGCTTGCGCGGTGCGGGCACCGCGCGCTGGGTGTGCACCCGTATCCGCTGCCAGGTGGCCCGCCAGCCGCGGGTACGCAGGCTGGCCAGGCTGCGGCGGGCCAAGCCGGTCAGGCGATTGATCAGGTAGCGGATTTCGGCCAGGGACATCGCCATCCGGTTGCAACTCCAGCTTAAGCAGGGGGGCCGGGAGAATTCGCCTGCCGCAGCGGCTGGGGTAGACTCGCCAGACCCTACATTGTCGCATTCCCGTGCCCCGACGCTACGATTCAGACGATATCGACGATTTCGACGACGACGACCAGCAGGACGCCGGTCCGCTCTGGCGCCGCCGACTGATCACCTGGAGCATGGCGGCGGTCGCGTTGGGATTGGGTTTCCTGATCCCCTATACGCTGTACCTGAACCAGCAGGTGACGCAACGCTTCGGTGAGCTGCGCTGGCAGATCCCGACGCGCGTCTATGCACGCCCGCTGGTGCTGATGCCCGGCAAGGCGATGGATGCGGCAACTCTGAAGACCGAACTGGCCGCCTCGGCCTATCGCGATGATGGCCAGGGCAAGGATCCGGCAACCTATGCGGTGCAGGGCGGCCGCTTCGTCATCTCCAGCCGCGGCTACAACGATGTCGATGGACACGTTGCTGCGCGCCGGGTCGAGCTGTCGCTGTCCGGTGGCAGCATCGCATCGTTGCGGGACGCCGACAGCCGCAAGGCGCTGAAGGCGGCCCGCATGGATCCTGCGCGCATTGCCACGCTGTATGGGCAGAAGCAGGAAGAACGCCGCCTGATCCGCATGAATGAGGCGCCGGACCTGTTGGTCACTGGCCTGCAGGCGGTCGAGGACAAGGACTTCAACCGCCATCACGGCATTGATCTGTCCGGCATCGCGCGCGCGGTCTGGGTGACTGTCCGCTCCGGTGGGCAGAGCCGCCAGGGCGCTTCCACCCTGACCCAGCAGCTGGCCCGCAGCGGCCTGCTGGGAATCGGCAAGGAACAGACCGTCACCCGCAAGTTCAACGAAGTGCTGTATGCGTTGATCATGGAAGCGCGCTATGACAAGCGCACCATCTTCGAGGCGTACCTCAACCAGGTGTATCTGGGCCAGCGCGGCAGCCAGGCGATCCACGGCATGTCCTCCGGTGCCGAGTTCTGGTTCGGCCGCGATCTCTCCTCGCTGGAAACCGAGCAGATCGCGCTGCTGATCGGCCTGGTCAAGGGGCCGTCCTACTACGACCCGCGGCGCAATCCCGAGCGCGCGCTGGACCGTCGCAACTTCGTGCTGGGCAAACTGCACGAGGCGACCCTGATCGACGATGCCGAGTACCAGCGTGCGTTGAAAGCGCCGCTGGGCGTGCCCAAGACCCCGGGCCTGGTGGCAGCCAACCGTTTCCCGGCCTACGTTGACCTGGTGCGTCGCCAGCTTGCCCACGACTATCCGGAATCCGCCCTGCAGGGCGCTGGCCTGAGCGTGATGAGCGGCATGTCGCCGTCCGCGCAGGCTTATGCCGAAGGTGCGGTCACGCGCACCATCAAGTCGCTGGAAAGCAAGCGTCGCCCCGAGCTGCAGGCCGGCCTGGTGATGACCGACGTGCACAACGGTGACGTGGTGGCGGTGATCGGCAGCCGCGACGTGTCCGAGGTCGGCTTCAACCGTGCCATCGAGGCGCAGCGCCCGGTCGGCTCGCTGCTCAAGCCATTCGTGTACCTGCTGGCACTGGCGCAGCCGGACCGCTATTCGCTGGCCAGTTGGGTCGATGATTCACCGGTGACGGTGCAGCTTGGCCGCGGCCGCAACTGGAACCCCGGCAATGCGGACAACCGCAGCCACGGCACCGTGCGCCTGATCGATGCGCTCGCCCACTCCTACAACCAGGCGACGGTACGGGTGGGCATGCAGGTCGGCCCGGAACGGGTGACGCAGCTGATCCACGTGCTGGCCGGCATCAAGGCCGAGGCGAACCCGGCGGTGATCCTCGGCTCGACCGACCAGAGCCCGTACGCGATGGCGCAGCTGTACCAGTTCCTGGCATCGGGCGGCGAGATCCAGCCGCTGCACGCGGTGCGTGGCGTCCTTGATCCGCAGGGCAAGCTGCTCAAGCGCTACGACAAGACCCCGGCACCGGCACAGGAAGGTGACTCGATTGCCGCCAACCTGATCAGCATCGGCCTGCAGCAGGTGGTGGCCAGTGGTACCGCGCAGCGTTTGAACGCCGATGGCCTGGGCCGCCTGCAGCCGGCCGGCAAGACCGGCACCACCAACGATGGCCGCGACAGCTGGTATGCCGGTTACACCGGCGATCACCTGGCGGTGATCTGGATGGGCAATGACCAGAACGAACAGGCCGGCCTGTATGGCGCCACCGGCGCGATGCGGGTGTGGTCGGGCATCTTCCAGCGCCTGCCGACGGCGCCGTTGAAGGTCAGCAACAAGGGCCTGGACTGGCAGCCGGTTGCGGCCACGGGAACCAACAGCACCGATGAAGGGTGCCCGGGTGCCCGCCGCTTCCCGTTCGTGGTGGGCTATGCGCCTGCGTATGAACCGTGTGCACCGGCGGCCTTGCCGGACGCGCAGGACGGTGCGGAAGGCGAAGGCGGCGGCTGGCGCAGCTGGTTTGGTCTTGACCGTAAGCCCGAACCCGCCGCCGAACCTGCCGCAGCACCTGCTGCAGCGACTCCTCCTCCAAGCCGATGATGCCGATGACTATCCGTTCGCTGTTCCAGCCCTTGGTCCTGAGTGGCCTCAGCCTGGCCCTGGCGGCCTGCGTGAGCAGCGCGCCGCAGGTGGTCAAGCCGGTGGACACCACCACGCCCGCACAGCGGCTGGCAGCCGTGGAAGCCGCAGCCGGCCCGGATGACAAGGAACTGTCGGTGCAGCCACTGCGCGATTCCCAGGTTGAGGATCTGCGGCAGACGGCGCTGAGCCAGCGCAAGGCCAATGATCTGGCTGGCGCGGCCGGCAGCCTGGACCAGGCGTTGCAGATCGTGGCCGGTGATCCGTCGGTATTGCAGGAACGCGCGGAACTGGCGCTGCTGCAGGGCCAGTGGGCGGAGGCGGAAACGTTCGCACGCAAGGCTGTGGACCTTGGCTCGAAGACGGGGCCGTTGTGCCGCCGGCACTGGGCGACGATCGAGCAGGCGCGCCTGGCGCGGGGCGAGAAGGAGAATGCGGTGTCCGCGCACGCGCAGATTGAAGGCTGCACGGTGCCGGGGATCAAGCGGTACTGAGGTATTCCACTCCATCGGGCGCAGCCCCCTCTGCGGCGCGCGCGCACTGATGGATGCGGGTGATGGGCCGGGTGGGTGG